>LSZA01000030.1 GCA_001637315.1 Phormidium willei BDU 130791 | reverse complement strand
TTTCGCCAGCGCGTCGCCCAAGTTATA
Source organism: Phormidium willei BDU 130791 (assembly GCA_001637315.1). Classification (GTDB taxonomy): domain Bacteria; phylum Cyanobacteriota; class Cyanobacteriia; order Cyanobacteriales; family Geitlerinemataceae; genus Sodalinema; species Sodalinema willei. The sequence goes on along the minus strand of LSZA01000030.1, from coordinate 39,466 downwards.
GAAAGCCCAAACCCAATCTGGCTTTAACCGCGTCGCCTGACGGTACGCTTCCACCGCTTGAGCCCATCGCAACTGCTGCCTGAGCGCGTCACCGAGATTGTTGTACGACCAAACCCGATCGCCATTCAGCGCGATCGCCTGTCGATACGCCGCCGCCGCCTCTTCCCAGCGTTGCAGTCGCGCTAAAGCGTCTCCCCACTGGTGATACAACTCATCCGATTGCGGTGCTAATTTCACCGCCCGATGATAGGCCGCTTCCACCTCCCGCCAGCGCTCCTGAGCGGCGAAGGCCTTGGCAATCCCCTGATAAAACTCAACGGATTCACCATCGAGGGCGATCGCCCGCTGGTGTGCCAAGACGGCCTCACCCCACCGTTCTTGAGCGCCCAACACTTCGCCCAAGTTGTGCCATGCGTGAGAGAGTGTCGGCTCGAAACTAATTGCCCGTCGATACAAACGTTCCGCTTCAGCTAAGTTGCCCAATCTAGCCCAGCGATTCCCCAGTACCACCTGTTCGGCGGCGGTGGCTCCCGTAGGTTCGAGGTTCAGCGCCCGACTCCAGCTCTCTAGCGCCTGCTGTTCGTTACCTACCTGTTCCCAGAGCTTGGCAAAGTTGCGGTACGCCCCAGCAAAATCTGGCTTCATGGCGATCGCCCGTTGATAGCAGGCGATCGCCTCTGGCACTTTTTTCTGCTGAGTGTAGATACTCCCGAGGTTGGCGAGGACTTCTGGGAACTGAGGCTTTCGGCGCAAGGCTTCTCGATAGGCGCTTTCAGCGCGATCGCGATCGCCCATCGCCCAAAGTGCCGTCCCCAGGCATTTGTAGATTTCAGCCTGAGAGGATGCGGCGAGGGGTTTTGTCAGGATAACTTGACAAACTTGAATAGCTCTTGCCCACTGCTTGCGATCGCAATAGAGTTGAGCCAGATGAATTTGCGTATCTAACTCAATTGGGTCAGAAGCTAAGGCACATTCGAGTGCATGTCTACCATGTCTAGATCCGGTCTCGCTGGTTTGAGGGCGTTGACGTTCGCGAAGCATCTCGGTACGAGAATCTCTTGAAATGGGAGTTTTCCCCACCGAGTCTTGCTGGGCAACTCGATCGCACAGTTGGGCTTCTTTGAGTTTACCGAGCGATCGAAACGCCACGCTCATCTTAGTATGGGCGAGCTTAGCAAGTTTTGGATTTCGTTGAGGCAGCCACTGCAAACAGACAATTGCCTTAGTCCACTGTCCGAGTTCGAGCAGTTGCTCAGCGATATTGCGATGAGTTTCGAGTGCAATAGCCTCAGGTTCCAAACGTAAGGCTTCGTACAAACAATCTAAGGCTGCCATGCGATCGCCCAATTTTTCCCAAAAGCGTGCTAAATTGCGGTAAGCTCCCGCAAAATTTGGCTGGATTGCGATCGCTTTTTGGATGAAGTAAATTGCGGCTTTCCAGTTGTTTTTTTGAGCTTCTATATTGCCTAAATTAACATAGGCTTCTGCATAATTAACTTGACATTTAATGGCACGTCGGTAACAAGTTTCAGCCCACTTTTGCTGCTGCGATCGCTCATAAACATTTCCCAGGAGCTTGTAAGCTTCCGCCGATTTAGGGTCTTTTTTAAGCCAATTTAAACAGAGGTTAATCGCTTCTTGCCAGTTCTGATGCTTGATATTTCTCAAGATACTGGAGCGAAACTCGTGAACACAGGAATTAGAAGCTGCGATCGCCTGTCCCATTTTTAAACCCACCAATTTCCAACTAACCAATTCGCGTAATTTTTCACGCCCATGGTATCACAAAACACCGGTGACAAGCTGACCTCCGTGCTTCCACATCGAGGCGTTAGCCGTTGTACGATGGAAGGAGACACTGAGGGAAGGCCAACAGCCATTCATCCCTACTGTAGTACGATTTTTGGAAAATCCTATAACAAAGCTAAAATAGCCCAAAGACTAACAGGAAAGATGAGTATTGCCTGTTAGTCTCTATCACCTAAACCTCATCGCGAACCGGAAAACGATTGATCAACTCACTGGCATCCCAGGCCAAACGACGCAGTTCTGGACTGACATGGGGAATATGGGGAATCTGAGAGAGAAAATCGAGCGTTCGTCGTAAAATGCGGACAATATCTCCTTCATCAAGGCTGGTATTTTCGCACAGTTCCGTCCATTCCACCCCATAGGCCCAATATTCCACTAACCCCAGAGCGTCCCATTCTAACCACACCGGGAACGCCACCTGATAGCGCCATTGAATCTGAATCACATGGCGGCGTAACCCTCGTAACCCCCCCAACGCCTCTTCTACCTCCGGGGTGATGCTGTAGCGGGTCCAAGTATCGGCACGCACTTCCATAACCAGGGCCGCACAGGCGGCGGCGAACTGTTCACAGGTGAGGCGATCGAATTGGCCACTGGTAATCGCTAAACCTAACCACAGTTCATTGTCGCCCCGTACAGCAGCAATGGATTCTCCCAAACGGGTGGGTTTCATGGAAACGCCATCTAAACAGTCAAACTCAATCAGAATATCGATGAGATCGAGAAAGTCTTCCCAGTGACGAGCTAAATTGACGCGGATACTTTCTTCGCGTTCCTTCCGTTGTCGTTGCAGACGGGCCAGGCGTTTCGCTCGTTTGATGAGGGTTCCGGGATTGCCAAATTGATTGAGAGGATGCCGTTCGAGTTCGGCGGTAATCTCGGCCACTCGGTCTTGCCATTCTTGGACTTCCGGGGGAATATTTGGGGCTGCTAGGGCAGGAATTTGGGCAGCGACGGTGTCGGTGTCTGAGTTGCCGTTACGGGTTTGTCCGGGTTTGGGCGGCATCTCAGGAGGTGGGCTGAGGGAGTCTACCCCCTCTAACCGGGGAAATTCTCCCCGCAGACTCACCACATCTTTGGTGGTAACGACGTACCAGCGGTTATTTGCCCCGAGACAGATGAGATAAGGGGCTTTGCCCGGTCCCGGTCGTTTGGTCACTAAGACAGCGTTGAGAGGCTCGGAGACTGGCACGTTGGCGCCTTTGAGTTGCACGATACTCCCGGCAACGGCGAATTGTAGGGCGACGGTGAGGGATTTGTTCTGAACTTCGCCGGCTTGTTGTTGCAGGGTTTTGAGGATGCGCCGTTCTTCTTTAAGCCGTTCTTGGAGTTTTTCGTAACTACTGAGATATTCGGGGTCGACTTGCTCAAATTTACTTTGGGCGGCGGTGATTTCGGCGTCGAGGTCTTGGAGAGCCTGTTGCTGGGGTCGTAGGCCGAGGCCCGCGAGATATTGCCCGAAGCTGCGTTCGATGAGTTCTTTGGCTTCGTCGAGGCTGTGGGTTTGCAGCAGGTTGAGAACCATCCCATAGTTGGGGGTGAATTGGCTCACCAGGGGGTCGGCTTTGGAGGTGGCCAGGGTAGCGGCTTCGATCGCCCCTTCAAAGGGAGTATCGAGGGTCACCACATAGCCCTGTTCATCCATTCCCCGCCGTCCGGCTCGTCCCGCCATTTGTAGGAATTCAGAGGCGGTGAGGAGGCGATGGCCGCGATCAGTGCGTTTGGAGAGGCTGGAGATGACGGTGGTGCGGGCGGGCATATTAATCCCGGCGGCGAGGGTTTCGGTGGCGAAGACGACTTTAATCAGTCCTCGTTGGAAGAGTTGTTCGACGAGGCCTTTCCAGGCGGGTAGAATCCCGGCGTGGTGGGCGGCGATACCTCGGTAGAGGGGTTCGACTTGTCCTTCGCGGCCGGCGTCGGGGTTTTGTCGTAGAAATTCGTCGATGGTGGTTTTGAGTTGGGCGGCTTCAGTGTCGTTGACAAGGCTGAGGTTGCCCATATCCTTCACGGAGCGATCGCAGCCCCGACGACTGAAGATAAAGTAGATGGCCGGTAACATCTCCCGTTTACGCAGTTGGGAGACGACATAACTAATGGCTAGACCATCGCGACGGCTACGGCGGCGATTTTGGCTGCCTCGGCGCGGTTTGAGGCGGTTGTTGAGTTTGTTGTCTGAGTTAAGGAGGGGAAAGACCCCTTTGCGGTTACAGAAGAGAAATTGTAGGGGAACCGGGCGATGTTCGGAATAGATGCGTGCCGTGGGGCCGTGGACTTGGCTAATCCAATCGGTGAGTTGGTCGCTGTTGGCGACGGTGGCAGATAGGCCCACCAGTTGGATTTCCGGGGGACAGTAGATGATGGATTCTTCCCAGACGGTTCCTCGTTGGCGATCGTTCATGTAGTGACATTCATCGAGGACGACGGTTTGCACGCCCTGGATGGAGGTTCCCACTTCGCCGATGCGGGTTCCGTAGAGCATATTACGGAAGATTTCCGTAGTCATGACGATGATGGGGGCATCGCGGTTGAAGGAGAGATCACCGGTAAGGAGTCCGACGTTGTTCGGTCCAAATTGCTCTTGGAAGTCTCGTAATTTTTGGTTGGAGAGGGCTTTGAGGGGGGTGGTGTAGAAGACGCGCTGCTGGTTAGCAAGGGCGCGGTAGATGGCATATTCGCCGATGAGGGTTTTGCCGGATCCGGTGGGGGCGCAGACGATCGCGGATTGGCCGGCGTTGAGGGCGGCGATCGCCTCGTGTTGAAAGTCGTCGAGGGGAAAGGGAAAAAGCTGGTTCAGGTCGAGGTCGGACATGGTTGAGGAGTATGGCTCGGAACAGGTGGAGCGAGGGGGCGTGGGTTGGGTTGGGTTGACCGGTTGGGGCGATCGCCTACCCAAATGATACGGCCCAAATGATACGGCCACCTGTTCGACTGCGATCGCTTGAGGAGTTGCCTTGTCTCAGTTCACTCGCTTGATCGACGCGATTAGCTCTCGGCTGACTCTGCACCAGATGCGGCTAATTGACATCAGGGATAGGGTCTTGGGCGCTGCGGGGGGGCGCAGAGGACCGGCGATCGCCCAAGAAAAACGGTGAACCTGAGAATTTCCCTTCCCCGAATTCCCGGCCCCGTGAGATAATATTGAGTAAAGTTTTGTATCTTGCCTGACAAGCTTAGAATTTATACCATGCAAGCCCGTCTGACCGTCAATACCTATTTCAGCGCGGCCCATCGCCTTGCCCGTCCAGACCTGGATTATACGACCAACTGTGGGGTGTATGGCAAATGCGCCCGCCCTCATGGCCATGGTCACAACTATCATCTGGATGTGACTGTCTGTGGGGAAGTTCATCCCCGCACGGGGATGGTGGTGGAGTTAGGGGCGTTACGTCATTTAATTCAAGAGGTGGTGATTGAACCGCTCGATCATCGGTTCCTTAATAAAGATATTCCTCATTTTGAGACGGTGGTTCCGACGGCTGAAAATATTGCGATTTATATTCGGAATCTGCTCCTTGAACCGTTGCAAGAACTCGGCTTGAGTTTGGAGAAGCTCCGCCTGTATGAAAGCCCCAATAATTCCTGTGAACTCTATGGAACCATGGGCGGTCATCGCCAGGGAACTCCGACTCAGGAAAAAACGAAGTTGCTTCTGGTTTGAGGGTTCGAGTCCTGACTCGACTCTATTAGACAGGGGTGGGCGGTTTCAAGCGGTTTCAAGCGGTTTGAACTGAAGAGGGTATGAGATGTTACAGCTCCCGCCCCGAGGCTTGACCTCTGTGTTCACACCCGACCGCCAAGAGCCTCCTCGAAGATTTGACCCCGAAGACTTGACCCCGAAGACTTGACCTCGAAGATTTGACCTCGAAGATTTGACCCCGAAGATTTGACGATGACGACTTCTCAACTTCCCCCAGAACTTGACAAGATGGTTCGACGCTTCCAGCGCGCCTCTGACCCGAAACGGCGTTATGAGCAACTGCTCTGGTTGGCGAAAAAGCTGCCTGAGATGCCTGAAGCCGAGAAAATCCCTGAAAATAAGGTTCAGGGCTGTGTCTCTCAAGTTTATGTCACGGCACGGCTTGATGATGCCGGAAAGGTTTGCTTTAACGGGGATTCGGATGCTCAACTGACCAAGGGACTGCTGGCGTTCCTGATTCGGGGGACGGAAGGCTTAAACCCTGAAGAAATTGTCAAACTGGCCCCGGATTTTATTCAGGAGACCGGGTTACAGGCGAGTTTAACCCCCTCTCGTGCCAATGGCTTTTATAACATTTTCAAAACGATGAAACAAAAGGCCTTAGTCTTGGCAGCGGGTGAGGGTGGTCTTGAGGCGGCTGATATTAAAAGTATTGAAGCCACCTAAGTCTTGGTTGATCAGTTGTCTATGAGTTGTCTGTGAGTTGTCTGTGAGTTTCAGATTGACGAAAAATTAAAGATATTCGTCAAAATCTCGGCGATCGCCTGAAAAAGATGTTAGAATCGTGAAGGTGATTTACGATTCTGTGCGGTTGTCATGGGTTTTCAAAATTGGGTTTTGATGCGCCACGGCAACTTCAGCCAATCTAACCTAAACCCTCGGGAACTCTAGCAAAATTGGGATAGCTATTGCCTTTGCCCATGCTTTCAAAACCGTCTCCTTTGTTTGCGATCGCACTCGATCTCTCTAGCCAACTTTATCGAGTCTCAAGCGATCGCCAGTCCGATGCGGTATTCAGAGCAAGTGGCATTTTTTCAAGAAACTCAGTTAACAAAAATAGTTCCGCGCCCTGCTACATCAGGGTTGTGAGCCTCTAACTTGACCATTGATGGTTGATTTTCGTTGCGAATTCACTCGCGTTTTTGGAGAAACATCTATGTTTCCTAGATTCAACAGCAGTTAGTCAACTGCCCAACTCAGCAATGCTTTTTTTTGCCGCCTTGCTCAGACCGAATCTAACGTCCGATTTCCTCACAGATACTGATTTTCAACAGCCTAATGACACTATCGAATTCCTCTGAACTCATCGGTACAGATCGACTTGAAAAACAACTCGAAACCAACGGACATGTAACCGTTTCCGACCAGGAAATGCGTCACTCAATCCGCACCCTGCTAACAGAACTCGGAGAAGATCCCGATCGCGAAGGACTGCGAGATACCCCCAAACGAGTCAGCAAAGCCTGGCAATTCCTCACCTCTGGCTACGACCAATCCCTCGAAGAACTGCTCAATGGGGCCATCTTCAATGAAAACTCCCATGAGATGGTTTTGGTGCGCGACATCACGTTATTTAGCACCTGTGAACATCATATGTTGCCGATTATCGGCCATGCTCATGTCGCCTACATCCCCAACGGGAAAGTGATTGGCCTGTCTAAAATTGCCCGCATTTGTGAAATGTTTGCCCGTCGTCTCCAGGTTCAAGAGCGTCTGACGGGACAAATCGCCGACGCCTTACAAGAGGTTCTCAAACCTCAGGGCGTGGCCGTAGTCATCGAAGCCACCCATATGTGCATGGTCATGCGTGGGGTGCAAAAACCCGGTTCCTGGACGACCACCAGCGCCATGCGAGGCGTGTTTGCCGATGATGCGCGGACTCGCCAAGAGTTCATGGGCTTAATTCGTCACAGTCCTCAGTTCCACTAAATATAACCTCAGTTCTTCCCCCTCTCTCCAACTCGTCGGGAGAGGGGGAAACGGGCGAGGTCAGCTTGGCTTAACCCGAAGCGAGAGAGGAATTAGTTATAACCGCTGAAACTGACCGGTTGACCGTCCCGGAACGCTCCCTCGAAGGTTGTACCATCCGTTAAGAACATCGTTCCTGTGCCATGAGGTCGTGCCTGGCGGAGTTCTCCCCGGTAGCGAGCGCCATTATTATAAGTACAGGTGGCATTATTGGCATCAAACTGACGGTTCAAGAAAAAGCCTTGACAGCGATCGCCAGTCGAGAAAGTAAACGTTCCCTGGCCATAGGGATGTCCCGCGAAAAAGTCACCCTCATAGCGATTGCCATTTTGAAACACTAAACTGCCACGACCTTGAGGTTGACGGCTTAAAATTTCCCGTATATTGATCACCACACTCTCCTCATTTCGGGTAATCGTTTGACCCAGCGGATTAGTTTCCGTCACAGTTGCTGACCCCGTTTCGACCTCAATCCGACGAACATCAGCAAACTCCCCTTGATATCGGCTCCCGTCGGTATAAAAGACCGACCCAAAGACAATTTTGCCATTCTCCCAAGTTCCCTCATAGCGAGAATCATCAGCAAAGACAAAACGACCTTGACCATGAGGAACCCCATTGCGCCACTCTCCCTCATAACGGTTGTTGTTGTCCGAGACAAAAACACCTCGACCATGAGGAACTCCATTCCTGAGAAAACCGGCGTAGCGAGCACCGTTATCAGTGGTGCATCGGTCCCAACCATTGATGACCCGATTTTCACAAATCAAAAGCAACCCATCCTCGCCGCGCTCTTGAGCCGTGACAGGTCTTGCGAGGTTCAACAGGCTCACCTGTGTTCCCAGTAGCGTTAAAAATAGGATGCCGAGATTCTTTTTCATACTGTTAACCAACGTGACCAAGTTGCAAACATCACTGCTGTGAAACAACGTATTGAGACTCCAGTTGTGGAGGTGGCGCAAGAGTCCGAGTTCCCGAAGAGAGATCAGAGGATGGAACCTGTCGGATAAAATCACTGCGACCATTTCCATTGTCCTCGTCACCAACAGAGGTCACTGGAGCATCTCCAACGGCTCTGGCGACCTCAATTCCGTTTTCTTCGAGGATAACCAGTGGGGACCCCGTGGCTAAATTTTCAACTCGTCTAACAACAACCCGTCCTCCGGCGATATTTTGACCAATGCGAACATACTGACTGTTCACTGAACCGGGAGTACGCAAGATAATCTGCACCTCATCTCCGATTTGCATCACCCCCGAGACTTCGATCGCCTCAGCCGTGTCCGCCGTTGGTGGGGGGGGAGTTGGCGGAGTTTGGGGAACTTGAGGAACTGGTGTCGGTTCTGGCGCAAAGCGAGGAGTGGCCGCAGATTCAAATGGCAAATCTGGTAATGGATTAAGCGTTTGCATGGGGAGTGGAGGAAGCGGTGGCCCTGGGGGTTCCACCGCCGCCGCATCGACTGTTTGTCCACCCGGTCCAGCGGTTGGCGTTCCGGGAGCGCCTCCATTCGTCCCGTTGGTCCTCTGTGTCCCCTGACCGTTCCCTGTTCTCCCTCCGTTACCGGTATCGGTTGCGCCCGGTTCCGGCTCCTCAGTGACTTGTTGGGTCACGGTTTCGGCTTGTCGCTGACTGCGAGACACTTCTACGGGTAAAATGCCAAAAGGGTCAGCCCCGTCATCCCGAGCCGCATCTAAATTTCGTTGAACTTGACGGCTGCGCTCTTGGGGGTTGGTTGAGGAGATTAAGCCGCTGGGAGCCGCCATGGTCGCTTCGTCTTCTTCCACAATTGGGGATTCAAAGGGTTCAGCTTCAGGAATGTCCTCCTCTCCATTGGCGGGTGCATCTGCCGTTGTATCAGTGGGAGCTTGTTCAGCCACCGGAGTCTCATCGGGGTCAGGGGCGCTGAAGTCTTGTTCGTCTGGGCCACAAGCTCCTAGCACCAGGGCTAGAGCTAAGCCCAAAGCTGTAAATCGATGTTGACGCATGGCCATCTCCCCAAAATCCTCCTTCTAGGATAACTTGATCAATGGTACTTGTGGTTCTATCCACCGTTGAGCCAAATTCATGGAACGTTGCACCCTGTCCGCCCCTGCCAAGATTAACCTACATTTAGAGATTATCGGCGATCGCCCCGACGGCTATCACGAGCTGGCCATGGTCATGCAGAGTGTGGCTCTGTGCGATCGCCTGGAGTTACGGGCCAACGGGCTCGAACAGTTCCGAGTCCACTGTAATACACCCGGAGTCCCGAGCGATCGCAGCAACCTGGCCCGACGTGCAGCAGAGTTGATGGCTCAGCAATACCCCGAGAGCCATCATAACCTCGGTGGTGTCGATATTCGCCTGAACAAAATGATTCCCATCGCCGCCGGCTTAGCGGGCGGTTCAGCTGACGCAGCAGCGGTTCTCGTGGGCTTAAACTTACTGTGGAACCTCGGTCTAACCCAACCCGAACTCTGGGAATTAGGGGCGCAGTTAGGCTCAGATATTCCCTTTTGCATCAGTGGGGGAACGGCCCTGGCCAGTCGTCGTGGCGAAGAAATCACCCCCCTACCGAGTATGGAAGGATTGTCAGTGGTGTTAGCCAAATATCGCAGTTTGGCCGTCTCCACCCCCTGGGCCTATAAAACCTTCCGGGAACGCTTTGCTGATACCTATGCCACGGGTGAGAGTGAACAAGAACAGCGGCGCAATTCTCTCCACGCTGGCCCAATGATGTCAGCGTTGCTAAACCACGATAAAGCCGAAATTGGTCGTCTGCTCTATAACGACTTAGAAAAAGTGGTCTTACCGGAGTTTCCCTCGGTGGCGAACTTGCGTCAGGTCATGTCCGATGGTGAGGTTCTCGGGGCCATGATGTCCGGTTCTGGGCCAACGGTGTTTGCCCTAACGGAAACCCCAGAACAAGCTCAGGCTCTGTGTGACCATGTTAAACGGGAAATTCAGGACGAAGACCTAGGCTTGTGGGTGACAGAATTTTGTCCGACGGGAATCGTGGGGGGGTGAGACGGGAACACCGGAACCGGGAATAACTCAGTTGGGTCATGGGGGGTGCAGCTCATCGGGCCATGGGAGCCTTCCCTGGCGCTTTCTTCAAGAGTAGACTCTTTTCTGCCATCCTCTACTCGTTTGAGACCCTCAACGACGTTGACAGGATAGTCCCTCTCCCGCCTCAAGGGGTTCAGAACTCTTGAGATAGTCCTGAACCCAAGCACAGCCTCGGGTCAACAAAGTCTGTAAATTCCCCAAACTCGGCAGCAACCACAGCCGCACCGTACCATCTTTACTCGCCGAGGCTAACAACTCTTGCTGAGGATGAAACCCCACACTCAACACACTGTCCCCATGACCTTCAAAAATCGACCTATTGGTTCCATCCAACTGCCAAAGGCGAACCGTACGATCATCACTGCCCGACACCAATTGTAGCGGTCGTCCCGGCGGGCTAAAACTCACCCAATTGACCCGGCCCGTATGACCTTGCATCACCTGCAACAACTCCCCCTCAAACGTCCACAGACGTACCCGATTATCAGAACTGGCCGAGGCAATCAAATCCCCCTCAGGACTGACACTGACCCAATTCACCGAACCCGTTGACCCCGAACCACTTGCAAACGTAGCCTGACGAGTGCCATCCCGACTCCAGCGCCGTAGCGTGCGATCGCGACTAGCCGAAACAAACCCAGTCCCATCAGGATACCAAGCGACACTATTCACCGCCTCCTCATGGGCCTGAATCGTCCGTTGTCGCACCCCATCGGCCACCCGAGTGATCACAACAGTGCCATCATCTCCCGCCGTCAGTAACTGACGACTATCGGGACTAAAACTAGCCGTACGAACCCCCTGGTCCGGAGACCAAACCCGCAGCGCCTCCTCTTGGCCCACCTGCCATAACCGCACCGTGTCATCAGCCCCCGTCGAGACCAAGAAGCGACCATTGGGACTAAAACTAACATTGAGAACCGTATCCTCATGGCCCTTCAGAATTCCCTGTCGTTGACCATCGAGAGTCCACAGTTGCACCGTTCCCCCTTCATGGGCCGAAGCCAATAGGCGACCATCGGGGGAAAATCCCACCGCCCAAACCTCTCCCTGCTTCGCCTCCAACACCGTCTCCACATCCCGCTGAAGCTGCCAAAAGCGAATACTGGTATCAGAACTCGCCGTGGCCAGTTGAGTGCCATCAGGGCTAAAACTGGCGCCCCACACGGCATCACGATGACCTCGTAACGCTTGCAGTAACTGACCGTCAGCCGTCCAAACATAGACTGTTCCCTCAGCGGTGGTCGTGGCCATGAAGCGACCATCTGGACTAAACCGCAGATCGAGAATGCGACTCTCACTCACCGAGGGGAGCCGTTGAATCTCTTGATAGGTTGCCCCTCGTCGTAGCCAAACATTACCATCGGCATCACTGGTGGCCAGTTGACGTCCATCGGGACTAAACGCCAAACTCGTCACGCCACTGTCATGGTTCGTCAAGGTTTGGGCCAGGGTTCCATTGGCCCGATTCCAGAGTTTCACAGTACCATCCCGGCTAGCGGTGGCGAAGCGTTGCCCATCAGGATGGAAACTCAGACCCAAAACCCAGTTGCGATGGGCCGTGATGACTTGTTCAGGGTCGTCTCCTGTCGTCCAGAGTTTCACGTGACCCTCAGCATCGGCGATGGCCAAGGTTTCGCCATCGGGGGAGATTTGCACACTGGTGACCGTGGCATCACCATTCTCGAGAACTCGCAATAACTGCCCCTGATGCGTCCAAAGTTTAGCGGTTTTATCATCGCTTCCGGTCAAAATCCGTTGTCCATCAGCACTGATGCTTAAACTGGTGACCGCTTTGTCATGGGCTGCAAGGCGCTGTTGTCGGGTTCCATCGGGTCCCCAGAAATCAAGGGTATTTTCTAACCCCACTGTGACCAAAAAACTGCCATCTGGACTAAAACTGAGGTCGAGAAGTCCCTTACTGGGGGTCTCAATGCGATTTTGTTCAAAGGTGACTTCCAGGGACTGTTGCAGTTGGGGGACAATCTCCCGTAACAGATCCGGGTCTGAGGGCTGGAGTTCCTCGAAGCGTTCCCCCGCTCTTAGGCTCTCTAGGAGGGCAGAAAAGGAGTCCGGGGGGGTCAAAGGCAAATAAGCTCTTGCAGCGGCGTTGCGGGCTTTAATTTCGGCGATCGCAGCGGTTTTTTGAGCGCGGATAGCCAGGTTTGCTACCACTCCCAAGACAGCGGCCCCCAGCAAGGACACCACGGCCCCGGTAATCCAAAATCGCTTCATACGGGCGTCAGTTTGCCGTTGTTGTTCCTGGGCCTGGGTCAGTTGTTTCAGGATGGCTTTTTCCTGACTCAGTCGTAGGTTCGTCTCCTGTAAGTCTACCTGGGCCTGAACGTCGGCCCGTTCCCGCGACAGACGAATAAACGCCACGAGGTAATCATGAACCAGTTGGAAGCGGGGTTCGGGGGCTTCGGGTAATAGGGAAACTAACCCGGATTTAACGAAGATTTCTAAAATTAGATCCAGGGCGTCGCTGCTGTCGTTGAAGTCTCGGTCTAGTTCTGAATAGGCTTTAATGGGACGATGACCCTGTTTATCCGTTAGACGATAGAGAAGATGGCGGGCAGCGGTTTCGTTTTCGGGGCCACAATCTCCGATGACATCTTCGAGGAAGTCTTCGACAAGTTGTTGTTTGGGATTCGGGCCGAGTTGTCGATATTGATCGAGGTGGGTGATGTTGTGATGTTGCAGTTGGGCGCCAATCAGTTGCAGTTCGATGGGGCGCACGTCACCGGATTCATTGGCTAAATCCTCGACGATCGCATCAATTAGGGCCGGTTCCAGGTCAAGATGGGGGCGGGTTTCGGTGAGATGGCCAATCAGATGACGGGCATCGTTGGGGCTAAAGCTACTCAGGTAGTAGAGACGGTCTTGGTCGAGGAGATTGTGCTGACCGCCGGTGATCTCGAGTTGGCGATCGCACTCCAAAAGACAGTGGATATAATCTTCTCGTAAGGACAACAGCACTTTGACATAAAAGATATCAAAACAGCGGTTGAGAAAGTCATAAAACGGCAAACGCTGATCGGCTTTGGTGTTGGCGAAGAAAAATTCCTCAAATTGGTCAAAAATCAAGACCACAAAGTGATTGCGCTGACTGGCGAATTTTAGGACATCGAGGAGATGGCCATAGGGGTCAGTCTCAGGGTCAGTCTCAGGGTCAGTCTTAGGGTCAGTGGTAGTGGAATCGGGACTGGGGAGATCGAGATATTGGGCCAGCTGTTGCCGGGCGCGATCGCAAAGGGTGCGCGAACCCGAATCGTCCCCGTCATCATAAACCCGTACCACAATCGGTACAGGAGTCCGAACGCCGATACTGATTTGTTGCAGGGCGGGAACCAGGCCCGCATCGATGAGGGAGGTTTTCCCCACCCCTGAAGGACCATAGAGAGTAATGAGTTTAAATTCAGGTCGCGACAGCCGTTCACGAATTGTCTCGATATCAGTCCATCGCGGTGAAGCTAGGATTTCCGGGGCCACGTGACCGGGTTGAGTCATGGCCAGGCCGCGACTCTGACTGGGAGTATAGGGGAAATGTTGCCGCTGCGGTTTAAGTTGGCCCGCGCCGATGAAGGCCCGAAATCCATATTGCTGTTCAATCGATCGTTGCCGCTGTTTGATGTGAAAGGCGGCTAAATATTGGTGATGTTGGCGGTAGCTATCCCGGAGGCGATCGAGGAGTCGTAGGTAGCAATGGGGGTCGATTTGGTGGGCAGTCTCTTGTAAGGCCCGAGGGAGATCCCCTAGGGCGATATCCAGGTTTTCTTGGGCGCTGTGGAGGCGATCGAGATGTTGCTGGGCCTTGACGAGAAGGAGACGAATGGTTTGACTGATGAGGAACTGAAAGGGGAGGGGAACGGGGGATTGAATGTTGAGTTGGGCTAAGGCTTGCAGGGCGCGATCAGCCCAGGCTTGGGCGCGATACCAACGCTGTTCGAGACTGGCAATTGTCGCTAAAAAGCCATAGTCCAGGGCGAGGTAGAGGAGGTTGCTATGGGTTTTGTGGAGTGGAATGGCGCGGTGGGCCAGTTGGTTGAGGCTGTCCCACTCACCCAGACGATATAGGGTTTCGCCCAAGATGGGCAGAATTTTGGCAACCGCATCGGGTTGCTGGTTACTCTCGAAGAGATCGACGCAGGTTTGCAGATGTTGACGGGCGGTGTCGAGGAGGGTGTGACGGCTATGATGGTGGCTGCGATCAAGGCGGCGACTATCGTGATCGCGCAGGGCCACTAAGCCGAGATGAAGATGGAGGAGGGCTTGTTTTTGCAGGGAGTCGGGATGTTGGGGTTGCTGTTGCCAATAGGTGAGGGCGCTTTTGAAGTGGCGGCGGGCGGTATCGAGGGGAATCCGTGGCCGTTCATAGGCGTTGCGGCCCACTAGGACTTGGACTCGGGCGGTTAACTCGGGGCTTATCGGTTGGTGTTGCTGTTGTAGGGCTTTGAGGGCGCTGCGGAGTTCTTCGCGATCGCGGTCTTGGGTGAGGGTGGCGTTAGGATGCCATTGGGCCAGGGGGCCATCCCCTTGTAGGAGTTTTTGTTCGAGGCGATCGCTTTGGTTGCGCAGTTGTTGCCGCAGTTGGTCGGGGCTGAGGCGAATGTGATAGGTGATGCCCCAACTTTCAAAGTCGGGAACTAGGCGAATGAGTTGGTTGAGGAGGCGATCGTTAACCCACACCAGTAGGGGACAGGGAAAGTGTTTACGAAATTCCTCTCGGACGGGGTTAGCCGATCGCAGTAGGCGATCGGGGTCGTTGGCGGTTTCTAAGCCACTGAGGGAGAGGACGGCGGGGTGATGAGGGGTGCGATAGGGATAGAGGGCGTGGAAGAGACTACAGGCGTTGGCTTGGATGTGGACGGTTTGAATCTGTAGGGCGGTGGTGGCTTGTAGGGTCTCTAGGAGTTGCGATCGCAGGCTTTGGTAGTTGCAACGGACAAACATCAGTTTGAATTGTCCCTCGGCGGCTTCGAGGCTAAAACGGAGTTCATCGAGGGTGGTTTGCCCAGGGGAGGTGGGGCAATCGCAACGGCGGCGGGAATCGCCATCAGGACTCGGAGAGAGGGAAGGTTGCATCATGGTACGTCATCAGCAGATGTCAGTTGAACGTAGCTGTTTTGAGGAGAGGATTGACGTCAAACCACGACCCTTGATGATCACGATATTCAAAGATGAGAAGACTACGGATTAGGGATTGATAGTCGGCATCTCCGCTAATTTTTTTATGTTTGACGACAAATTTTAATAACGCTCGTTCGTCGTTATTGATACTTCGTAAGAGTTGGTCACGCCGTTCTCGTAGAGTGGATTTGAGGGACTTTTCTGAGAGGGGGAATTGACGCTCTTTTTCGATTTGACGGTGAAATAACCGTAGCAAATTGCGGGGATGGCCGCCACTAGCATAGCAGAGCCGATTCAGGGTTTGAGGATGGTCAAAGAGGCGATCGCAGCCCTGTCGTTGCTGTTGGGCGCTTCCCAGTCGAAGTCCGGGAAAGGCTCGGGCTAGGATCAGTTGTCGTAAACACCGTAATCCGGGCGTTGAGAGGCGACCCTGGCGCTGTTGAATCGAGACCATGGGAAGCACCTTCGGATCGACCCCAAGGCTCATGGTGAGGCGGCTCAGGTCGCGGGAAAAGAGGAGACTGGAGGGGATGGTGTAGACGACATGACAGTTAAGTTTGCACAGGCGATCGCCGCGATCGACAAAGAGATATTCAGGTTGAGGTCGTCCCCAGGGTTTTGGAGTGGTTTCTAGGCGATCGAGATTATCGACTAAAATCACTAAACCGGCTTGATCCTGTTGCTGTAAGTGTTGCACCACCGGATTGATCAATTCATCATTAAAGGCATCCAGAAACGTTTGAATGCGAGGTTCGAGATATTGTCGTAGTTGCGATCGCAAATCCGGTCGTCCGTGGGTTCGGGCGCTCAGTTGTTGCAGTTGCGCCCCAAAGCGATCCCTCTCAACGGCGGTGTTTAGGGCCGGAATCTCCGTGGCCACGAGACTATTGGCGGTTTTGACCAGAGAAAAGAGTTGGCCGGCTGGTTCGATGGTGAGACAGTGACCAAAACGATCATAGACTTGACGGGCGATCGCCAAGAGAATATCTCCCACATCTAAATCCGCCATATCCAAATCCTGAGACGATTCAAAATAGACCACCGCAAAGCCATTATCTTGTAAACGGGCCTGGAGTCGTCGCAATTCCGTCGATTTACCACAGCCAATATGGCCCGCCAGCAATTGACAGGTGGGTTCTTGGGGACAAAACAGACGAATCGTTGCATCAAGTTCCCCGAGAAGATCTCCCCCTCGGGCTTTTGATAAGTCAACATAGTAACGACGGTCTTGGGGACAGGTAATATCGAGGGTTTGACTGGGGTTACAGGCTCGATAGACCGTCGCCACGTCCAAAGATGCAATCATAATGGCGGGTTAGGGTGGGGTTGTGGAGATGCACCCAATTCGCAGCGAGGTTCGCGGTTGAGACGGAGGGTTTAGGGTCGGCGTCTGACACAACTGATGGGAATAAGCACTCACTCGAACAAGGTTCGATCAAAGTTCGAGGTTGGACTCAGTGTTGGACTCAGTGTTAGACTCAGTCACAAATTCCCAGCCAGACACATTTATCGGACTCTTCTCCTCGTCCCGCCAGTAAGGTCGATTCTGGGGAACTGTGATCGTTTGCAGAGACGCTGAGTTGACCCAATAGGGGAGTCAACAGGGACAAGGTCCCCAGGATGATGCTAATCACCGTCAACGCTTGACGTTCACTCCACAGGTTAGAGTCACACGGGAGGATTTGAACAGGGGTTCTCATTGGGAATACTCCATGACGTTAGACACAGACAGCGATTCAGACTCACCGATAGATGAGACACGATGTCCTGAGTTCTCTTTTCAAGGAGTCTCACCCTAATTCTGGCAAGTTTCCCAGGAGGTTTAGCTGAGGCTATGACAGTTACGAGTTTGTTAAGCGAGTCGGGTGTTTTTGGCCGGGCGAAGGGATCGGCAATTACACTTCGTTTGTCAGGAGTTTTTAAACGGTGTTAAAAATGAATTTAAGAACTAGCGAGGACGGACAAATAGCTGAGTAAAATAGTATTCCCCTTCAGCATTCACAGCAATTCCCATGCCGCTAATTTCATAATCTCCGGTCATATTTTGTTCATGACCAGGACTTTCAATCCAGCCCTCAACGGCTTTTCGAACGGGGTCAGAATGACCAAAGTTATAGGCTACATTTTCCGCCACTTGGCGATAGGAAATTAACGAGTCAATTGCCTCATACCGGTCTTCAACCCCATCATGACTGAAGGGAACCTCTCCCGAGGCCATCTCTTGGGAATGACGGCGCGCGATCGCACTGACACGTTCATCGAGTTCAAGGGGAGACAGTCCCTGACGTTGGCGATACGCATTGACCTGTTCATGGGCCGCCACCTCCAAGGCCCGGAGAGTCTCGTCAGCCCTAGCCGCGAGAACATCTCCACCTTGGGAGCGTTGAGAAACCGAAGTTTCCGTTAGATCACATCCTGCGATGATGGATGTCATAAGGAATAGCATTAACCCGACTTTATGCGTTTTCATAATTGACGTATAAACAACTAAAAAACAAATCTCTAAAAGCGAAACGTCGTGCGAATCGTTCCCACCACTAAGGCTGGATTATCAGCATTATGTTCAGGATTCGTGACCACAAAAATTCCGGGCGTAATGGAAATGCGATCGCTCAGCCGTAAGCGATAAAACAACTCAAAATGTAACGAGGTCTCCTCATCCTCGCCAAAGGGTAACCCCGTGCCACCGACAACTCGCAACGGCTGGCCGACTAATAAGGCCAATAAATCCCCTTCTCGTTGAAACGGGTCGGCATAACTCAAGCCAAACAAATAACTGGTAGTTGTAGCCGAGCGATCGGAGTCGAGAGCCTCACTAAAGAGCCAAGTTCCCCAAGTTGAGAAGGTGACATTCTCCACCACGCGCCATTGTAGCGTGGCATTGACCCCCTGAATACGAGCCGGTTCATTGAGAAAGGAGTTGGTATCCGCCAAAAAACTGCCCGTAAACGTATCGAGGCGACCATTCCCCGAGTACGCATTGAGATAGGAAATTCCGGTCAGAACCGTCGGTGCGGGTTTCAAAAACAGTTGCACCCCAAACGCCGAGTGATCACTATTAAACAGCCCTTGACCTTCCTCGGGGCGGTTCGCTGTCCGGACTCCGTAGGCGCCCTGAAGCCGCACCGTATCACTAATGAGCCAATCAAAGCCCCCTCCAGCATCGAGACGACCCAGTTTAAAGGCGGGACTGGCTTCAGCAAAGCGGGAAATGGCCCCGCGTCCTGCGTCAAAATAGGGGGAGTTGGCCGTGAGGACACTACTCAGACTAAATCCCACCGGACGAGCGGTGATGACAAAGCGATCGCTCAGGGCGACACGATACTCTAGGCGACTCAGTTGGATCTGATTATCGGTGTTGCCCTGAAACGAGAGCAAGGCCATATCTGAATTGAATCCCGAGGGACTCGCAAAGCCGCGATTGGCAAAGTTAGAAGCCTGAAACTCCAATCTGAGGCGATCGCGTCCAGTCAGGGACGAGACAAACCCCAAACGAGTTAGATGGGTTAACACGGGGTTCGTGGCATCTCCACTATTCTGAGGACCCCCAAAGCCCGCTGAGAGGGCAATAATCGACTCTCCCCCCATGACGAGGGTGGGGGAGAACTCCTGGGCCTCTAACTGAGCGATTTGGCGATCGAGATCTGCCACGCGATCGCCTAAATCCTCAAGTTCCCCGTCAAAATCTCTCTGGAGTCGTTCTAACGTCTCCCATTCCTCGGCCGAGAGATCATCGAGCGATCGCAGTTCTCCCCAAGCCTGTAAACAGCCATCTAAGGCGGCAGCAAACTCATACCGAGTCAGCGATCGCCGTCCCTCAAACCCGCCTCCCGGTATCCCGGTCACACAGCCATAGCGCTCCACCAACGATTGCAACGCCTGATAGGCCCAATCCGTCGGCGCCACATCCGAGAGGTCAGACACCGACGGAACTGACCCCTGAGCGAAACTCGGCCGAAGCCGAGAATCGCGGTCCTGATGGGGGTCTGACCCCTGCTGTTTTACCCAGGTTGGCGGCGGTGCTTTCTGCAACACGGGTTGAGACTCGCGAGAGTTTAACGAGGGGTCACCGGCCGTTCCCCAGGCCGGCGATAGGTCATGACAACAGAGCCAACCTAAACCAATTGAGACAATCCAGGGACCCCCTCGTCCCCAGAAATCCATCAGCACACCTTGCATACGCCCGAGTTCTCCACACACCAACAGGTTGACGATATCGTTTTTAGAGCTTATCTAACACACCCGGTCTTATAACCCGTCACAGGGATCTCCGAGCAGCATACTGTCACAGCCTCCTGAGGGGCCATCTCGAAGTAGGGATTCTAAGTTGGTAAAATCCGCATAAATGTCGTTAATGGTATCAGCCGTCTCTAGGTTGTCCAGACCTCGCGCAATCACATCCGGGTCAACCGGAGGACGCTCAAAGCTTAGGGAAATGCCCTGACGCCGTAACGCCTCGACAAAATCGATACTGCGCAGGCCACAGGAGTTCTCACGACTCAACTCTGGCTCAATACAAAAGGCGTCACCATTGGCCGGACCTTGGCCATGAATTCCCACCAAAGCCCCTTGGTCATTAAACACCGGTCCGCCACTCATGCCCACCTGGGTGTCATGGTTATAGAGCAGACTATAGCCTCCATCCGGGGCTGGGGGAAACACGGCTGTGAGTTGACCGCTGACCGTCTCCCGAGTGCGACGGGCTTGTTCGGGGCCAGGGTCCGGCCAGCCTGAGATATAGAGGCGATCGCCCTGACTGAGATCTTCAGCATGACCCATGACGGCCAAAGGATAGTCAACCTCGCTCTCGAAGCGAATCATGGCTAAATCATAGCCCTCAATGGACTCTCCATAGTCTCCGACCTCTTGGCCAAAATAGAGAATACTGTCTTGATGCTCGAGCAGATCGACTTTATGGACTTTGCCGTCACTGGTGCGAATGCCATATTCGACCCCCTGGGTACGCACCACATGCAGGGCCGTCAAAACATAGTAAAATTCCTCCTCCCGAGCCACCAGAACCCCGGACCCGGGTCGCCATTCCGCGCGGGCTTCGACATCCCCTTCTTCTAAGCCCTGACCGATGACGACCGTGGTCATCGAGGCCACCGCATCAATTTCTTCCTCGGTGAGGGCTTGTGCTGCCGTCAGAGGGAGGGACAGGGCGATCGCCGTCAGCATCGCCAGGGGACGCAGCCATCTCTGTGTCATAACATGGGGAACCGTGTGAACATCATCCTGGGTTCGAGTGTTGTTCGAGTGTTGGGGGCGCAACGGTCTCAAACTGAAGATTCAACCCTACCGTTGAAAGAGATTATTCACCAATTGTTGCAAGTTGACATAGGGCATTCCCCCTGATTCTTGAATGGAGGTTCCTGTTGTCCGTGCTGACAGGCTCTCCATCACTTCATTGGGAGTCTGCTGGCTATTGCTGAGGGTAAACAGAACATTGTCGGCATTACAGCCTAAACGGGTGCTATTAACGGCACAAACCACCGATTGTCGATTGACACGTCCTACTGTGAGATAGAGTCTCTCCAGACTATTGCCATTGTCCCGTAATAGGGTATTGAAGCGTTCAGTGACATCCTCGCAACGACGAGCTGGGGGGTAACCGGCCCGAGTAAACGCATCACTGGTCCAGACAATAATCGGGTCTGAGTCTTGGCCACCATTGGACAGGGCCACGGTAAAATTCACACCATCACTGGTCCGACATTGGAAAGAGTTGATGACCTCGTCGGCACGAGCCGCACTGGGGGTTAGGAGGGGGAGTTGAAGCGCCGCAAGGGTTGCGATCGCCCATTTTAGAACAGGTTTCATAGAATCTCTTGTTGGCCTCATCGAATTCAATCACATTTATTGTGACGCGAGAGTTGCCCAAAAAGCTCCCCAATTCAGGAATTTTTGCGAGTTTTCCCAGCTCTCCCTCCTATCCCCATCTCCCCTAAAGCCGTTGATAGCCGTGTTCCGAGTCATAGAGATGACAGCGATCGGTAATCTCTCGCATCAAGGCGACGGAGAACTCTCGTTCTACGGTATACTCTCCCCAATCTCGCTGAATCACCTCATAGGCTGAACGCAAGTTATACCAAGGAATCGCCGTTGAGAGATGGTGCGGGACATGAACATTGATATCGTGACAGAGAAACTCAACCCAACGTGGATAGGTACAATGAACGGTTCCGCAGAGTTGGGCGTTGGCTTCATGCCAGGTATCCTGAGGTTGAAAATGGATATCGGGGATGGTGTGGTGAACAATGGTAAAGGTACTCATCCAGAAGTGATAGACCATCCAAGGCATCAACCAGAATTTTACGACTCCCCACCAGCCAGTGGTTGTCCCGAGCAGCACTAATCCAGTCCCCCCAACTAGGATCACAAATAGGGCGGAAAAGCGGACTTGTTGGCGTTCTTGTCCGGAAAATTGCGTCCAAATAAAATGCTCTTTTAACCAATGGCCAATAGAGCCAACCCACCAGAACCGTCCCCGCACCCGAGTATAGAGCCAGCGGACGATCGCCGGTAAGGATTCATAGGTTTCAACCGTGAGAGGGTCCCAGGCATTGTCGACCCCGAGTTTATTCGTATGTTTGTGATGATGATTATGCTGAATCCGCCAGCCATGAAAGGGATAAAGTAGCGGTAAAAACATGATATGACCAAGCCAATTATTGACCCATTTCCGCTGAGCAAAGGAGCGATGTCCACAATCATGACCGATTACAAACCAGCCCGTTAATACGGTTCCTTGAACGATCCATAACAACGGGAGTAGGTAGATCGGGGCGATCGCAATCCCGATATAGCCAACGGCCGCTAACACAATATCCTGGAGAACCGCCGTCCAGGCCTGACGACGATCCTTAACAAAAACTGACTTGGGTAATGTGTTTAAAATATCCCTAATCCGAAGATCGGCATCAAGTGAAGGGACTCTCGATGCCGAAGTTTCGCTCAACGATGCTGTCATAAAACTCTCTCTGCTGATTGCTACACTAGACCCTGAGATTTGTCAACTTTTTTCCGCCGTTGTTTTGCTAAAAAATTCTTAAGACTTTAAAAATCCAAGACCGGCAAATTTTGAGACAAAAAAAAGCGATCGCACTCCAACCTTGCCCACCCTGAATCGGGATAGCAACGCCAAAGAAAATGCGCTCTCAGCTAGCGTTAAAAAACTTTACCTTTTATATCACATTTCTCACATTTCTAGGCAAATTTCCAGCAAATTCTCAAAAAAATAGTGGCGATCGCCCGATTCTTGAGGGCGATCGCCTCCCTCCACAACCCCTGATTCTTCAGGGGTTCCAGAGATTTCTCAAAAGCCGACTAAAGGATCACTAAATCCGGGTAATAGCTCAACAAATCATCCGCCGTCAGAGAATCCGTCTCAGCCTGAGGTGTCCAGAGTAACTCAAACACCAACAGCGAGTCCGTGGGAACCGCCGCCAGAGTTTGCAACGCCGCCTGAAGATCCTCCGCCGCCGAAATCGTTTCAAACGGAGGTTCCTGACCCCGTGTCGCCACCAAGAACGTCACCACAATATGCTCACCCGGATCAGAGTCCTCATCCGCTTCCGCCGAGCGATCGCGAATCCGTCCCCCCACATTCGAGAGCGTTTCCTCACTGAACTTACTGCGTTCCTGAATCGAGAACTGCTCAAAGGCCTTTTCCGCATCTTCAGAACTCGCAAAGCTCTGAGACTCCCCTTGAGCATGAGTCCAGTAATCAGGGTGAGACAACAACGACAACGAACATTCCTGGAGAAACTCCTTAAGTCCCTCAGGGGAGGCGAGGTCAGCCTCCAAACTCAACTCCGTCAAACGAGACTGAAGCTCACGGGCCTGAGCCAACAACCCCACTTGCAGCTTCGTCACCGTCAGCTGCGACTCAGCCGCCGCATCCGAACGACGACGACTCAGGAGCCACCACATGAGAATCCCCGCTCCCACTAAGAGAATCAGGAATAGCACAAACCCACCAGAACCATTCCGACGACTCCCCTGAGACCTCGTTTGAGCGTCCTGAGTGAGTTGTCCTTCCGGTCTAGTCTCTGGCGTTTCCCCTTGAACCTGAGATCCCTGATTTTGCACCGAGGAACCCGTCGAACCGCCACCTCCCC
Source organism: Phormidium willei BDU 130791 (assembly GCA_001637315.1). GTDB lineage: Bacteria > Cyanobacteriota > Cyanobacteriia > Cyanobacteriales > Geitlerinemataceae > Sodalinema > Sodalinema willei. The sequence goes on along the minus strand of LSZA01000030.1, from coordinate 15,687 downwards.
CACCTGGAAGCGGAACAAAGAAGAACGAGCGAGAGCGTTCGACACGGGGTGGGGTCTCATCGCGGTAAGAGTCCGCACGAGGCGCGGTGGGGGCTGGAGTTGTCCGTTGGGGAACCCTCGCCGGTGCTGTTCCTGGGCGACTGTCCGGCGTAGGGGCCGGAGTTGGCGTTGTAAACGAGCCGCCTCGGACTCGTCCCCCCGTTGACCCCCCTCCTGATGAGGGGGTGGGTGTACTCTGGGGCGTACTTCGGGGCGTACTTCGGGGCGTACTTCGGGGCGTACTTCGGGGAGTTGTGCGTGATGGCGTACTTCGTGACGGTGTACTTCGTGACGGGCGACTCCCTCCCGAAGACCCACCAGACCCACGAGAACGACTCGGGGAGGTGCGACTGGGGCGACTAAAAGACCCCCCTCGACTGCGGCCACCGCCCCGACGGGCCTCAGCCAACTCAATCCCAAATTCCAGGTTAAAGTGAACCGCCGAATTTCTAATACTCATGCTGTTGACCGAAAGAATAGCCAACAAACTTGCTAACAGTAGAGATAGTTTTTTCATAAGACCAGAGAAAGGAGAATAGGAAACAGGGAACAGCAGATCACCCACCCCGCCCTCCGGGCACCCCTCCCAAGAGGGGAACAGCGGATCACCCACCCCGCCCTCCGGGCACCCCTCCCAAGAGGGGAACAGCGGATCACCCACCCCGCCCTCCGGGCACCCCTCCCAAGAGGGGAAAGACTTCGGGTCTTCCGGTAACTTGTAGCTGTCTTGTTCTGTTGGTGATTTGCCCTTTCCCCCTACGTTAACATCGCCGCCAAAGTGGTTGAGGCGATCGCCGGCCGCTTCCTCTTACCGCGCCCCAAACCCTCCTCCACCCGGCGTTTCAATCACAAACACATCCCCCGGATTCATCGCCACCGTTGCCGTTCCCCCTAAATCCATGCGGGTTCCATCAGCCCGTTTAACCCAATTATGTCCCACTTGGCCTGGCTCAGCGCCTCCTAACCCCGACGGCGGAACCAGCCGATGGCCCGAGAGAATCGAGGCCATCATCGGTTCCAAAAACCGCAAGCGACGCACCACCCCCGATCCGCCGCAAAATTGCCCCTGGCCGCCACTTCCCCGGCGAATGGCAAATGACTCCAAAAGTACCGGAAAGCGCCATTCCAGAACCTCTGGGTCGGTCATACGGGAATTTGTCATGTGGGTATGCACCGCATCCGTCCCCGAGAACCCTGGACCTGCCCCAGACCCGCCACAAATGGTTTCATAATATTGATAGGTTTCGTTACCAAAGGTAAAATTATTCATGGTTCCCTGAGACCCCGCCAACACCCCTAAGGCTCCATACAGGGCATCTGTAATCCCTTGAGAGGTTTCCACATTACCCGCCACCACAGCCGCCGGATAGTTAGGATTCAGTAAACAGCCCTCGGGAATAATGATATCTAGGGGTTTTAAACAGCCAGCATTGAGGGGAATATCATCCTCAACTAAGGTCCGAAAGACATAGAGAACGGCGGCTTTACACACAGCGGCGGGAGCATTAAAGTTTGTTTGAAGTTGGGAGGCTGTACCGCTAAAATCAATTTTCGCGGAGCGCTGTTCGGCATTAATTGTGATAGAAACTTTGATTGGCTCGCCGCCATCTAAATAATACGTGAAATTCCCATCTTTGAGAACGGAAATTGCTCGACGGACGGATTCTTCGGCATTATCTTGAACATGATTCATATAGGCTTGTACGGTTGTCAATCCGTAATGACAAACCATTTTAATGAGTTCATCAACTCCCTTTTGATTGGCGGCAATTTGGGCTTGTAAATCGGCGATGTTTTGAGCTATATTGCGGGCAGGATGAGGACCCGATCGCAGCACCTCTCGGAGCATTTCTTCTTGAAAGACCCCTTGTTTCACTAAGGCTAAACACTCTAAGAGAATCCCTTCATCCTCAATATGGCGACTATTTGGGGGCATCGAACCGGGAGTGATACCGCCAATATCAGCATGATGACCGCGAGCCGCAACATAGAATAAAGGCGTGTTTAGCCTGTTCCGCTTATTTGGATTGTCGGAGTCTAAAACAGGGGCAAATACTGGCGTAATGACGGTAATATCGGGTAAATGAGTGCCGCCATTATAGGGATTATTGAGAACACAAACATCTCCGGGATTGAGGGAGTCACCCGATCGCGTAATCAAGGCTTGCACACTCTCACTCATCGAGCCTAAATGAACGGGAATATGGGGCGCATTGGCCACCAATTGGCCCTCCCCATCGAAGATAGCGCAAGAAAAATCAAGCCGTTCTTTAATATTGACGGAGGTACTGGTATTTTGCAGCGTCACCCCCATCTGTTCGGCGATCGCCCGAAACAGATGATTAAAAATCTCCAATAACACCGGATCAGCGCGATCGCAGTCAATCTCATTCATCTCATCCGTCTCAGGCGTTCCCTGATCCTCTATCGGTTGACATTGGCGGAAAATGAGATGATTTTGTTCCGTCAACGTCGCCTCCCAACCGGGTTCGAGAACATTGGTTCCCGTAGACTCAATCAGGATCGCCGGACTTTGGATCACATCCCCAGGTTGCAAGCTATCTCGTTCATACACCGGAGTTTGTCGCCAATCCCCTTTGAGATAGGCGGATACCGTTGTCATCGCTTGCGGCGGCTGATCCGACTGACGGGTTCGCGCTTGTTCAGCCGGGCGATCGCCCCGCCAAACAGTCTCCAGGGACACCGTACCCACCACCAGGGGTTTAGCCTCCATGACAAAGCCATAGCGTTGACGATACAGGGCTTCAAAAGCCGATCGCATCTCGGGAATCGTGGCAAAATCCACAATCAACGCCGAATCAGTCCCCTCATACTTCAAATGGACTTTGCGTAACTGTTGCGATGAGGGTGGCGATGAGGGTGGCGAATCGCCCCCAGATCCCATCCCCCCCTGGGCCATAATCTCAAACTGGCGTTCAAGTTGCGGATACGTCTGAGGCGATAAGGGTAATTCCAGGGACATCTCCTGTAACTGACGCTGATCCGCCAACCCCATCCCATAGGCCGAGAGAACCCCCGCATAAGGATGGAGAAAGATAGTTGAAATCCCCAAGGCTTCAGCAATCAAACAGGCGTGTTGTCCTCCCGCCCCGCCAAAACAGCAGAGGGTATAGTTGGAAACATCATAGCCCCGTTGTAGAGAGATTTTCTTAATCGCATTGGCCATAATCTCCACGGCGATCGCCAGAAACCCTGAAGCCACCGCCTCGGGATGGCGTTCATCCCCCGTCGCCGCGTGAATCTCTCCAGCCAAGGCCTGAAACTGCTGACGAACCACCTCCGCATCCAGCGGTTGATTCCCATCGGGGCCAAACACCGCTGGGAACAACTGGGGTTGCAGTTTCCCCAACATGACATTGCAATCGGTGACGGTGAGAGGACCGCCGCGTCGATAGGCCGCCGGGCCAGGATTGGCCCCCGCCGAGTCAGGACCGACGCGATAGCGAGATCCGTCAAAATGCAAAATACTTCCACCACCAGCGGCGACGGTATGCACCGCCATCATCGGGGTTCGTAGCCGCACCCCGGCCACCTCCGTCTCAAACTCCCGTTCATATTCAACCGGTCCCTCGCGATTGCCGGCATAATGGGCCACATCCGTGGAGGTTCCCCCCATATCAAAGCTGACAATCTTGAAAAACCCCGCGCGACGACTGGTTTGAACCGCACCAACAATTCCCCCAGCCGGACCCGAGAGAATACTATCTTTTCCCTGAAAGTCTTGGGCCGCCGTCAAGCCGCCATTGGACTGCATAAACTGGAGGCGGGGGTCACTGGGGGAGGAAAATAGCCGACGACTGACTTGTTCGACATAGCGGCGTAGAATCGGCGAAAGATAAGCATCGACAACGGTGGTATCGCCGCGACTGATGAGTTTAATCAGGGGACTGACATGATGAGACCGGCTAATTTGCGTAAAGCCAATCTCAGCGGCGATGGCTGCAATGCGGTCTTCATGGTCAGGATAGCGGTAGCCGTGGGTGAGAGCGATCGCGCAACTGCGAATCCCATCGTCATAGGCCTGTTGCAATTGCGGTCTCAGGGCCGCTATATCGAGGGGTTTGAGGCAGGTTCCATCAGCTTGATAGCGTTCTTCGGCTTCGAGGATGCGATCGCACAACAGACTCGGTAACTCAATCTGACGGGCAAAAATATTGGGACGATTTTGGTAACCAATCCGCAGTGCATCTCGGAATCCCTCGGTGACAACCAACACCGTGCGATCGCCTTTACGTTCTAATAAAGCATTGGTAGCGACGGTGGTTCCCATACGCACTTCAGCAATTTCGTGATCCGGAATGGCCGCTTCCGGGTCCAGTTGCAAGAGATCTCGAATCCCCTGTACCGCTGCATCCGCATAACGTTCAGGATTCTCCGAGAGAAGTTTATGGGTCACGACATGGCCATCGGGGCGTTGGGCGACAATATCGGTAAAAGTCCCTCCGCGATCGATCCAAAACTGCCAACGCGCTGAATGGGTCATGATGGAACTCCTATGGGATGCTATGAGATTAAGCCATGAGAAACCGGTGATCTCAATCAACCCGTTTCACTGAGGAATTGTCCACAATTATACGGGTAGGTGCGATCGGACTCTTGACCTCTTGCCCGAAGAAAAGGACGACCATAAAGGTACGCCCCTACGTTATTTTTATTCCCTATTCCCTATTCCCTGTTCCCCGTTCCCCGTTCCCCGTTCCCTTCTTCCCCCATGTTCCCACGCCTTATCCTCTCAACCCTCACCATCGGGCTAATCAGTGGCCTTTCTTTCCCGGCGGCGGCCATTACCTTCATTCCTCCCAATGAAGAACCGCCACGACAGACTCAGGGAGGCGCCTCCCGAGGGGATGTCACCTTTATTCCTCCCAATGACGACCCCCCTGTTAATACCAGTGGGGCCGGATCTCGGGACACCACCTCAGAGTTGAGGGCCTTGTTGCCAACCGATCACTATGGTCAAACGACCCAAGCCTATCCCAGTTTCTTTGTGTATGTACCACGGACATCGGCCCGCTTGGCCTTTTTTAGTGTGCTAACCGAAGACGGAGAACAGCATTATCAAGGCTATGTCCCCATGGCTGAGATGGGGGTGATGCGCCTGGAGTTACCCGAGACGATTCCGGGCCTGGAAACGGGCCAAACCTATCAATGGCATTTTGCCCTCGTCACGGAAGAACGCTTGCGCCCCGATAGTCCTCGGGTGTCCGGTTGGGTGCGGCGAGTGTCCCCAGATGAGGAACTCAAAGCCATGGTGGGACAAAGTAAAGGACGGCGATCGCTGCCCTTAGCCAATGCCTATGGTCGTCAGGGGATTTGGTATGATGCCTTGAGTACGTTGGCCGACCTCAGACAGAATCGTCCCGATGCGTCTGTCGTGAGTCAGTCTTGGGACGATCTTCTCAACCAAGTGGGCCTGGCCGCGATCGCCAACGAACCGTTCCTCGATGTCCCGGACTAACTCTGCCCATGTTGGGTCTTTCCCGTTGGCTGAAACGCTTTGAGCGAGATGTGATTGTCGCCTTGGTCACCACAACCGTCGCCCTTGGATCAGCTTGGGGGACATTTCAACGGTTGGAATGGCTGGCCATTGATACGCTTTTGGTGTTGCGTCCTGCGGAATCCTTAGAATCTCGGCTGTTGTTGGTGACGGTGCAAGAAGCGGATATCACGGCGTTAGGGGGGTGGCCCCTCTCGGATGCGGTGTTAGCCAATCTGTTAGAAACCTTAGCCGCCGAAAATCCCCGCGTCATTGGCTTAGATCTCTATCGAGATCTGCCACAAAATCCCGGTCATGAACGGCTACAGACCCTGATGACGGAACTTCCTAATTTGATTGGTGTCGAAAAGGCGTTTGGAAGCGGAACCGTTGCACCGCCACCCATTTTGGCCCAGGCCAATCGCGTGGGGTTAGCCGATGTGCCTGAAGATGGTGATAGTAAAATTCGCCGCCTCATTGTCTCCGCCCCCGTTGAGGGAGAGATTAAGCTCGGTTTTGCGACTCAGGTGAGTCTCCTCTATTTACAACAGATGGGCGTCAATTTAGAGGTCCGCGAGGAACAAACGCATCACTATCAACTCGGACAAGCTCAGTTTTCGCCCTTAACGGGGGTTGAGGGGGGCTATTCTCCCGCCGATTTAGGGGGCTATCAGATTTTTCTCAACTATCGCAGTCCCGCGAGTCCTTTTGATAAGGTGTCTGTGTCGGATGTTGTGCAGGGGAGCGTGTCACCGGAGTTGATTCGCGATCGCATTGTCTTGATTGGCTCGGAAGCTGAGAGTATTAACGACTTCTTTCTCACGCCCTATAGTCAGGCTCTCTATCAGTATCGTCTCAACCAGTATCGCCTCAACGCTGGTAGTTCTTCAGACTCCACGAGGGATGGCGAAGCCTGGAGGAACCCAAATTCTCTCCCTGACTATTACATGAGTGGTGTGGAAGTTCACGCTCATGGAGTTAGTCAAATTCTCAGTAGCGCCCTCGATGGCCGGCCCATGATTCGCTTCTGGCCTCATTATGGTGAATGGGGCTGGATTTTGTTCTGGGCGGCGTTGGGAACTTATGGAACTTGGCGGGGGTTGCTTCGAGATCCCTTTAAGGAGCAGTCCACTTGGCTTTATCCCCTATTACTGGTGACTGGGGGAACTCTGGTCATGGCGGCGATCGCCTATGCTAGCCTCTTAAGCGGTTGGCTCATTCCTACGGTGTCCCCGCTCCTAGCCTTCGCGGCGAGCATCACACTGACTCGTCATCGCTATCATCAACATCAATTACGGGCCTTTACCCAACGCTTACAAGACTACTCCAATGACCTAGAACGCCAAGTTTTTCAGCGTACTCAAGAACTCGAAAGTGCCAAACAAGCCGCTGACGCCGCCAACATTGCCAAAAGTGAGTTTCTGGCCAACATGAGTCATGAGTTGCGAACTCCCCTCAACGGCATTCTCGGCTATGCACAAATCCTCCAACATGCCAAGGATCTCAACAGTCAACGTCGCGGTGTAGGGGTGATCTATCAATGTGGAACCTATCTGTTAGAACTGATTAACGACATTCTCGACCTCTCCAAAATTGAAGCCCGTAAACTAGAACTTGACCCCAAACCCATTCCCTTAAAACCCTTTCTACTGCAAGCGGCGCAAATGTTTAAGCCGGCGGCAGAAAAAAAGGGGATTTCCTTTTTTATGGAACTCGATCCATCGCTACCAAAACTGGTCATTGCCGACGACAAGCGACTCCGGCAAGTTTTAGTAAACTTGATGAGTAATGCTGTTAAATTTACGTCAAAAGGGTCTGTTTCGCTACAGGTTTATCCCGTTAATTCTTCAATTAATGCTGATAGTCCTGAATCAAAACCTAATATAAATCCTGAAGAAACTCATTTAAAATTTATTGTTAATGATACAGGAGTCGGCATATCTTCCGAGCAATTAAAAACCGTTTTTTTGCCATTTGAGCAAGTTAAAGAATCCCAAAAACTCGCCGAAGGAACTGGATTAGGCTTAGCAATCTGTTGCCAACTCATTCGTTTAATGGGGTCAGAGTTACAGGTGGACAGCCAGCCGGGACAAGGGAGCTGCTTTTATTTTGAGTTAACCTTGCCAACCTTAGAGATGAAAGAAGCGCCGATTCTCTCACGAGACTACTCTAAAATCGCGTCAGTATCCGGAACATCCCCTTGTTTATTGCTTGTTGATCCATCAGCAGACAGCCGTAGTATCATCAGTGGCTTACTGACTCCCATCGGGTTCTCAATTGTGGAAGCAGCCACAGCACAAGAAGCCTTAAAAAGGCTAGAAAACCATCATGTTGATGGGATTGTGACTGAACTCGACTTACCCGATCGCGATGGGATTAGCTTGATTGAAAGCTTACGCCAGCGCGAGTCTAGCGCCAAGCTACCTATTATTGCCCTCTCCAGTCATGTTTTTAGTGATGCACGAGAGCGCAGTTTAAACGCGGGTGCGACGGCGTTTTTAACCAAACCCTTCCATCGCAGTGATATCTTACAACTGTTAGAGCGCCATCTTCAGTTACGCTGGATCTTACAAGAGGATGGAGAACGCCAACAGTCCCAGACCTCCAAAACCGTAGAACAAGCCTGTCCCCCAGAGATGGTTCCTGATACGGTCATTGAAGAACTGCTCCATTTAGCTCGTAAAGGGAATTTAAAAGACTTGAAACGCCGCGCCAACCAACTCGAACAAGACCACCCTCAATTACGTCCCTTCACCGATCATCTACAACATTTAGCCAGTCAGTATCAAGAACGCGCCTTATGTGAGTTCTTGACCGGTTATCAAGCGCAATAGACATGACCATGAAGCAGGTTTGGGGGGGAGTCTTGCTGACGGCATTTCTCATGTTGGGATTGTCGCCGCTGTGGGCCGCTCCAACGGAGATCTCCCAGGGATTACCCCGGTTGAATGAGTCCGAACTACGCCCAGGGTTGCCGGTCAATCGTCCCTCCTGGGACTTAGAGGGTATCGTTAACCCGGCTGATTTAGTGATGCCGGCCTGTCGCGCCGAAGCGGGGAATGAGTTCGTGATCTCGGGTCGTGGCGGGGTTCCCTCGGACCCGAGATCTCTCTTGCGTGGAGAGATCCTCTGGGTCGATCGCCCCTTGGGGAGCCGGATGGATGGACGATCTGAGGACGGGGGAACCCTGGAGACGTTACCGATATCTGAGCAAGTGCAGTGGTGGCAACGTCAGGGGCAACGATTGGGCCGCGATGGCGATCGCTCTGGTCAGTCTTTGGCGTTGACGGCTTTATCGTTGCTTGATCAAGATTTAGGACAATGGTCTGAGGCCATGACCGCTAGTGATGCGAGTTTGGCGGTTCTCCCCGATTCTCCCGAGTCCAGGGAAGTGGCTCAGGCCCGGGCGATCGCCCTCAATGGTCGCGGTCGAGCCTATTTTCTGCAAGGCCAGCCTCACCGGGCGCGAGAGACCTGGCAGGCTGCCCAAATGGCCTATGATCAGGCGCAATTGGCCGAGGGTCGTTGGGGAAGTCTTCTCAACCAAATTCAGGCCCTGCAAACGTCGGGATATTATCCCCAGGCCCGAGAAGCATTGATCTCGGTGTTAGCCGAGTTAGAAGAGTTATCCTCCTCTGGCCTGATGGTTTCTCGCCTGATGGTTCAGGCCCAGGCTCAACTCGGGGAAGTGTTGCAACTTCTAGCAGAACCCCAACGGTCTCAGGAGGTGTTACAACAAGGGTTAAGCATGGCCCAACAGCTCGGTGATGATGACTTAACGGCTCAACTCCAGTTTCGCTTAGCCAATGGCCACCGAGATCAGCAACGATTGGATGTTGCGAGGAGGGCCTATGAGGCGGTGTTAGGGGCCAATCCAAACCCAGATGTGGCGTTTCTGACTCGGTTGAACCTCTTGGCGGTGTTGGTGGACCGTAAAGACCTGGCGGCGGCCCAGGCCCAGGTAGAAGAACTTGAGGTGCTGTTGCGATCGCGTCCTCTTTCACGACAGACCAGTTATGGCCGTATTAACTTAAGTCAAAGTTTACGACGCGCTGATGCGATCGCCCAGCCTGCGGGAACCACCATCGCCTATCAAGGCTTAGCGGCTCAACAGTTAAGCCAAGCGATAGAAGCGTCTCGCCGACTCCGGGATCCTCGAGGTCAATCCTATGGCTTGGGCCAACTCGCTCAACTCTATGAACAAGCCGAACAGTGGGACGCGGCTCAACAACTGACGCAACAGGCCCTCACCTTGGCACAAACCCTTGAGGAACGCTTAGATAGCCGGGATTTAAAGGTGTTGTGGCAATGGCAACTGGGGCGTATTTTGGATCATCTCGGACAACAAACGGAGGCGATCGCCCTTTATCGGGATACGGTGAGCCTGTTGGATGAGTTACGACTGGATTTAGTCAGCTTCGATCCTGAACTTCAGTTTTCCTATCGTCAACAGATTGAACCGGTGTATCTCGGCTTAGTACGCCTATTACTCGAACGTGCTGAAAGCGGGGATTCGAGTCACTCAGATCCAAATTCGCAACATAATTCCCAAGCCAATTCCCAATTCCACTCCCAACAAACGGCGATTCGCGAGGCCCAAAGCACCTTAATTTCGTTACGGCTGACGGAGTTAAACAACTTTTTGCGAGAAACCTGTCTCGAAGCCGATGCGATTGACGTCGAGGATCTCGATGAGTCGGCGGCGGTATTGTATACGGCAGTTTTGAGCGATCGCCTGGCGGTGATTCTCGCCCTAGCGGGGGAAGATCCGATCCTCTACGAAACCCGCAAACCTCGCACTGAAATCGAGGAGGGGTTAGCCGGGATGTTGGAGTCCATCAATCCAGCGGTGGCGGAGGAAGAGCGCTTGGAGCGATCGGCTCAGGTGTATGATTGGCTGATTCGTCCGGTTCAAGCGGTCTTGCGGCAACATCAGATTAAGACATTGGTTTTTGTTCCCGATGGCCCGTTACGTAATCTCCCCCTGGCGGCGTTATACGATCGCACCTCGGGAGAGTATCTCATCGAAGAGTACGCGATCGCCCTGAGTCAACGTCTTCAATTGGTTGAGGCGGGATCTCTGGCTAACGGTGAATTTAAGGCGTTGCTGGGAGGTTTAAGTGAGGCCCATCAAGGCTTTAGCGCTATTCCGGCGGTGGAGTTGGAGGTGGCCCAAATTGCTCAATTGTTGCCCGAGAGTCAATCGCTACTCAATCAGGCTTTTACACGGGATGCGTTAGTGGCTCAAAGTCGTAATGATGCCTTTAATGTGATTCATTTAGCGACTCATGGCCAGTTTAGTTCTCGGGCTGATGAGACCTTTTTATTAACCTGGGAAGGACGAATTAACGTTGAGGATTTGGATGTGGTGTTGCGATCGCCCACTCGTCCGAATCCCATTGATTTATTGGTGTTGAGTGCCTGTCAGACGGCCCGAGGCGATGATCGGGCCACCTTGGGAATTGCCGGGTTTGCGCTGCGATCGGGCGCTCGCAGTACGTTGGCCACCCTATGGTCCGTTCAGGATGAACCGACGGCGGAGTTAATGATTGAGTTTTATCAGCAACTTTGGGCAAATTCAGGACAGAAGAAAGCCGAAAGTTTACGTCAAGCTCAGTTGGCGTTATTACGGTCTTCTGATTATCAGCATCCCGCCTATTGGTCGCCATTTGTCTTATTAGGTAATTGGTTTTGACATCCTTCCAAATTGCCAACCTTCAAACGATGTCGTCTGATTGGCTATTCTCGCTACAGCGACAATTGTTTGACTGTTTCAGGGGTGGGAAAATAGGACAGACGGCGATCGATCTTGCCCTCATTATCCGTCCAGACTAAATCCGCCGCCGTCACCTGGGGGCCATCGAGGGTAATCAGCGTAAAATTGCGACGTTGCTGCGATCCCTCCCCAACCCATCGGGGAACCGAGGCCACATTGAGATACATCGTCCCCCACTCGTCTTGGGCGAAGGATTGGCGAAGTCGCTGTTTCGTATGCCGTAGCCGGTGGTGCATATGACCAAAAACCACGAATAGCGGCGGCTGTCCCGCCTCCTGACTGGCGCGAATGGCATGGGTTAAGTCGGGGTCCCCATGATCCTGTCCAATGGGCTTCCAGTCCCGACCACAGGGGGATTCTGCCGTTTCTCCCAAGCCAAAAGGACCGTTATGGGCCAGGATAATGCGGATGGGTTCGGTGGCGGCGTTGAGGGCCTGGGCGATGCGATCGCCCGACTCCTGCAAACTCCCCACCCCAAATCGAGTTTGATAAAACTCTGGCATCGTCCAGGTACTCCCCCCCCAGCTAAAAGGACGGCCTCCCACGACAGAAACCCCCAACTGGGGATAATCCCGCACCCGATAGCCAACGCGATCGCCTCCCAAGATCTCAAATTGGCGTTGAACGCGGTCTTCTTGCTGGCGGTCATAAGGACATTTCTTGCGTCCCCAAGGGGTCGCCGTGTACCAAGCATCATGATTGCCTAAAACAACCGCCTTCGGCAAAGACAAGCGAGAAATACACTCAACCACGCTCAACGACTCATTACCAAAATCCCCAACAAACAGGACTAAATCCAAATCCCAGTCCTGCAAAATGGCGTTATCCCGTTCATCCCACTGATCATGAACATCTCCCACCGCCGCAATTCTCAACGGTCTCTCCATCGTCATCTCTCCTGTCTGTTCCCTGTTCCCTGTTCCCAATTCCGGTGTTCCCTGTTCCCTATTCCCTATCTAATCAAAACCGCATCTGAAACTCCACCGCCCCACGATTATCATCATCAAAATCCGTCGATCCTCGAATCACCCAATTATCATCAATGCGATAGCGAACACTAAAGCGAGTCGAATCATCGCGATCGAGAATCGTCAGAATCGAAGCCGAGAAATCATCCGTGAGGTTCACCCCCACCTCAGCCCCCAACCCCAACACTGAGGTTCTGGGATCGACGGCTGGAAACAAGCGAAAATCACGATAGCCCAACGCCCGGCCCACGATCGATTGTATCTGAGTTAAGACCGCTGAACTGGCCACCACCAACGAGGGATCTTGCTGGCCGAGGGTTCCCAAGGCCCCGCCGCCAATGAGTGAGAGAATTTCCGTCTGCGATCGCGCCGGAGAACTACTCAACTCTAAGGCCGTTTGGGCCGCGACCTCTCCGGTGGCGAACCCTTCAAACAAGCGACTGGCTAATCCTTGGGCCTCGGCTTCAATCCGCACCGTCTCCACCCCACCGCGTTCAATGGAGGGGTCGACAATTTCTGTCCCCGTTCCCAAACGGTCAAACCCTACCGGTGAGATAATCCGAGGTCGTGTCGTCTCCTGAACCGCCGCCCGCAAACCGACATCCAAAATCGGATCGAGACCAAACTGAGGATCAAAGGTCGCCGTATTCTGCCCTCGGGTTAACGTAAAGGTCGTGGTAAATAAATTCACCTGTCCATCCCGTAGAAAAATAGTCCCATTCGGTTCTGGGTTTTCAAAGGGGCCATTGACCAATAACTTACCGTCAGCCACAAAATTCAGGACTGGAAAACTGACAATCTGGACGCCACGGCCTAATTCCAACAGGAGATTGTCGTAACTAATAATCGGTGGCGTTTCCAAATCAGCGGTCTGGCTTGCCGTACCGGCCTCCTCCTGGGCGATAAACACCTGTCCTTGAGTCAACAGGACTTGTCCCCCTAAATTGGGAAACAAGGCTGAATTGGTGATCTCAACGGTTCCATCAATGCGACCTTGATAGAGATTTTCGAGTTCTAACTCCACTTGGTCCAACGTGACCTGCAACGGGTTCTCCACCGGTAAAGGGGAAAACACCGGTAACTCCCCCGCCGCCCGCACTGAACCGCGACGAAATTGTCCTGTTAATTCAGACACCACCACCGTATCATCGAGAAATTCCAGGGTTCCATTCACCTGAGTCAACGGTTCCGGGAGTTGGGGCGAATTAAACTCAGCATCGCGAAACTCAGCCCGGCCACGGGTGGCTAAGGGCAAATAATTAAAGCCCATCCCCACCCGTTCTCCGGCGATCGCCAACTCCAGGGACCCCTGGCCACCTAACCATTGCAAAGCCCCATCTGTGAGCGCCGTCAACACCTCTAATCCTTCATTTTGAGCATTTACGGCAATTTCAAAGGTATTGCTGTCTGGGCGCACCGTAGAGCCGGGAATCAGCAGCGGTAAGCTGGCCCGTAGCCGAATCGGATCGGCATCGTCTCGTAGGATTGCCCCCGCCCCAAAATTCAGGCGACCATCGGCTAAGGCAAAGCCGCCCTGGGCCTGGGTCACCGACTGTTGGTTAATTTGGCCATTGTTCCAGCGAATTTCGCCCCGGGCCGCTGGATTTTCTAACCGGCCTGAGAGGGTGGCTTGGGCATCGAAACTGCCGCCGAGTCGCACCCCGTCGGGAAACTCAATAAACTCTGAGATGACCGACATCGGAAGTCCGGTTAGGAGAAATTGCCCCGACTGTTCGGGTGCCCCAAGGATGCCGTTGAAGGTCAGTTGGGTCTCCTGGGAGTGATCGAGATTGGCCCGCAGGTTCAGGTCGCGAATATCCCAAACGCCGTCGTTAAACTCGCCCTGGGTGGCGAGGGTGTGAATTTGGTAATCATCCCATTGCCAAGCTTCTCCCTCTAGGGTGAAATCAAAATCAATCCCTTGACTCAGAGATCCGGCGAGATTGATGTCCCCGGAAAACTGTCCTTGCAACAGGGCTAACTCCGGGAGGGGAGACGCCTCCTCTCGGGCCTGTTGTTGCTGTTGTAAGAGAACTTCGATTTCAACTAATCGTTGCAATTGCCGAATCAGGCTTGCTTCGGGAATCCCGACGCCGACGGGGTTAAGAACCTCGGCGTCGGCGTAGTTCACCGCGTCAAACCCCCGTTGTACGTCGTCGAGGTCAAACCAGCGGAGGGCTTCGAGAATTTGTTGGATATCCCCTTGATAGATTTTTAAGGCCCCGGCAAATTGGGGGTCGTCTGTGGCGGTAATGCTGCCATCAAAGCCATAGCGACTCTCGCCTTGTTGCAGTTCCACTTCGTCGAGTTGGAGAATTTGGTTAGCCCAGACAAATTCCCCTTGCAGGGCATCGGCCTGGGTTAGCCCTAAGCTGAGGTCACGGACTCCTAAGGCCCCGGAAACGAGGGAACCACTGGGATCGGCGGTGACGGTGGCGGTGAGATCGCCACTGAGACGGCCGCGATCGCCCACGGGTTCGAGGTTCAACATGGCCAGGGGGAAGTTTTCCAGGTCAATGTCCCAGAGTTTGTTCTCCAGTAAGCCCCTAGCGGCGGTGTTCCCCAGTTGTAGGGCAAAGGCTTGGGGGGACAACTCGGGAGTTAGCCGCAGAGAGAGGCCATCCCGAGGGCCACTGGGGTCGGTTTGGGTTTGTCCAGCCAGTTGGACGAGGATGCCCTCTTTGTCAGCGGTGATAGGACCTCTGATAATGGGGTCATAGCGGCGATCGCCCACTTGGAACTGCCTTAGCTGCACCTCTCCCTCTTGAATCGCGATCTGGCTGGGGGTAAACTCCTGCCAACCTCCCGTGGCGGCGATCGCCCCGTCTAAGCGTCCCGCCACATCGAGAGGGGCTATTTGACCGGGTAATTGGGGCAAACCAGGGACTAATTCTCTTAAATTGGCATTTTGAAATTCAGCGAACACCTGCCAATTGCCATTGGCTAGGGTAATATCCATCAACACTCCGCCCAGGTCTTCGGGGTTGTTCTCTTTGACAGCGATCGTTCCCAGTTGGAAGCCCACCTGTAACTGTCCTGAGATGGCTTGGGGACGTAGATCACTCACCGATCCTGTCAGGCGGGCAATTTCACCCACTTTCACCAAGGGCGATAGGGCGACGGGAGAGTCGACAAAGGGCATCAGGGGGATTTGCAGTTGGTCGGCATCTAACTGCCAGTTTCCCTCGTTGACTTGGAAATTCCCGGTCAACCCTCCCTCGGCTAAAACGACCCCAATCTGACCTTGGGCCGTCAGGGTTTCTGAGGAGGGGTTATCCAGGGGAACCCGGAATTGACCCCGACCACTCAACAGACTGGGGGTGAGATCGGCGTTGGGGATAAAGGAGGTGATATTGACATTTTGGGCGATCGCCTCTCCCTGCATTTGACCCTGGGCAATTTGACTG
>LSZA01000029.1 GCA_001637315.1 Phormidium willei BDU 130791 | reverse complement strand
CCTCTTGCCCCTTCTTCCCCTGTTCCCTGTTCCCTGTTCCCTGTTCCCTTTCCCATGACCCCCCATCCCCTACACCAACGCCGCCGCCGTCTGCGTAGTCGCCGACAACGCAAACGAATCGGAAGCCTCTGGCGGCTGTTAATTGTTGGCAGTGCCGCCGCCGCCTCACTTTGGTTCTTCTCCCATCCCAACTGGGTCGTGCGTAGCCCCGAGGACATCAATATTCAGGGCAACCAATGGCTACCCGATCCTCTAGTGCATCAACATCTGGCCATCTCCTACCCTGAAACCTTGCTGCAACTGAATCCTCAGGCGATCGCAACCAGCCTCGAAGCCAACTTACCCATCACCGAAGCCCACGTCAACCGGCAACTGCTACCACCACGCCTAATGGTCCATGTTCAAGAACGCACTCCCGTTGCCGTGGCCCTCTTACCTCCCCAAGCCGACGCCAATGGCGTGATCCAAGACCAAATCGGCCTCCTCGATACCCAAGGCCTCTGGGTTCCCCTAGACAGTCAAGACCTATTTGCCCAACTGCCCCACCTGCCGAGTTTACGAGTTCGTGGTTCCAACCAAATTTACGAACAGTCCTGGCCGCGAGTCTATGCCGCCTTAGAAGCCAGTCCCCTACAAGTGACCGAAATTGACTGGCGCGATCCCAGCCGTGTAATCCTCCACAGCCGCGAATTAGGAGAAGTGCATCTCGGTAGCCTCGGGGAAAACTTCGAGGCCCAACTCGCGGCCCTCGATCGCCTGCGGAATCTTCCCCAAGAGATCGACCTCAACGACGTCGATTATATCGACCTACAAAACCCCGAGGCGCCCTACGTCCAAACCCGAAGCCCTAGCCCCAGTCCGTCACCGTCGGCAGATTGAATGGGCTTGCCAGTTGTTGGTATGATGGGTTATTCTCCGGTCGAGTCGGCGTTGTTTACCTCCTCAATGGGGCGATCGCACGCCCTCAATACTCGGGTCTTGAACTGGCAACATCCTTACCGAGATATTTCTGAGTTCAAAGACGGAGGCAACCTCTTAAAAATGTTAAACTTCAGACGGATTCGCTCAAGAGTCCAATAACCCATCCCTTGATGTCGGTGTTTCCGTCGCCGGTCGTGTCGTAGCAGGTCTTTCGTCCCCGAACTGTCCTTCCTTCGCTGAAGCCAGCTTCTTGGACCCCCTCAAGGCGCGATCGCTCCAGATTCCTTGCACCGTACTGTTGACGTTTCTGTTGCCGAACCTCGAAACTTCTTGTTAACCGATTTCGCTCGATTCCAATGACCTCAAACAGTCAACTCGCGTCGCATCCAACCCCCCCTTCTGAGGGACAATCGAATTTTCCAGCCGCCGCAGATAACCCCAACCCCTTCGGCAACGCGGGCTTGTACGGAGAGCGTACTGAGGACCGACGAGTCCCCGAGGAAAACCCCAGTCCGGCAGATATTCAGCCGAGTAATGTGGCCAAAATCAAGGTAATCGGCGTCGGAGGCGGCGGCGGCAACGCCGTCAACCGCATGATTGCCTCGGAACTCTCGGGGATTGAATTTTGGACCGTGAATACCGATGCCCAGTCTCTGGTAAACGCCACCTCCGCCAGACGGATGCAAATTGGCCAAAAAATCACCCGTGGCCTCGGGGCTGGAGGAAATCCTGCGATTGGTCAAAAAGCCGCCGAAGAATGCCGCGACGAACTCATGGCCGCCCTCGAAGGGGCTGACTTGGTCTTTATTACCGCCGGGATGGGCGGTGGTACGGGAACCGGGGCCGCCCCCATTGTGGCTGAACTGGCCAAGGAAGCCGGGGCCTTAACGGTGGGAATTGTCACCCGGCCCTTCCTTTTTGAAGGCCGCCGCCGCTCAGAACAGGCCAAACAGGGGATTGAAGCCCTACAAAGTCGCGTCGATACGCTGATTGTGATTCCCAATGACAAGTTATTAGCGGTGATTCCTGAACAAACCCCAGTGCAAGAAGCCTTCCGCTACGCCGATGAGATTCTCCGTCAAGGGGTGCAGGGGATTTCCGATATCATCACTATCCCTGGCTTGGTGAATGTTGACTTTGCCGATATTCGCGCCGTGATGGCGGATGCGGGTTCGGCCATGATGGGGATTGGCCAAGGTTCAGGTAAGTCTCGCGCCCGAGAAGCGGCCGCCGCTGCGATTTCCTCGCCTTTACTCGAAGCCTCCATTGAGGGCGCTCAGGGGGTCGTCTTTAACATCACTGGCGGCATGGATTTAACCCTCCATGAAGTCACCGCCGCCGCTGAAACCATCTATGAAGTGGTTGATCCTAACGCCAACATTATCTTTGGCGCTGTTTTGGATGAACGGATGCAAGGAGAAGTGAAAATGACCGTCATCGCCACGGGCTTCTCAGGGCAAAGTCAGGGCTATGATGCCAATCGTATGGCCCAAGCCCCGGAACCGACGCGATCGAGTGATTACATTCCTCCTGCACCGCGAGATCCGGTGGGATCTCCGCCCCCTCGCTTTGGCGTGGGCCTCGATATTCCTGAGTTCTTGCAACGGCGGCGGGGACGGGAATAAGGTATGGTGCAGGCTCGGCCGCAAGCGTCTGTTAAGATTCCGGTAGCCCTGACCATCGCTGGCTCCGATAGCGGTGGCGGAGCCGGGATTCAAGCAGATTTACGGACGTTTGCGTTTCACTGTGTTCATGGAACCAGTGCTATTACTTGTATTACGGCCCAAAATACCCTCAGTGTGACGCGGGTAGATGCCCTGCCGCCGGAGAGCGTCATAGCACAAATGGATGCCGTTGTCAATGACATTGGCGCAAATGCCATCAAAACGGGGATGCTGCTCAATGCTGAGATTATGGCCGTGGTGGCCGATCGCCTGCAAGAGATTGACTGCGATCGCCTGGTGGTGGACCCCGTTATGGTTTCTCGTACAGGGGTTTGTCTGATCGACGACGCCGCCATCGCCACCCTGCGCGATCGCCTGATTCCCCAAGCCAGCATCCTTACCCCCAACCGCTACGAAGCCCAAATTCTCGCCAAGCAAGAGATTCATACCCTCGACGACATGAAAGCCGCCGCCGAAACCATTTTCAAACTCGGCTGCGGTGCGGTATTAATCAAAGGAGGCGGAATGCGCGGTAAACTCTGCGGCGTCGATGTTTGGTTCGACGGTGATACCCTCGAAGTCCTCTGTACTGAAACCGTGGGAACCCATCACACCCACGGAACCGGTTGCACCATCTCCGCCGCCATGACCGCCAACCTCGCCCTCCATCACACCCCCCTTGAGGCTACTAAAGAAGCTAAAACCTATCTCACCCAAGCACTTCATCATTCTCTGGCGATCGGCGAGGGTCAAGGTCCCGTGGGTCACTACTTCCCCCTACTCAAGTCCCCGAAAGACCAATAAAGGGCAAAAAATTGCAGACAAAAAACCGTAGGAGCGAAAATTTTTTCGCCCCTACCCCCAAATGATGCCAGAACAATGGGATCCGAAAAACGAGATTAACCGAAACGACCGCTCACATAGTCCTGGGTTTCCTGACGAGCCGGATTGTGGAAAATTTTAGTCGTTTCATCATATTCGACCAAATAGCCCACCTTATTGCCCTTTTCAGTCGCCTCAGCATTATAAAACGCCGTCAAGTCGGACACCCGCGAGGCTTGGTGCATATTGTGGGTCACAATCACAATCGTGTATTGCTCCTTGAGTTCATGAATCAACTCCTCAACCCGCATCGTCGAAATCGGGTCTAACGCCGAACAGGGTTCATCCATGAGAATCACATCCGGCGAAAGGGCGATCGCCCGCGCAATACAAAGCCGTTGTTGTTGTCCCCCAGACAGGGCCAAACCACTTTCCTTGAGTTTATCCTTCACCTCATCCCAAATCGCCGCCTTACGCAGCGACTTTTCAACGAGTTCATCGAGATCGCCTTGGAAACCATTAATCCGCGCACCAAAGGCAATGTTCTCAAAAATAGACTTCGGAAATGGGTTGGGTTTCTGGAACACCATCCCAATACGACGACGAACCGATACCGGATCAACGGATTTGGCATACAAATCCACATCGTAAAAGGTAATCTTCCCTTCCACTCGCGCCGCCGGAATCAAGTCATTCATCCGGTTAAAGCAGCGCAAAACTGTACTCTTACCACAACCTGACGGACCAATAAAAGCTACCACACGGTTCTTAGGGATTTTTAAACTCACCTCCCGTACCGCCAAATTATTACCATAAAAAACATGAAGATTTTCAGTTTTCAGGGCGGCATCCGGTGCCATAGCCTGGGAATCCTTGAAGGATTGAGATTGATGTGAAGAATCAGAAACCATCAGAAAAAATACCTCGAAAACAAAACAACTAGGGAGAGACCCCTCGGACCTGCCGTGAAGTCCTTAGACTGTCCCGGCCACAACTCAACCATTCCCTACACTTTTTTGGAGCGAATAAAAATCCGACCGAGCAAGCTACTAATCAAGACAATCACAATTAGAACTAAAGCCGCGGCCCAAGCCAGTTCTTGTTGTGCCTTGTAGGGAATAATCGCAAAGAAGTAAATCAGCACCGGCAACGTCGCAACCGGCTCAGCGGGATTAGTTGACCAAAAACTATTATTAAAGGCAGTAAAGAGTAGCGGTGCCGCTTCCCCCGCCGCCCGCGCTAGGGACAACACCAACCCCGTCACAATCGCTGGTAACGCCGCCGGTATCGTGATTTTCATGATCGTTTGGAAGCGGGTTGCCCCAATCCCGATGGCCGCTTGTCGCATTTCATTGGGAACAAGAAGCAAGGATTCTTCCGTAGAACGAATCACAATCGGCAACATCAAAACCCCGAGGGCAACTCCTCCTGAAAATGCGGAAAAATAGCCAAGAGGAACCACCACCACTGAATAGGCAAACAGTCCAATTAAAATGGCCGGAACCCCGGTTAACACGTTGGCAGAGAACTTAATGAGATAAGCCAGGCGCGTTCCTCGACCAAATTCAGCTAGATAGACCGCCGCTAAAACACCAATCGGAAAACTAATCGCAGCACCGAGACTTAGGGTCATGATACTGCCAATAATCGCATGGCCAACCCCCCCTTCTGTTAAGCCTGGGGGCGGGGGAAGTTCCGTAAATAACTCCGGCCCCATGCGTGAGAAGCCTTTCCGAAAGATATCAATCAACAACAATATCAATGGAATCATCAGCAGTGCAGCACAGATCCCACTCACAACTGTCAGAACCTTACCCAGTAACGCTCGGTTGCCACTAATGGCACCCGAGGTGAGATCCGGGACCTCAAAGGGTGAATCAGATGGATTCTTGCTGGTTTCTGGAATACTCCCCATAAGACATTTCAGTAAAAGTACAGGACATTGAGTTACTCAATGTTTTGATAACGACGAATAATCAATTCCGCAAACACATTGACCAATAGCGATAAAATCATTAGCACAACCCCGGCATACATCAGAGCGGCCACTTGGTCACGACCCGCTTCCCCAAACTTGGAGGCAATCAAGCTGGTAATGGTCGCACCGGGCTGTAAAATCGAAACGTCAATGCGGTTCGCATTGCCGATGAGCATCGCGGCAACCATGGTTTCTCCCAAGGCGCGTCCCATGGCTAACATCACAGAGCTAATAATACCCGAGAGTCCCGCCGGAATCATAACCCGGATGATGGTTTCCCAACGAGTTGCCCCTAATGCTAGAGAGCCTTGACGCAGTTCACTCGGTAGGACCTCGAATGTACTACGAGTTAGAGAAGCAATAATTGGGGTAATCATCACGGCCAGAACAACCCCAACCAACAAAACATTATTCCCGCGAGGCGTTTCCCCACCAAAAATGGGAATCCAACCTAGAACATTGTGAATCAAGCGGAAGACCGGGCGCAGGGCTGGAACCAGGACAAAAATTCCCCAAATTCCCAAGACCACACTGGGAATGGCGACAATGAGTTCAATCGCAAAGGCAATGGGAGTCCGAATAGATGGGGGGACAAAATCTTCCGTTAAAAAAACAGCGGTACCGATGCCCAAGGGAACCGCTATGACTAGGGCAATCACCGTGGTGACTAGGGTTCCATAAATTTGGGGTAGCACACCATAGACATCATTGACTGGATCCCAGGTTGTGCTGACTAGAAAGCCCAAGCCGAAGGTTTGCATCGCCGGCGTGGCGGTAATCGCTGTTTGGACAATAATCCAAATTAGGGTCGCTCCGGAACCAACAGCTAAACAGAGGGTCAGCCCCCAGAACCCGAGATCGAGAATCCGGGCTGTGGAGGCACGCTTATAAATATCGAGGGATGGGTTAGGACTGGCAAAATCGCGATCCGTTCCTGAAGTCATAATGATCGTTGGGACAATGGATAAGGAATGTGCTGTCCCCGGACTGCAAACCGGGGACAGTTAGGGGTTGATGTTAACCGGCATCCACGGCGTCGAGTTCTTGTTCGATCCGATCCACAAGGCTATCGGGCATGGGAACGTAGAAGAGTTCTTCGGTAATGGCCCGGCCTTCGGGACCTAGGGTCCATTTGAAGACTTCTTTCATGGCTTCCCATTTGGCCGCATCGTCATATTCGCGATAGACCAACACCCAGACTAAACCCGAGATGGGATAGGCATCGGGGTGCGGAGGATCGGGAACCGTTAGGTTGAAGTCATCGGGAACTTCAACACCGTCAAAGGCCAGGGAGGCGTTGGCCGGCAGGGGATCGGGGAAGTTACCTGATTGGTTTTCAATGCGGGCAACGGGCAGTTCGTTCAACTGAGCGAAAGCGTAGGAGACATAGCCAACAGCTCCCTCGTTTTGAGAAATCGCAGCGGCAACTCCTTCGTTCCCTTGACCGCCAATCCCGACGGGCCAGTCAACAGAAGTCCCGGCGCCCGAGGTCCAGTCAGAGCAAACCGTGTCCAGGTGATTGGTGAAGACAAAGGTAGTCCCGGACCCGTCGGCCCGGTGGACCCAGGTAATGGATTGATCGGGTAGGTCTACGCCGGGGTTATCTTCGGCGATCGCCGGATCATTCCAGTTGTCAATCGAACCGCCGATCATACCGCAATAGGTTTCACGGGAAAAGCGCAATTCGTCTTCCACGCTCGGAAGGTTATAGGCAAACACGACGTAGCCACCCACGAAGGGAAGCTGGAGCGGTTCGTAGGGATAGTCGGCCACGAAAGATTCGCGGCGATCGCCTTGGATGGGGGCTTCACTGGCCCCAAAGTCCACGGTTCCGTTGATGTATTGTTCAAGTCCGGCACCACTACCAACCGATTGATAGCTAACTTGGACGTTGGAGTCTACTTCTCGGTTATAGGTATCAAACCAACGTTGAAATAGGGGTGCGGGGAAACTGGCTCCGGCGCCATTGATGGTGATGGTCTCACCACCAGCGGCTTGATCGGGGTCGGGGGGTTCCCCAGTCCCACAAGCGGTGGTTAGTCCGGCGGTCAGCGCAGCCAGTGCGCCGAGGAAAACACGTCCCTTAAAAACCATAACGTAATCGACTCTCTCTGTGATTTAACCAATGGTGGCGCGATCGCACATTCGTCGCCAGGGTAGATTCTATAGATACTAGGTGAAGATAAGGTTAAGGTCTGCCCTAAATTTGGAAATTCATCCATACTCACCCTCAGCACGGGTCATGACCTGACTCAGAATCGAGACGAATTTGAGGATCGTTTACTGTCACTGTTACGAGTTTTTAGCAGGAACGACATCGGGCAAGGATCGACCCAAGGAATATAGCCAAACCAAGCCCAAACTTCCCAGAACTATGCCGGCCAAACTGACCAGTTGCGCGACACGAATTGGACCAAGCATGAGGCTATCCATTCGCAGTCCTTCAATGAAAAAACGCCCCAAGCTATAGGCAATTCCATATGTCAGAAAAAGGGTTCCGGGTTTGAGCGCGAATCGTCCTCGTTGCCCTTGCACAAACAGCCACATGAGTAGAGCAAAGACCAAGAGATTCCACAAGGATTCATAGAGAAACGTCGGGTGAAAATAAGATTCTTGTAAGTATTGCTCAGGACGCATCCCTGGCGGAATATACAACTTCCACGGTAAGTCCGTGGGTCGGCCAAAGGCTTCTGAATTAAAGAAATTGCCCCAGCGACCCATCGCTTGTCCGAGAATAATTGAAGGGGTAATGACGTCAAATAGCTGCCAAAAGGAAATTCGCTGTCGGCGAGCAAAAATAAGACCAGCGATCACGCCGCCGATCATTGCCCCATGAATGGCAATTCCGCCGCGCCAAATGGCGATGATTTGACCGGGGCGATCGGCGTAGGCTTGCCATTGAAAGAGAACATAATATAAACGGGCCATGGGAATTGCCCCGAGCAATCCCCAAATCGCAAAGTCTCCGACTAACTCAGGGTTTAAGCCTCGTTTTTTGGCTAAAAATTGAGCGAGGGTGACACCAATTAAGACAGCACTGGCAATGAGAAATCCATACCAGCGGATGCTTAGGGGACCCAGCTCAAATAAAATTGGGCCTGGGGAGGCGAACTGAAACGCCAACAGACCGCGTAAACACGTCATGAAATTGCCTAGATCGAAAAAATTCAGGGTGGATGATTGAGGGAGATGACTCAGGGAGATAGCTGAGAAAACAGATAACAGCTTTTAACCCCTCTGTCCATCATAATGTCCATCATAATGTCCATCATAAATTAGATTGTACCGTGGCGATCGCCCCCATTGGTCGGCAAGAATCGATTTCAGGGCGAGTCTGCTGACAGGTCATTGACTTGATTGGGGGGATTGGATGGATTAGATGGATTGGATGGGACGGTGATATATTTGTTGAGCAATTGTGCCAGGCGATCGCAACTGACGGGTTTGGTGAGATAGTCATCGCAACCGGCATCGAGACAGCGTTGGCGATCGCCCGGCATGGCCAACGCTGTAATCGCAATAATCGGTATACGCGCGAGATCGTGATGATTGCGAATTTCTCGCGCTAAGGTCAACCCATCGAGTTCGGGCAAATGAATATCCAATAAAATTCCATCGGGACAATGGTTATCGAGCCAAGCTAAGGCACCATAGCCATCCTTTACATAATGAACCTGATAGCCCCAAAACTCTAAAATATCCTTAAGTAACACCGCATTGTGATGATGATCTTCAACTAACAGGAGCGACGAGGTCGCGCCCAGGTCTGACGGAGCCAGAGTTTTACGCCAAGGCGCTTCAGGAGAAGCCAGTATCGGTTCCCCAGCCGCTCGGGGCAGAACAATGGTAAATTCACTACCTTGGCCAGGCGTTGACTGACAGGTGACTGTTCCACCATGAAGTTCAGCTAACTTACGAGTTAGAGCCAACCCTAAACCGGTTCCTTCATGATGACGAGATAGGGAACTATCTAACTGCTGAAATGGTTGAAATAATAGCGATTGCTGCGGTTCAGGGATGCCAATTCCCTGATCCCGAACACTAAAATAGATATAATTGTCATCATCCGTTACGGCTAAATCAACTTGCGTTCCCGACTCTGAAAATTTAATCGCATTGGACAATAAATTCAAGAGCATTTGACGTAACCGCAACTCATCAGCCAGAACTCTTCCCTGGGGATGAGTAGATTGTAAATTCACATCAATATTTTTAAGACGAGCCTGCTCACTCATCAGGGCGATCGCCTCATTACAGACTTTCAAAAACGGGATCGAGGTTAAAGACAGCTCGATTTTACCAGCCTCAACTTTTGATAAATCTAAAATATCACTAATTAACCTCAGTAAATGCTGACCACTTTCATGAATTCGTCTTACATACACAATCTGTTTTTGATTCAGATGTCCAAACAACTCTTGTAGTAAAAGATTAGAAAATCCCAAAATTGAGGTTAATGGCGTTCTTAATTCATGGGACATATTCGCCAAAAAAGCGGATTTCATGCGACTAGATCGCTCTAATTCTAGGTTTTTAATCGCCAGTTCAGATTGGCTGCGTTTTTGCTCTGTAATATCTCGATAAATCAGGGAGATTGTATCAATAATTTTCGCGCGATCGCCCGCTGTTAGATCCAGACTCAGATCCGATGGATTCCGCTCCTCTCGTAAGATCACAGCTACCGAAATTAAGGCTGGGAACGACTCCCCCGTTGCCCGCTGGCAGGTCACTTCCCCACTCCAGCCGAGTTGCTCATTCAAGAGAGCTTGTTCCACCAGCCACTTCATAGAAATTGGAGCATAATCAGGGTAAAACAAACAATTATTAGCACCAATCAAGACATCTCGCTCATAGCCAAACATACGAACCGTTGCCGTATTCGCATAGACAATTGTCCCCTCAGCGCTCACAATCATCGTACTATCATAAGCTGAATCAACCGCCTTCATGAACATCTGTAATTGGCGATTAAACTGTTTGCGCTCCGTAATATCCCGCGCAATCCCTAAACCACCCACTAAACGCCCTTTTCGATACAGCAAACGTCCGTTAACTTCTAAATCTCGCGTGGTTCCATCAGCCGTTGGAACCTGAAACTGAAAATCTTTTAACTCACCGGTTTTCAGCAAGGTCTTAAACGCATTCGCGGTGGCCTGACGATATTCTGGAGTAATAAAATCTAAATAACATTGACCCTTCCAATCTTGACCGGTACAGCCAAGTAACCGTTCGCCATAGGAATTGATAAACGTCAGCTTACCCTGCAAATCAACCGCGTAAACCATATCATTAGCCGCTTCAACATAGGCTTGGAAGAGTTGGCTATCTAAGTCAATATCGAGATCACCGTCCTCTTTCGAGACATGAGAGACATGAGAAACCCTTGAGCGAGCTAAACCCTCAGCAACGACCCCCTGTTCAGCCTCAGAACTCGGTCGTTGTTGCAACGCTTGTTCTAGTTCAGCCACGCGACAACGTAGCTCATAATTTTCACGTTCGAGGGACATAAGTTTCGCACCAAATCAGTTAGGGAATGATAGCTCACAAGGGACTGAACAACAGATGAGGTCACCTCAGGATACTCCGACCTCGGTGAGCCATCCAGCCAGACCCGAGATGTCGACCCTAGACCGTCCAGACTAGAGGGTGAGATTAGAGAACCTTCGCTGCTGCCATCAAACCTACATCGAACCTACCCCAAATGTACAGCATTGCTTAAGGCATATGACACGGTAGAGGCTGACCAAGTTGGAGTTAAATACACCTTCCCAAACTGTCTTGAGTTATCTATTTTGAGTGGTCTATATGTCACCCCTGTATATCACCCCTGTCGTTTCCCCACCCATATTGGTCTGCGGTGGGTCACGATTTGGCCAACGGGCGGGTTGACGGGCGTTGATTTCCCCGTTAACCGTGGCTGATGCTGATCTGAGTCTCCAGGGTAGTGTTGAGAGGTTGGCCCGTGTCCCAGACCGGTTGCGTGGGGGTCACAGTTCCCTCGATAGGAGCCGCATCACGGGGATAGGGACTCGCAGCCAGACTGATATGTCCATCAGCCACCGCTAACCCGTGGGTTGGATCGTAGCCTCGCCACCCCGCACCAGGAAGATAGACTTCAACCCAAGCATGAAGGTCATAATTGGTTTGATCCGGGTCCCCTTCCTGATAGCCACTGACAAAGCGGGCCGCCAGTCCAACCGCTCGACAGACGGCGGCGAATAAGACGGTGACATCCCGACAAGACCCTCGTTTGTTGCGCCAGGTTATCCCTGGAGTCTGTGGGTCTCCTTCGAGACGTGTGACATAATCACATTGGCTATAAATCCGTTGATTGAGATCATGGAGGAACCGTAACGTTTGATTGTCCGACAGATGCAACAGTTCCTCCGCCAGTTCACTGGCGATGGGGTCGCCTCCTTGGGGCACAATAATCGGAGGATCTAGGTAGGCCAGAAGCTGCGATCGCAGGGAACTCGAATAGTCAATGGGGAGGCGATGAGCGCCGTTTTCAAGGAGATACTCAAAGGGATTCGTTTGCCAAGTGTTCACCCGTGCTTTAGAGATAACTTGGAGTTGTTGACTAGGTTTATCAAACCACAGTTTAATGAGGGCATTACCATCGAGATCCACCACCTGCGATCGCCCCAACGGTTCTGGCGTTACGTCAAGTTGATAGTCAACCAGAGTCTGCAACCCATTACTATGAGGGCGCAGGCGCACCCAATGGGGTCGAAGAAAAACACATTGATTATACCGATAGGTGCTGACGTGCTGAATCTTGAATTCGGTCATATTTTAACCATAATACGTTTGACTTGGTAGCTTGAATTCTGCAAAAAAACAAAGCTACATTGCCGTTCAATTAGTCGTCAGAAATCATGGCAATACATTCGATTTCAACCCGAACATCCTTGGGCAATCGTGCTACCTCAACCGCCGCCCGAGCCGGGGCGATCGCGTCTGTAAAATACTGACCATAGACCCCATTCATGTCCGCAAAATCATTCATGTCTGCTAGAAAAACCGTGGTTTTTACCACATCCGAAAAACCAGCTCCAGCTTCTGTTAGAATGGCTTGAAGATTCTCTAAAACTTGTTGGGTTTGTCCTTTAATATCACCCGTTGCCACCAGTTCCCCCCGAGCGTTCAGGGGGATTTGTCCAGCCACAAACAGGAGTTTTCCCGTCGCGAGGACAGCTTGGTTATAGGGGCCAACCGGGGCGGGGGCGTTATCAGTCCGGATAATTTGACGCATTTAGGGTACAGGGCGAGAACATATGCCACCCTATCTTATAGCTTAGCCAAATCTTCAACCAAACCGATGAATGAGTTGCGCCACAATATCATTACCCGAGATTGGGTGATTATCGCCACCGATCGCGCCCATCGCCCCGATGAATTTAACCAACAGCGCCCCGCCCCAGCCGATTTGCCCCCCTATCGTGAGGATTGTCCCTTCTGCGCCGGCAACGAAGCCCGGACTGGGGTAGAAACCGCCATTCTCTCGGATCATCGCGGTTGGCGGGTGCGGGCCGTCTTAAACAAATATCCAGCCCTATCCCCCGAGGGGGAGATCATCCGACAGCGAGGCAAACTCTATCGTTCCCTAACAGCGGTGGGGGTTCATGAAGTGATTATCGAACATCCCTGCCATAACGTCACCCTAGCGTTGCTCCCCCTCGACGATATCAGCAACGTACTGCGGATGTATCGAGAACGCTATCGCCATCTACGCAAAGATCCTCGCATCTCCACCATTGTCATCTTCAAAAATCATGGTCGAGGGGCGGGAACCTCCCTAGAACATCCCCATTCCCAGATTGCCGCCACACCCATTGTGCCAAATCAACTGCGACTGCGGACTCAGGAGGCGATTCGTTATTTTGATGATTGGGGCGAATGTATCTTCTGTCGCACTCTTGCCGAAGAACTCGACGCCGGCGATCGCATTGTCTGTCAAAGTCAGCATTTCGTGGCCTTTATCCCCTACGCCGCCCTCTCTCCCTTCCATCTCTGGATTTTTCCCCGTCGCCACGCCTCCTCGTTCGAGGACATCTTAGATCACGAAATTGAGGACTTAGCAGAAATCCTCCGGCAAGTGTTGGCGAAACTCTATGTCGGGTTGAATAATCCCGACTACAATTACACCATTCGCTCCATCCCCAGCGATGAACATCGCACCAACTATTTCCATTGGTATCTGGCGGTGATTCCTCGGGTGTCTCTGACGGCGGGGTTTGAGTTGGGAAGTGGGATGTATATCAATACCACACTCCCAGAAGCCAGTGCTGAGTTTCTGCGATCGATTTCCGTTGGCGAGATGACCCCCGATTCTAGTGCCAATTCTGAGAGTGACTCTGAGGGCAGTTCTCAGAATAACTCTCGGGGGGATTCCCGGGGCGATCGCTGATATTCTTTGAAAGATAACTATCCGTAACGCCATCTACCGATTGTTCTATGGCCAGCCCTTCGACTCCTCTTCCACCCCGACGTCTTGCACCCTGGTGGCGTAGTACGGTGCGACAACTCCCCATTCTCGTACGTCGAGGCTGCGCCTTTGTCGTAGAAGTCTCCTTCATTGTCGGCAGTGCCGGCATTCCCTATGGCTTCGGGGCTTACGCCACCCAGCAAGAGATTGGTGAACCGGTTCCCCTCAGTCCCCTGTTAGCCGCCACAGAAGACCGTATCGCTCGGGTTCTGAGTTTGCCGGTTCGTCAACCCAATCGCAATGTCTCCCCCCTGACTAATCTCTTTTGGACAGGGGCCTTAGTGATGCCCCTGTTGGCGGGAGGTTGGCAGATCTATTTACTCTATAAAACCGGACAAACAGACCCCAAACGTTGGTTTGGCATTAAAGTGGTCACCCCTCAAGGAGCGCCACCGAGTCTGGTTCAGGTGCTGCTGCGGGAGGCGATCGCCCGCTGGGGTATCTTTGGGGGAACCGCCTGGGTCCTGTGGCGGCTGACGGGAGCCTTTCCCGATTTGGGCATCTTACTGGGATTGACGGGGGTGGTGTTGCTCGTCGATGGCCTGGCCTCTCGCTTCAACCGTCAAGGACGAGCCTTCCACGACAACATCGCCGGGACCACCATCTTTGATGCCCTAAATAACCCCTATGGAGATTGGCAAAACGAAGAGTTAGAGCGCGATCGCCATTGGACTCAGGTTGAAGGAGAAGCCGTTGAGGCCATTGTCCTGTATCCTGAACCCGAACCGCGATCGCCGGCCGGGGCTAGTCTTTGGTTTTGGATGCTCCGTAACCCCGCCACAACCCTGTTGTTAGTGCTGCTGTTTTGTCTAACAGCCGTCTTGGGAACCTTTGTTGGCACCCAAGTCTATATTCAGCAACAGGCCAACTCCCGAGAATTTCAGGAACAGGATAATCAGATGTTCTTGTCCCTCGTGAGTAAACTCACCCCCGCCGCCGGAGCGCCCGATGAGCGTAAAAACGCCATTTTAGCTCTGGGAACCTTAAATGATCCTCGGGCCTTATCTCTCTTGGTCGACCTCCTCGGCCAAGAAACAGAACCGGAATTGATTGACGCCAGCCAACAGGCCATCGCCTCCCACGGTAAAGCCGCCATTCTCGAACTACGCCGCCTCAACCAATCCCTAAAAATTCAGTTAGATTCCCTCGAATATGGAGGAACCGCCGAGGAAAAAGCCCTCCTCGCGCGTCGTCTGCGGGCCACCCAGCGGGCGATCGCCACCATCCTCAGTCACCATAGCGGCGAACTCCCCACCGCCGATCTCAGCCGCACACATCTCAGCCAAGCGGTGACGGACGTTCCCTTCACCCTAGTCTTAGATGGCATCAATTTAGCCGGCATTCGCTTTCGCGGTTCCCTCCTGAGCCGAGCCAGCTTCCAGGGAAGTCAGTTCTATGGGGCCGGGGAAGATGGCCGCTTCGGGACCTATGACGATTGGATTGCTGACCTCTCGGGCGCGGATTTAAGTTATGGCAACTTCGCCGGGGCCACCCTGACCCAAGTCTGGATGTACCGCAGTAACGTCATGCAGGCCAATTTCAATCACGCGGATGCTCGCTGGGTGAGTGCCACGGGGTCTAATTTCAGTTCCGCGCAATTGGTGGGGGCCAACTTCGAGGGGGCATCCTTACGTCAAACCAGTTTCACGGGAGCGGATTTAAACGCCGCTGACTTCACCAATGCCGATTTACAGGGGGCCAGTCTCACCCAGGTTCGTGCTGGGGGGAGTCTCTGGACGGGGGCCAATCTTACTCAGGCCAATTGGCAGGGTGCGGATTTAGCTGGGGTAGACTTCTCTCAAGCCAATTTGAGCAATAGTAATTTCCGTGACGTTAACCTCTCCGGGGCCAATCTGCGCCAGGCTAATTTGGAATATGCCAGTTTCCACGGCAGTGATTTAACCTGGACCGATCTACGAGGGGCCAAGGTCGCGGGGGCAGATTTTCAGGGCGTTACCTGGGAGGCGGCCGAGTCTGACGAGGCCAGTGACTTTGTGGTGCGATCGCCTGAGGCGGGGCCGCTCAGTTTCGTCGAGGGGGTAAACTTCAGTCAAGCCCGGAATTTAGACCGAGAGGCGGTGGCGTTTTTGTGCGATCGCGGCGCGATTCACCCCGATTGCCCCTAGCAGACTCCAGCACCGAGCCTCCATCGCCTCTCTCCATCCCTAAGATGACTCAACAAAGCGACGAATGTGCTGCAACAGCCGCTCCATCTCCGTCTCATCCGTGAAGTAATGGACACAGGCCCGGACACAACTGGGGTCAAGAAGAGTCCGGACCATCACCCCATGCTGTTGCAAAAACTGAACCAGACCCTTATGGTCTTCCGACTCTAAGACAAAGGAGACTAACCCTGCTTCTGGGGGTGCAGTGCGTAAACACCTCACCTGCGGCATCTCTCGCAAGCCTTCCCAGAGATGCTGACTCTGACGACAAATCTGTTCATAGCGTGCCTGGGCCGTTCCCCAACGGCGATGGGTGGCGATCGCCTCCCGTAAGCCCACATACAACGGATAGGCGGATGTCGCAATCTCATAACGCTGTGCATTGGCTTTCAGACCCGTGGGGTTGCCCGTAGCATCCATGGTGATGCCACGCCAACCAATAAAGGTGGGGCGCAGACTGGCCATAGCATCCGGGTGACAGTAAAACCCACCGACTCCAGCGGGGCCACAGAGCCATTTATGACCGGTAAAGGCATAGTAATCCACCCCAGAGTTGGCTAACTCCAGGGGCAGAACGCCCACAGACTGGGCTGCATCGGCTAAGACGCGAATCGGCTCCCCAGAAGAGGTGGGGACTTGACGGCAGGCGGCGACAATCTCTTTGAGGGGTAACACCTGCCCCGTATTCCAGAGAATATGACTCAACACCACTAAGCGAGTGTTGGCTGTCAGGGCCTGGGCAACGACCTCAACGGCGTTATTCGTGTTGAGGGTGGCTTGAACGGGACAAATATCAACTTCAATGCCAAAGCGATGTTGAAGTTCCTGCACCGTCGCCACCACCCCAGGATGTTCGCAGTCGGTCATCACGAGGCGATCGCCCCGCTGCCAGTCAAGGCCCCAAAGGGCGATATTACAGCCGACTGTCACATCCTCCGTCAGAGCAATGGTGTCCGCCGTTACCCCCAACTCATCGGCAATAGCCTGCCTGGTTTGGTTGGCACAATCTTGAGCCCAAGCATTAGCCTGAGCCGAAAACGGACCAATGCGCTGCACCCACTCATAGGCTTGACGAATGGCATTGATGGCCGTTTGAGGCAAAGGACCTTGACCGCCATAATTGAGATAGGTTTTGTTGCTCAGGGCCGGGAACTGTTGTCGTTGTTGTTGAGACACCGTTGCTCTTGTGAGTGGTTTCAGGGATAGAAACGCGTGCAGTTACCAATTTTATCAACGACCCCGTCACGGCCAACACGAATATACCCCATCGCGGGCTGTTCAACAGGCAACCAGAGATACCCGGCTTCATCGATCGTGGGGTTCGTACTGCCGAGAATAATCGCTGCCCCTTCATTGAGAAAACGAACAATCTCACTGTTGGGATTGTTGGAACGATATACATTCAAGCCATCGGGAGTGACCACATTCCGCGCTAAACTCACATCAGGACACATGGCGGGCTGAAAACGGGCCGCCCTCGCGGGTTGTTGAGCCACGGGGGTATCGACTTCCCCATCACAGACATAACTCGACCAAACATAACCGCGATAGTTCGGGGTGGCCACCGGCTGCCAGCTTCCGGCGGGGGCGGCCACTCGTTCGAGGGATGTGCCGTTGTTGAGAATGGTCAAGACTCGCCCGGCCGGGGTTTCCCGTAGGTTTAAGCGCGGCCCCGGGGTGCAAACATGGGCTTGGTTGGGGTAAGACTGAGCGATCGCCCCATTACCCCCCATGAAGACGGTTCCGAGAGCAAGGGGGAGAAAAGCAAGAGGAAATTTCATAGTATCAGGAGCTTCAAGGCTCTTTAACGCAGTTGCTATGAATTTTAGCGGACGTGTTGCCGAATCCAAGCTCCTTAAGACAGATTGATCAGCCGGCCTCCCTCACGACTTGACTGAGATAAGCCCTCTAAGATGCCCACCAGTTGCGCCCCCACGGCCCCGGAGGAGCGATCGCAGTCTTGACCGGTTTCAATCCCCTCTAGGAAGCGATCGCAGACCCGTCGTAGGGGTTCTCCAGGGGCGACCTCTAGGGCTTCGGGAGTCACAGCACTCGGCTGCCATGTCCCGGCTGAATCCTGGCTGAGTTGTCCCTGAATCAGGGTCAAGGGATTGGCCGCAAGTTCGTCAAACACCAGGGTTCCGGCATCTCCGACTAGGGCTAACCGTCGTTGTTTGTCAGGGTTGGCCCAACATAGATGAAGGGTTGTCTCGACGCCACTGGGATACACTAATCGCGCCCAGGCGACATCGGCTAAGCCATCGGGAAATAAATGTTGGCATCTCCCATGTCCCTGGGATTGTAGCCAAATCTTGCCGGTTCCTTGTACCATCACCGGAACTTCTGCGAGCCAATGGTTAAAAATCGCGATATCGTGAATGGCTAAATCCCAAAGGGCATCGACATCCTGGCGAACGGGACTCAGATGGGTGCGGGCGGCATAGCCATAACGCAGTTCCCCGAGGCGACCTTGACGTAGCACCTCGGCCCCCCGTTCGACACCGGGGTGGAAAAGATAGGTATGGTCGATGTTCAGCCGTCGTTGCTGTGTTTGGGCCAACTCCCAGAGGGCGATCGCCGTTTTGGACTCTAAGGTGAGGGGTTTTTCAGCTAAGACATGATAGCCCCGGTTGAGTGCCTCGCGAATGGTGCTTTCATGGTCGGTGGCAGGAGTGGCCACAATCACCCCTTGGGCGGGTAAGTCTTGGGTGTCATGCCAATCTTGGCTCAGCATGACCCCGGCCGCTTCTAGGTTAAAGCGTTCGTTGACGGCTTGTAGGCGCTGGCGATCGCAGTCAACGACTGCCAGTAATTCCCCCTTCGGATGCTCTAAGATATTGCGAATCAGGTGATTGCCCCAACGACCTGCGCCAATAATAATAATTCCTGTCATAAACCTGTTGGAAGAGGTGAGCTTGAATCGGTCACGAGTGAGACACTGGGGACGGTTGGGACGGGTCAGCCTGGGATAAGGCCACAAAGGCCTCTTGAGCAGCCGCCTGTTCGGCCGCCTTGATCGATCGCCCGGTTCCCCGACCCAGACAGCGGTCATGCAGCCAGACTTCAGCGGCGAAGCGGCGATCGCTATGATGTTCTCGGGTTACTTGTTCGACCACACGGTAGTCTGGCAGTTGTCGGTAATGGCCCTGGGTCCATTCCTGCAAAGCGGCCTTATAGTTCTGTCGAGCGGGATCTTGGCGCACTTGTTCAGCCAGAGGACGAAAGGATTTGTCAAGCCAGGGACGCACTAAACTCGTATC
The DNA here is from genome assembly GCA_001637315.1 of Phormidium willei BDU 130791. Lineage (GTDB taxonomy): Bacteria > Cyanobacteriota > Cyanobacteriia > Cyanobacteriales > Geitlerinemataceae > Sodalinema > Sodalinema willei. The sequence goes on along the minus strand of LSZA01000029.1, from coordinate 20,778 downwards.
ATGGTGACTCAGATACAGGGCCGCCGCCACCGCTTCGAGGGCATCGGCTAAGCGAGAACGATAGCCGGCCTTATCACCGCTGGCACTCCCACCGACGAGCAAATAGCGCTGAAACCCGTAGGATTCGGCAATCTCGGCTAGGGTGCGATCGCTCACTAACACGGAACGAATGGCAGCGTAATCTCCCACTTTGGCTTCAGGGTAACTTTCCCAAAGAAACTCCGCTGACGCTAAGCGAATGGCCGCATCACCGATAAACTCTAGCCGTTCGTAGTTGCGAGTCGCGGACAGGGTTGGATGGGTTAATGCGGTATCTAAGAGATCCCAGTTCACCCGAGAGTCGGGAGCTAAACCCAACTTAAGAATAAATTGATGTAATGCGTCTTGACGTTGGGGGGGCAGGGCAACCATAGGGAGTCAGAGGGAGTCAGAGGGAAATCAGGCGATATACAGGCGGTACAAGGGGGTAGAGAAAGTAGTCGTAAGCCGGGTTCTGTTCTATCCCATCGTCAGACATCGTCAGACGATGAGACGGGCAGTTATCTATCTGGGACGTTTGTTACCAAACGCCTCAAGCGGTTCTCCAACTTCGGAACTGGTAAAAGACCAACCATGGTTCCGGCGACCTTGCACCCACTCGGGGTTTACCGAGCCAGTACCTCTCGATACTGCTGGTGCGCTCTTACCGCACCTTTGCACCCTTACCCTGAGACGGTCGTGGCTTACCGACGATCGTCTGACAAGGCGGTATGTTTCTGTGGCACTCTCCTCACGCTCACGCGCACTGGGCGTTACCCAGCAAGTTGGGTCTTTCGGGTGCCCGGACTTTCCTCAAACTGGCTCAAGCGCTCGACTCGGCCAGTTCGCAACTGCCTCACCTACTTTCTCTGCTCTTAGTGTGACAGCAGACCCGGTCCGGTGACAAGATATCGGGGGGGCGACGAGATGTTGGAGTCGGTTGCCACAAGCCGATCTCATACCGTTGCATGTTCAACGCGAAAGACATTGCTAAACAGGTTGGCCACGATTTGTTTCCCTTCTTGGGTCACTTCGAGATATTTGAGTCCTTCTTTGATGTAAGGATAGACTCCATTCCAGTAGAACTTGGGATAACCGTTGCGTAGGTCGCCTGGGGTTTTATAGCCGAGAGCTTTGTTGGTTCCGGTTTCTTCAAATTCGTAGAACAGGGCGCTAATTTTTTGTAGATAACGGGGGTCACTGAGTTGTCCGATGAGATCGGCGGCCCGCACTAAGCCGGGAAGATTGCAGGTATCTTGGTGATCTTCTCCCGCTGGAACGGGAAACCGCGTCAGTTCCATGCTGCTACGGATGAGTTCGGCATCGATGAGGCGATGCCCTCCAAACCGTTCGTCGATAAACAACTTTCCGCGATCGACATGATAGGGCGTCAGGGCCGCATCTGTCGCACCGGGAGCTAGGTAAACCATTGTGTCGTCAATCCCCGTAGAATAGAGTCGCCGGGTGGGGTCATCTTTACGACACACGCCCTTGACGTAGCCAATGTCATGACACAGCAGCGCAATGGTGAAATGGAGCCAATCTTCGCAGGAGACACCTCCTTCTCGGATATGTCGTCCTCGGAGGATATCCTGACCCACGAGGGTGACGAAAATTGTATGTTCGACGTTGTGATAGAGGGCATCGCTGTTGGCGATGTTTTCCAATGCCATACCACCGGCCCAGCCGATGATCTCGGCGTAGTCAGACTTTAGTCCGCCATAGGTGCGGTGGTAGTTGTCCTGGAGTTTGGGGACGAAACGGTCGATGAGTAACTGGGTGGCATTAAACATCGCCTGTTTTCCTTTCCTGTTTCTGGTGGGGGATCTGGGTCACAAGCTATTGTGATGGCCGACTTCTAATCCCTTAGTTTAACAAGTTACTTCCCCATCTCGGCGATCGCTCGTGCAAGAGACCCAACCCCGACGTACAGCGTGCAGGAGTCGGTTCAGTAGGGTGTAGTCGGCGTCGGTGAGGCGATCGCTGAGTAGATAGGAACGCAATTGTAGGCGATCGGCTTGGGTGAGTTTGCCGTTTTCCCAAACTTGGAAGAAAAAGTCAGATAACGTCGGCAGTGAGGGTAAAAACGAGTTTGTCATTATTTTAAGAGAATCTTCTATTTCTTTAATGATGCCGCTACGCGTTGGATCTCGCGGCGATCTCGTACAGGGGCTTGGGTAATTGCGATCGCCCCATCACGTAACTGGGATCGCTTAAAATGGTGATAGGGATCGCCTAAAATTAGAGATCTCAGTCACAATGATTCTCTCAACTATCTGTAGCTGACGTTACAAAAACATAAATCTTCACGAAAGTTTTGACGTCTTAATCTAGTTCTTTACAAAAATGTACATTTTGGCGTTGCTATAGCAATCGAAGATTGGTTTAGGACACTCTGAGTTGGAAGAGAATCCGCTACTTCTTGCCTCTTTCTTGTCTCTTGCCTCTTGCCTTCCCCTCTTGGGAGGGGTTAGGGGTGGGTTATGCCTTTTGCCTTCTTCCTCCCTATTCCCTGTTCCCTATTCCCTATTCCTAGTTCTAGGGACTAATTGAAGCAAACGGAAGCACCTGTTGCGTCTTACTCAAGCGCACCCCAGAAATATGCTTTTGGGCAAAAGCATAATCTTTATTCTGCCAAAGCGGGATATAGGGAACCTCCGCCGCGACAATCTCCTGTAACTCCACCAACAACTGATTCCGTTGCTGCGGGTCAGAGGCTTCTCGTTGCCGTTGTAATAACTCATTGGCACGAGGGTCATAATAAAACGAGCCGTGATATTGACTTTCCCCTAAGGTGCAGCCGCTCTCAACAGACCCCTCTTGACATTCGAGAAACGGCTTAACATAGTTATCCGCATCAAAAAAGTCCGCATACCAGGACAACAGAAAGGTCGGATACACGCCCTTATCCAAATATCCGTAGGCTGTCGCCGCCTCGACACTTCGGGGTTCGACGGTCATTAACCCCGGCAAATTTCGCTCGGCAAAGGCTTGTAAAATTGTGGCACTCAGACGGCCCGCCACGGAACTTGAGGGAAACCAGATCTCCACCACCAGGGGATTTTCTGGGGAAAACCCCGCCTGACGCAACAGTTCCCTGGCCTGGGCCACATTCCCATCGCCGTATTGCGTTGCAAACAGGGGACGATGGGCCTCAAAGGCCGGGGGAAGCAAACTATAAAGAGGGTCCGCTTGACCGTAAAATACCCGCTGATTGAGCAAATCTCGATCCATGACGGCGGCTAAGGCCTGACGGACTTCAAGGCGATCGAAGGGGGGCTGATTGACGTTGAGAACCAGATAGGAAATCGTGGTACTTTCGGCGGCAATAATTTGATATCCCTCGGTTGGGGCTAATTCCTGAAGACTATGAATTTGGTCGGGGTCGAGTTGTTGGTAAGCCACATCAACGGACTCAGTACGGAAGGCGTTATAGAGGTTGGATTGACTCGAAAAGCGCCGCATATCAACCCCTTGATTGTTGGGAGGCTGGCCCCAATAGTCCTCAAAGATGTCAAAGGCGACGGAGTCACTGCCATAGTTGGCTAGACGATAGGGACCGGTTCCGACAAACTGGCTGGGGAGGAATTGCCCTTCGCCAATGTCATAGGCGGCTGGAGATATAGCACAAAGTCCTGGAAATGTCAAGAGAGAGGTGAAGCCGGCAAAGGGATAGTTGAGGCTAAGGGTGAGTTCATACTCGCTGCTGGCCTCAATGGTGTCGACTAAGTCGGCGAGTAGGAAGGATGGCCGGCCACGATTGTCGCGAAAGCGGCGCAGGGAGAAGGCCATGGCGGCGGCGTTGAAGGGGGTTCCGTCATGGAAGACAACATCACGACGCAGGGGAATGCGGTAGGTGAGTTGATCGTCGCTGATGGTGGGTAGATCCCTGGCGAGTTTGGGGGCGAGAGTGAGTTCTCCTTGATCGTTTTGTTCGTAGTGATAGAGGGGTTCGCCCAGGTTGGCGATCGCCATCATGGAGGATTGTTCGTAGGCTTCGGCGGGATCGAGGGTGACAATCTGGGCGGTTGTTCCGAGGCGGATGCGATCGCCTCGGGAACTGGACCCAACTCCACCGTCGGTTTGACGCAGATCCTGACTCGATTGCTGACAACTGACTAAGATGACCAGACAACAACTGATTACGGCGGCGATCGCCGGCCAACGTCTTCTCCAATTTTCTCTCATGCTGCCTGCCTCATCTGTCCTAAGACCACTCTCGATTGCTTGACCATCTTAACGGACAGCATTAACCAAAAAAATACCCCGAGTTCGAGGTCGGGGAAGTCACATGACCGTCAAAGAAGAATAATCTTGTTGAAATCTTCTGTTTTAAAGGGATTTTAAGTTGAAGTATGCCGCCGGAATCAAAAATCGACCGATTGCAGGTTCAGTCAAGCTAAAGTGAAGGATAACTTGAGGGTCTTAACAGGTAAATCTTATAGCTGCGGTGGACTTAGTCAGAAATTTTGAGCCAACCTCGGCGAACGGCATGAAAGATACGGTTGAGGACATCTTCATCCTCAGAACTGAGGCTGTTGCTCAAAACGACGGATTTAAGAGTTTGTCGCTCGGCGCGGCTGAGATGTCCGAGATTCCACACTCGGGCAAACATTTCATCGAGGGGGATGCTTTGGTTCAGGGTCTGGGTCGTCATCATGGGGGGCTGTCACCTTAGTTCGATATTCTTAGTATTACCTTTAGATTTGTTTTGTACAGCGATCGCCTTCCCCATTTGAGACGATCTTCAACACGAATGTTTGTGATGAGTATCACTGTTGACCGGTTTGACTCGGAATTAACTCGCGGCTGAGAGTGGGTCAGACCCCCACTGGGCAAGACGTTCACCCACCGCCGCGATCGCCTCGGTCCATTGTCCGCGCCGGGACTGACGAAATAACCGTAACGTGGGATACCAAGCACTGCGATCGCCGGATAATCCCCAACGCCAATCCGGAGTTTGGGCCAACAATACCCAGGCCGGCTTCCCGAACGCTCCGGCCAGATGAGCCACAGCGGTATCAACGGTGATCACCAGATCGAGGTCTTGAATCATGGCGGCGGTCTCCCAAAAGTCCCGCAACTGGGGGGCGAGATCTATCAGACGCGGTTCGGCGGCGATGGCCTCGGCGTCTTCAGGCCGGGGCTGTTTCTGCAAACTATAGAACTGAATCTGGGGGACTTCGAGCCAGGGTTGAAACTCGGCCCAGGAACAGGAGCGATCGCTATCTTTGCGATGAGTCGGACTCCCAGACCAAACCAACCCGACTTTCTTATCGCCTCTAGGAGCCTTGGGGACGTGGGGCCGACAATGGGGACTGAGATGGAGATAGGGAACCTTAGCCGGAATCGTCTCAGGTGTGGTTTGGCGTAAATAGGGCAGACTCATGAGTAAGGCGTGAGCATCCCAAGCGGGAATGGGATCGTCGGTCGAGAAGAGGCGATCGCAGCCAGGGAGTCCCTGAAACAGCCGCAGCAATGGCGGCCGCACGCGCAGCCAAACGCGCACCCCTTCGGCGGCTAATTCAGGCACATAGCGCACAAATTGAATTGCATCACCGAAGCCTTGTTCAGCCAGTAACAGCAGAGTTTTGCCCTGTAATGACTCCCCTTGCCAGATTAAGTCGCCGCGAGGGAAGGTTTCAGTTAAATCCCGTCGGGAGGGACGAGCTTCATAAGCGGCAAATCCCCGCTGAAAATCCCCCTGGAGCAAGCGCAACAGGGACAGGGTACTGCGGGCCTCGTGCCAATGGGGATCTCGCGCTAAGACGGCCTCAAAACAGGCGATCGCGGCCTCAATTTCCCCTAAATCCCAATGGATATGGCCGAGGCTAAACCACCATTGCGTCCCGGAAGCATCTAACGCCAAGGCTTGCTGATAGGCGGCTTTGGCTTCTGGCAAACTGTTGATTTGTTGCCAGGTGCGCCCCAGGTTGGCATATCCCGTCGCAAAACAAGGATAGTGCTTGAGTAGGGTTTGATAATGGGCGATCGCCTCGGACCACTTCCCCTGCTGAAAGGCGACACCTCCCAAGAGATTTAACGCATCCAGACGCTGAGGCTGTTGGGCTAATAGGGTTTGGCAAATGGTGGTGGCGCGATCGTACTGCTGCGCCTCGTAACAGGCCAAGGCCCTTTCAATATCCATCTCAATGTCTATCACGCCGCTGTCCTCCCTTCACGCTCACATCACCGCTCAAGCCACCGTGATTGAGGAATCGCTCGATGAGGAATCCCCACAGTTGCAGAAAAATTTAGCATTCTTTATATCCTTGCCCAAATCCTCTGCTCCCCAGTTTCAGCAAGTGGCGTAGCAAACCCATACTAGGCGTTTAGCTCAAGCATTTGCGTCTAGGGAACTTTTTGGTTTTTGTAACTACTTAACATAAACTAAAACCATAAAACCTTAAAAAAGGCTTTAAAAATCATTGAGAGCGGCTGACAGCCATAAAAAATTCGATTTAGACTGTCTAAAAGCTTCTAACTTTAGCAGAGACATTAAGTTTAATGTTGCAACCCTTTCCATCCTCAGACACATCCCCCATAATGCAAACAACGAGAGGACGAGCGATCGCCGCCATCGGCCCCAAACGAGTCACCTCAAGCCAAGAGGCGATCGCCGACCTCAACCAGAACTCAGTCAGTACGAAAAGGAGAAAATCGGGTGAGATTAGCAGTATACGGAAAAGGCGGCATTGGTAAATCCACCACCAGTTGCAACATCTCAGTTGCCCTGGCCCGTCGCGGCAAAAAAGTCCTGCAAATTGGGTGTGACCCCAAACACGATAGTACCTTCACCCTAACGGGCTATCTCATTCCCACCATCATCGATACCCTGCAAGAAAAAGACTTCCATTACGAAGACATCTGGCCCGAAGACGTGATCTATAAAGGCTACGGTGGCGTTGACTGCGTTGAAGCCGGCGGTCCCCCAGCCGGTGCTGGTTGTGGCGGTTACGTCGTCGGTGAAACCGTCAAACTGCTCAAAGAACTCAACGCCTTCGACGAATATGACGTGATTCTCTTTGACGTTCTTGGCGACGTGGTCTGTGGTGGCTTTGCTGCCCCTCTTAACTACGCCGACTATGCTCTGATTGTCACTGACAACGGCTTTGACGCTCTCTTTGCCGCCAACCGCATCGCCGCGTCTGTGCGGGAAAAAGCCCGGACCCACCCCCTACGTCTGGCCGGATTGATCGGCAACCGCACCTCCAAACGGGATCTCATCGATAAGTATATCGAGACCGTGCCGATGCCAGTGTTGGAAATCCTACCCCTGATCGAAGATATCCGCGTCTCCCGAGTCAAGGGCAAAACCCTATTTGAGATGACCGAAACCGACGCCGCCCTCAACTACGTCTGCGACTACTACCTCAACATTGCCGACCAAATCTTGGCCTTACCCGAAGGTGTGGTTCCCAAAGATGCTGCCGATCGCGACCTCTTCTCGCTTCTATCTGACTTCTATCTCAATCCTCAGCAGCCCCCGGCGACCGTGGATGCTGAACCCGACCTAATGATGGTGTGAAGGATGGCTTAAATGGCCGTGTAAAGGAAAAGAACCCAGCCAGCCTCGCAACTGATGAGCGTCAGGGTTGTCGCGGCGATCGCAGCCAATCCTGGCCCCAATGTCAACGACTATTACAGCTTGCAGGGATGAAGCACCCCAGTTGTCAGCTAGCCTAGTATGATTCAGTACAGGCAATGCCTAATGCCGTTTCAAGACGGAGTACCTTCGACTGAGGCGGATAGACTAGAAATGAACAACGCAGCAACTCCGGGGATAAATAAAAACCATGGCATTTTTCGATAGCTTTACCAGCGCTCTCAAAGAGAAGTGGTTGCAGTATTACCAAGCCAACCGCGAATGGCTCAACCTGCACATGCAGGTGGCTGCCGTTAAAACCCCCGATGGAGGTCGTCGTCCTCCGTCTTACTTCATCATCGGTTCCCTCAACGGAATCGAACCGAAGCTGGCCCAACTAATGTTGCCCTTTTCTCGGCTCAATCCCGATCCAGATACCTTAATTGAAGTGATCGGCTTGAACTTTGACCCCGACATTGCCCTGGGGTTAGATCCCGAGACTGACCTTCCTTCCCAAGGATCTGCCCCTTCCGTCGAGGAGACTGAAGATGACCCTTTTGGTGAGTCGGAAACTGGGGATTTTACCGCTGCTGGCGTGGCGGCGAGTAGCCTAGTTTCCGACGACTCCCAACCCCCTGCGATCGCAGAAACTCCCGAAGCGATCGCTGAACCCGAACCCGAACCCCAGACCGATGCCGCCACCGATGCCACCACCGACGCTGCCCTCGCTGGCGTAACCGCCATTGCCCAAGCACAAGACGAGGAAGAGGATTTAAGTATCCTCGAGGATGACGAGAATGAGTCCGCTGAGGAGACCCCAGAAGCGATGCTTCTCGACGATGACTCAGAGGAATTAGAAGCGTCTTCAGACGAGTCTTTAGAAGACTTGAGCGAAGCCTCAACCCCTGAAAGTCCCGAAGCCGACGACGCTCTCGATATCCTCGGGGAAGCCGAAGCTGACTCAGACTCTCAGGAGGCTGACGAAGAACTCGATCCCTTTGCCGGACTATCCGAAGAACCCGTTGATCTCGAGACTCCCATCGAAGCGAGCAGCGATGCCAGCGACGACGAGGATTCAGACAGCGATGATGATATGGACTTGTCCGCCTTCGCCGATGACGAAGCTGAAGACACCTCCAATGATGTCAGCGATGACGTCAGCGAGGATATGGATCTCGATGTCTTCGGCGACTCTGACGACGACTCTGACGATGACTCCAACGGGGACGCGGCCGATAGCGATGATATTGACCTATCTGCCTTTGCCGAGGATGAGTCTGAGGCAGATGAGATGGATCTCGACGCTTTCGCCAGTGACGACGATAGCGATGGTTCTGACGATATGGACCTCGACGCTTTCGCTAGTGACGACGATAGCGATGGTTCTGACGACATGGACCTCGACGCTTTCGCCAGTGATGACGAGTCTTCCTCAGATGATGACGTCGATCTGGCCGCTTTAGCCGACGGAGGTGACGACGACATGGATTTATCAGCCTTCGGTGATGACGATTCGTCTTCCGATGACGACGACGATGGACTCGACCTCGGAGCCTTCGGCGGTGATGAGGACTCGGACGACGATGACGATGATATGGATTTATCAGCCTTCGGCGATGATGAGGACTCGGACGATGACGGCGACGATGGACTCGACCTCGGGGCCTTCGGCGGTGATGAGGACTCGGACGACGATGACGATGATAATGACTTCGATCTAGCTGCCTTTGGTGGCGATGATGAGGACTCTGGCTTAGGAGATCTCGGCAATGATGACGAACTCGACGAAGCGGCGTTTGGGGCGTTGATGGAAGATGACGATGATGAGGAAGATCCCGAAATCTCCAATTTGTTGTCAGATCTCGAATAACATAACTGACCACCCCTGATATTAGGAGACCTGTTCCATGACTGTTGCTACACAACCCAATGCACAACCTAATGCACTTAACTTTGAGTGCGAAACGGGGAACTATCACACGTTTTGCCCGATTAGCTGTGTAGCTTGGCTCTATCAGAAAATTGAAGATAGCTTTTTTCTGGTGATTGGCACAAAGACTTGTGGCTATTTTCTGCAAAATGCCATGGGAGTGATGATTTTTGCCGAGCCACGTTATGCCATGGCGGAACTCGAAGAGGGGGATGTTTCGGCTCAGCTTAATGATTACGAAGAGTTGAAACGGTTGTGCCAACAAATTAAGCGCGATCGCAACCCCAGTGTCATTGTTTGGATTGGAACCTGTACCACAGAAATCATCAAGATGGACTTGGAAGGGTTAGCCCCCAAACTCGAAGCTGAAATTGGCATCCCCATCGTCACCGCTCGGGCCAATGGGTTGGACTATGCCTTCACTCAAGGGGAAGACACGGTGTTAGCAGCCATGGCACAACGCTGTCCAAATCAGCGGGTGGAGTCAGAAAAAACCGAACGCAATGCCATCAAGCGTCTACTCGATTTCGGTCGCAAGGATGAGGAGGAGACGACAACGTCAGAGTCTGTTGACCATCCTCCTCTAACCTTGTTTGGGTCTCTCCCGGACCCGGTGGTGACTCAGTTGAGTCTGGAACTGAAAAAACAAGGGATTCAAGTCTCGGGAATGTTGCCGGCTAAACGCTATACGGAACTCCCGGCACTGGTGGAAGGAGACTATGTTTGTGGTGTCAATCCCTTTCTCAGTCGCACGGCTACTACCCTGATGCGTCGCCGCAAATGTAAACTCATTGGTGCGCCGTTCCCCATCGGTCCTGATGGAACTCGTGCTTGGGTTGAGAAAATTTGCTCGGTGTTCGGTATTGAACCGAAAGGGTTAGCGGAACGGGAGCAAAAAATTTGGGACAGTGTCGAAGAGTATGTGGCACTGTTGCGGGGGAAATCGGTCTTCTTTATGGGAGATAATTTGCTCGAAATCTCTTTGGCTCGCTTTTTGACTCGTTGCGGCATGACGGTTCAAGAAATTGGCATTCCCTATATGGATAAACGCTATCAGAAGGCGGAGTTGGATTTCTTGGCAAAAACCTGTGATGAGATGGGGGTTCCCTATCCGACGATTGTGGAGAAGCCGGATAATTACAATCAACTGCAACGGATTAAGGAGTCAAATCCTGATTTGGTGATTACGGGTATGGCTCATGCGAATCCCCTAGAGGCGCGCGGAATTAGTACAAAGTGGTCTGTTGAGTTTACCTTTGCTCAGATTCATGGTTTCGCCAATACTCGCGATTTATTGGAGTTGGCCACCCGTCCGCTACGTCGCAATGACAATCTCAAGCATTTGGGTTGGGAGAAGTTAGTCCAGGAAGACGCTCAGGTTTAAGGCTGTTGTGAGACGGTGACTCGCCTATCGTTTTGGCGAGTCCATCTGCCCGAGGACGATCCCGCACGGGGTCGTCCTCTTGCCGCTTGCCGCTTGCCGCTTGCCTTCTTTACAAATATTTAATTTTTGTTGTTAAAGTCTAAACTAGGAGTTGCGATCGCTCAATTTTTGGTTTATATTAAGTGTCTTAGAACCCCAATTTTACCCCTGGGAACTTTGCGATCGCACCCCCAGCGCAGCGTGAGCGCAATGTGAAATCAACCTTCCTTGTACTTGTCAATAAACTTTAAAAAAAATTAACTCAACATGGCACAAGATCGCAACCGAACGGCTGTAATCACGGGCGCGTCTTCGGGCGTCGGACTCTACACGGCAAAAGCCCTAACGTCTCGGGATGATTGGCATGTCGTCATGGCCTGTCGCAATCTCGAAAAAGCCGAAGCCGCCGCCAAAGACGTGGGACTTCCTGAAGGAAGTTACACCATTATGCACATTGATCTTGGCTCCCTGGCCAGTGTGCGCCAGTTTGTGACCAATTTCCGCAGTCTCAATCGCCCCTTGGATGCGTTGGTTTGTAATGCGGCAATTTATATGCCCTTGATCAAAGAACCGCTGCGATCGCCCGAAGGCTATGAACTGACCATGACCACCAACCATCTCGGTCATTTCCTCCTCTGTAACGTCATGATCGAGGATATGAAGCGATCGACTTACGAAGACCGACGCATGGTGATCCTGGGAACCGTCACCCATAACCCCGACGAACTCGGTGGAAAAATTCCCCCGCGTCCCGACTTGGGCAACTTTGAAGGCTTTGAAAAAGGCTTCACCGGTCCCGTTACTATGGCTGACGGGAAAGACTTTGAACCAGTGAAAGCCTACAAAGACAGCAAAGTCTGTAACGTGCTAACCATGCGGGAACTGCATCGACGTTATCACGACGAAACCGGTATCACCTTCACCTCCCTCTATCCCGGTTGCGTGGCAGACACCCCCCTCTTCCGCAACCACTATCCCCTCTTCCAAAAAATCTTCCCCATCTTCCAAAAGTACATCACCAAAGGCTATGTCTCGCAGGAACTCTCCGGGGAACGGGTGGCCGCTGTGGTGGCTGACCCGGAATATCGCCAATCTGGGGCCTATTGGAGTTGGGGCAATCGCCAGAAAAAAGACCGCAAATCTTTCGTTCAAAAAGTCTCTCCCCAAGCGCGAGATGACGAACGAGGGGAGCGGATGTGGGATTTAAGTATGAAACTGGTGGGATTGGCCTAAAGAGATAGCCAGCGTAACCAGAACTGAGACCGAGGAGATGATCATCTCCTCGGTCTTTTGGATGACCGGCGATCGCAGTACCTATTCTTCTTCAGTCTTACCTTTTCCGTTGTCGTCACTGGCGTTGTCATCCTCCGCATTCTCAGGAGAATTGCCGTTTTTACCGATACTATTCGACGACACCATCGCCCCCATCGCTAACTCTTGCCGGACTTTGTCCTCAATCGTTTTGGCAAACTCCGGGTTTTCCAACAGATATTTAACCGAGTTATCTCGTCCTTGGCCAATGTTATCTCCATCGTAGCTATACCAAGCTCCACGGCGCTTAATAATCCCCGTTTCTTCCGCGAGATCTAACAGACATCCCACCTGGGAAATGCCCTGACCAAAGAGGATATCAAACTCAGCAATCCGGAACGGCGGCGCAATTTTGTTTTTAGCCACCTTGACCTTGGCGCGAATCCCATATTCATCAGAGCCTTTTTTCAGGGTTTGGATGCGGCGAATATCCAGACGCACCGAACAGTAGAACTTGAGCGCATTTCCGCCGGTGGTGGTTTCTGGGCTACCGTAGCTAATGCCGATTTTTTGCCGTAACTGGTTGAGGAAAATGACCGTACAGCCAGATTTCCCGATATTTCCGGTAATTTTACGCAGGGCCTGACTCATCAGTCGCGCCTGTAGACCCACATGGATATCCCCCATATCGCCTTCAATCTCGGCGCGGGGAACCAACGCCGCCACCGAGTCGATGACCACTAAATCCACCGCCACCGATCGCACCAGTTGGTCGACAATCTCTAACCCCATTTCGCCGGTGTCGGGTTGCGAGACTAAAAGATTTTCAATATCGACCCCCAATGCGGCGGCGTAGGTGGGATCGAGGGCGTGTTCAGCATCGACAAAGGCTGCAATTCCGCCGGCTTTCTGAGTTTCGGCGATCGCATGAAGGGCGACGGTGGTCTTCCCGGAACTCTCGGGACCGTAGATTTCGATGACACGCCCTTTTGGGAGGCCACCGCCGAGGGCCAAGTCGAGGGTTAAGGCACCACTGGGAATCGTCTCAACGCGCATCCGCGTCGAATCGCCTAACCGCAGAATCGCCCCTTTACCAAAGGAGCGCTCAATCTGGTTAAGCACCATGTCTAACGCTTTCTGCTTTTCGGAGTTCTGAGTGATAGGAGTCGCCATACTTGCCTCAATGTTCGATGAATGGACTAATTGACCCGCTTCCGGGCCAGGGAGGAACCGTCAACGGGGACGGTTACAGAGTAGAACCTGTAGCGTTGCTGGAGAACGACAAGATATTAAGAGCGGATCTGAAAATTGCGATCGTCGGGATTTGCAGCAGATACATCATTCTAGTACAGAATCTCTGTTGGAACGGTCATGGGGCAACGGTCAGACAAGTCAAGGGCAAAAGACCTTACACTAGAAGCCTGACGAGAACGATTGTGCCGGGATTTGCGGTACCCACTTTAATGTATGCACCCTAGTGATTTGCTTGTTCCTGAGGGAAGTTTGACTGTGGCCGGGGTCACGGATTATATCCAATCCCTCCTCGACGATAATCCCCAATTACGCCCAGTTTGGGTGGTGGGAGAGGTTTCGAGTTGTAAAACCCATTCCTCGGGGTTGTTCTTTACTCTGCGCGATCGCGAGGATGATTCTATTCTCAATGGGGTGATCTGGAAAAGTCAGGTGGCGAAGCTGTCAACACCGCCGAAGCTGGGGGAGTTGGTGCTGGTTGGGGGCAACATTCGGCTGTTTCGGGGTCGTGGTGAGTATAAACTGTATGGTTTTCAGGTGTTGGCCCTCGGCGCGGGGATGCAGGCGTTGCAGTATCAACAACGGCGTGACCGCCTCATGGCTGAGGGATTGTTTGACCCCAGACGCAAGCGATCGCTCCCTGACCATCCCCAAACCATCGCCGTGGTCACTTCACCTCAAGCCGCGGCCTGGGGAGATATACAGAGTACCTTACGCCAGCGCTATCCGGGCCTTCAGGTGCTGTTGTCTCCGACGGGGGTTCAGGGCGATCGCGCGGCGGCCAGTATTGAACGGGCGATCGCGCGGGTGGTGGCCGACGGACGGGCGGAGTTGGTGATTCTCGCTCGTGGCGGCGGTTCAGCGGAGGATTTAGCGGTGTTTAACGATGAGCGGGTGGTGCGGGCCGTGGCCCTGTGTCCCTATCCCGTCATTACCGGAATTGGTCATCAGCGGGATGAATCCCTGGCAGACTTAGCGGCTGATTTTGTTGCCGAAACCCCGACAGCGGCGGCGAAACGGGCGGTTCCTGAACTTGAGAGTCTGATTGAGGCCCACCGCGATCGCCAGCAACGCTTGGAAGAGGTGATGATTACGTATATGGGGGGGGTGCGATCGCATCTGCATCAGCTACGTCAGCGCCTCGATATTACCCCAATTCAGCGTCAACTCACCCAAGAACAGCAACAACTTCAACAACTCAAACAGCGCCTGATTCACGCCAGCCAGCAGCGGTTACAGCAATCCCAGCAACGACATCAGTTTCTACAAGAACGTCTCACCACCATTAACCCGCAAATCGTCTTAGATCGTGGTTACGCCGTGGTACGTAACGCACAAGGTGAGATTGTCCGTTCAAGTCAGGATCTGCGACCTGGACGGGTTTTGTCCGTGAAACTGGCCCAAGGATGGGTTAAGGTAAAAATCACCTCCAGCGGAACCGAGGGACCTGCGCCCTTCAGCCAATCTTAATCTCTGATTCTCTAGTCTCACGTCAATTTCCCATGACTCACCCTTGGAACTACGAAGCCACCGTCGAAGAAATCGAGAGCATCATTCAGAAAATCGAATCGGGACAACTCGACTTAGACGATGTCTTCGATAAATTTGCGATCGCCGCCGAACATCTCCAAGACTGTGAGCAATTTCTCGGACAAAAACAGCAGCAACTTGATATCTTAATTGAAACTCTGAGCGACTAATCAGGGAGTATGTTCACGGATAGCTCCCATGGAAAAGGCTTAAATAGCTGGTCTCATCCCCAGTTGGGTTTAGTTCAGGCGGTGAACTACTCCGTTTATTCTCAATTCTATCAACAGTCTTTAACCCTTCGCGACCAAGTTTTACGACAACCTCTGGGGTTATCCATTGGGGAAGAAAATTTAGAAAGTGAAACCCATCAGCGTCATTTTGGCATCATTCAACTTTCAGAAAAACGTAACTCATTCCTCGCTTGTGTGGTGATTGTTCCTAAAACCCAAGACAGGGTAAAACTGCGACAAATGGCGGTTCTCCCCGAAGTCCAAAAACAAGGAGTAGGAACCTTTTTAATAAGGGAAGTTGAAGAGTATTTAAAGCAACATCATATCAGAACCATCAATTTGGCGGCGAGAGTTTCGGCGATCGGGTTTTACCAAAAACTAGGCTATCAGTCTATCAGCCCTGAGTTTATCGAGGTTGGCATCCCTCATCAAACCTTGGAAAAAAGACTAAACTAGACAAGAAGATCCCAATCAACAGAGTAGGCATTTAAAAGTTTTGAGCCAGATATTCAAATACTCTTCAGCCGCTTGTAGTTTAACTCCTGTATTATAGGTGTCATACCGCAACTACATAAATTATGCCAGAACTAGCATCATCGAAATGATGAATTCGATTATGGATATTCTTGCTTAAGAATTAGCCTGATTTGGGCATCCAGTGTAGGGATTTTATAGATGACAACATCCCAAACGATGTCATAGTCAACACCAAAGTAGTTGTGAATCAAGCGATCGCGCATCCCAGCCATAGCCCGCCATTCAATGGCATCGTATTTTCGACGCAACTCATCTGGCAACTGTTTAACAGCTTCGCCAATTACTTCAATACTACGAACGTAGGCACGCTTGAGCGTTTCATCTTGAACGAATCTTGTCTTACCTAAACTCGCAGAACTCGTCATGATGTAGGTCGTTTCATCAAGAATGTGCTGTAAATATTCGCGAGCCGACGGAGACATACTCGACCTCATCTAAAATACGCGGACCAATGTAAGGACTCAATGATTCTAAAGTGACAAGGTCAACGGATCTACCAAAAAGATCTTCTAGAAAAAAGGATAGGTGTATGAAGTTATCAAACGTTTTCTGGTCTGGCTCAAAGGCAACCAAAATATCAACATCACTTTGAGCGTGAATTTCGGTATCACGGGCAAACGAGCCGAAAACACCGCAACGTCTCACGCCAAAGCGTTGTAACTCCTGATGATAGTCCTGGAGCAGAGTTAGCACTTGGGCTTTTGTTTGTACAGGCATCGCTTGCATAGGCTACTCATTTGATGCTGAGTCTATTAGAGCATAATGTAAAATGAGAGGGGTAGCCAAGAAGTGAGCCATGAGTGTTATTGTCTCTGACGAAATTTTAACTGCCACTCACATGACTGAGGCTGAAATGCGTCAGGAAATTGCGGTGATGCTCTTTCAACAAGAAAAGCTTACCCTTGCTCAAGCTAGTCGCTTTGCCCAAATGCACCGTGTCGCCTTTCAACACCTCCTCGCTAGTCGCCACATTCCCGTACATTATGGAGTAGAGGATTTTGAGCAGGATATTCAAACCTTACGGAAGATGGGTCGATATGGCAAGATTGCAGAGGGCTGTTGAGACGATTGGGTAGGTTCAGTGTGATTTGCATTGACTCTTGCTCTCGCATACTTGCTTTTAATTTTAGATCTAGACATCTCAACCCCGTCCTCGTCGTGTGATCGCGGAGCGTGCGGAAACCCCAATCGCCTGCAACATCGCCACCAACAGACTAAACCCAATTCCCACCAGTAAACTCCACCAAAACGCCGGGGCCGTGACGATATCTCGGGGTTTGGGTGGTTGCTGGGGGTGAGTGGTGGCCACCGCGACGGCGATCGCACCTGTGGCTAACCCCACACCCGCCATTCCCACGGTTTGATTCAAAGCGCGATCGCCCCTCGTTTGCTCAATCTGAATCACCCCTTCAATGTTGCGGATGAGATGATCTAGGAGTGTCAGGCCCGTTTCCAGGTTGTCGCGATCGAACTGGATTTGCTCGATATCGCGATCGGGGTTCCAGTTGCAATGTTCCGTCCGCTGGAGTTCTAACCCTAAGCGGCGTTGGCGTTGTTCGTAGTTTCTGGCGTTGATGGCGATCGCGTGTTGCTGTGCATCCAGCAGCACCAGTTTCTCGGCGTACTCCGCGCGATCGCTCAGACATTGGGTTAAATCCTTCTGAAGTTCGGCTAGGTTGACGGGTTTCGAGTTGAGGCGATCGCGCACTCGCTGATATCGGCGTTTCACCGTTGCATAGTTTCCCTTGAGTTCCGCCTTGAGTTGTCGGCTGTTCCACTTGGCCCACCTCACCTTGTTACGAAAACCGAACCAGCGAATGAAGTTAAAGTTGGCAAAGTCCGCCATCCACTCGCGAATGTCCTCAAGGTTTTCTGACTCAGGAAACAGGAGAACGCAGACATGGGGATAGCGATTTAAAAACTCGTGCCATTCTCCCTGCCAAAATGTAGGAGTCTTTTCAAACTCAAAGAAATGGGGAGATTTTTGACCATAGTTTATAGAGCCTGTCAAGGTTAAATGGTCATGAATATCCTTAGCATCTAGGTCGAGGAAACGGGCATAAATGTCTTGCGCCAGGTCTTGTAGCGATCGCGAAGCGTGTGGGAACTGCGATCGCGCGTCTGTTTGTTTGGCCCAAATCAACCACGTTTCCCCGAGGCTTCCATAGCGCTCTGGACGGCGCGTAGGGAGGCTTTTGGCTTCAGGGTCAAGTTGAGCCAAAATTTGCTGTTTGAGGTCATCAATGGCGGCGAGAGGGCGGGGATTATCGTTGATTTGTGGTGGGGTGGAGGGTGCGTCAGCGGGGGACCTGAGATAGCGGCCCGAGGTTTCCAGTTGCAAGCCGTAGATGTCCTCTAAGCCAAAGGGGTAGATAAAGCCGTCGAGTTTTTCTCGTGGGTTCGGTTTCCCCGTTTGCCAGTAGAGGCTTTCATAAGAGTTGGGCAACAGAGCGTTGACACCATCCTCATGTTCATTCTGTTGCAGTGCATCGAGTTTGTCGTCTGGGATATCTCCATAGACTTTCTGCCAAAATTGGCGACGGCGAACCCGAGCCACAGCCTCCGACTGGCCCAACGTTTCCCGCACATCGTACAGCAACCCGTCCAACGTCGGATAAATCAGCGGCCTGTCCTCGGGTGGGTTCTCCGGTTGCGTTTCTAAAGGAGTTGACGTGCGATCGCCGCTGCTGTTCGCCCCGCTCGGTGAAGTCATTTACAATCTAGTCTGACCGTTTAGTAGAGATTAACCTTTAGCTTGCCCTCCCAACAGGCGATCGCGCCAACCCTGCCAGGACTTCGTATTTTCTGATGCAGCTTTAGCTTGAGCAATCAAGTCATCATCACGATGTTGCAAGAAATTGCGATATTCCTCCTGAGTCAGTTGGTTTTCCCGCGACCAATCCACTTGAGTTGGCTTCCCCTTAGAACGCTGCGCCAGAGGCGCTTCCAACTCATCACACCAACGCTCATAGCTGGGGTTGAGATGTTGACTGGCCCACTCATCCACCGCCGCCAGTCCCTCGTCGCTGTTCCAGTCAAACTGAGCCAGTTGAGAGTGCCACTCAGGGGGGAGTTCGTCCCGTTCCGCGAGGCTGAGGAGAAACGCTTTCAGAGTAATGCGAGAGGTCGCTTTCATCAGGTTGAAGGGGTGTGAGGTTCATCGAGGCCAGACACCACCAACGCCGCCCAGAAATAGGGATCGTCGTAGGGGTATCTCTCCTCCATCTTAGCCAGTCGCCTTAACGCTCGGCGGAGGCAGGTTTTTGCCGTGGAGTCTTGCAAACCAGCCAGCCAGTCTTCATACCAGCCTTGCAACTCCGCCTGAGTCAGTTGGCGCAACCACGACACCGCACGACCTCGGGCGACGGCGGGGGACTCGCCCTGACTGAGAAACTCGTAAAAGCGCACCATCAGCAGCGCACTGGCATCAGACTGCACCAGCCACAGAGACGTAACCGTCGATTTTGCCCCCATCGCCAGCAAGCCACTCGCCCAACCCACGTATTCCGTCACCAGGTCGTAATCCCGCCCGATGCCCGTTTCGCACGCCGCCAGACTCACCAGGTCGTAACTGCTGAGGTTCTGCACCGCCTGCAACATCTGCCCGAGGGTGAGGGTATGATGTCCCGTCGTTTTCCCGGCGTTCGGTGAGGCGGGCGGGGACGAGTCGGACTTGTCCTCAGCCAGGGTGAGCCGCGACTGGGCGGGGTTGGGGAACTCGTGCCAACTGTGTCCGGTGAAGTGAGCGAGGCGATGGGGGGTTTGCAGGTGTTTGAGGACGGCTTCGGGGGTTACGTCGTCTCCCGCGAGGGATGTGGTGGCGTAGAGGTGGGTAATCGCCGCCGACTCGAAATCCGCCATCGGCAGGTCGCTGGCGTGGGGGTCGATGCTGAGGAGGGTGTCGGTGGCAGGTTGGCGGTCGTGTTGCAGGGTGAGTCCCGTCTGTACGGAGGGGAGGCGGGTGATGGCGAAACAGTCGGGAAACAGGGCTTCGAGGGGGAGCAGGTGCAGTTCTTTGTGGGGGAGCAGGATGAGGGGGATGCTGTGGGGTTGGGCGTTGGCGGGGGGTGCGAGTTGGGCGACGATGCGATCGATGTCCAGCAGTTGCTTCAACGAGTTCAGGCGTTGCGAGAGCTGTGTGCGCCAGGGATGGTCGGGGTTGCCGTCGGCTTTGTCGGCTCGGTAGTCGAGATAGTCTGAGTTCCAGGTGTCCCACCAGTGCTGAAAGGCGGCGTGACGTTCCCTGGCGGAGGTGGGCGTGTCGAGCAGGTGTGGCGGTTGTCCGGGTGACACCAGGAAGAGGTTGAGGGCGGTGGGGCTACAGTGCCAGTCGATGAGGGTGGCTTGGTACTGGTTGGCGAAGGCGGTCGCCGTCGCTGCGGTGGCGGAGACAAACTCATCCGTCCAACCGCGCAACCACCAGCTTAGGCAGGTGTTTTTACCCCGTTCTGCCAGTTCCCAGGCGGCGGTGGCGTTGCCTTCCTGTGCCAGTCGGTCTACGGTGGCTTGTTGGAAGTCGGCAAACTCGAATTCGAGCTGGCGTTTTTTGGAAGGACGGGGGACGGTGTCGAGAAGGTAGTGCAGTACGTCCGCACCCTGTCGCATGACTTCTGCTGCGGTGTCTGGCTCGTCGAGGATGGAGTAGACGCGGGCGAGATCGCGTAACACCTTGAGATGCAGTTCGGGAAAGGCTTGGGCGGTGAGGGTTTCTAGGGCAGTGAGGTATTCTTTACGGGCTTTGATGAAGTAACGGGGGCGATCGCGGAGATACAGTTGGGGACGAGCATAGTAGTAGTGCGCTTGCCCTGTGGCGTAGTGCAACAGACCCCAACCTTCGGGATGGGTCTCGCGCGTGCAGTGTTGGAGTCCTCGCTCGTAGGTGGCGAGTTCTCCAGCATAGCCGGGTTGAGCGAGTTGGGGATGTTGAATCGCCAGGGGAGTGGTTACGGAATGCGAGAGCCTGCCAATGGCATTCCCTCGACCGTTCCAAGCCTTGTCGTTATTGGGATTGAGAGCGAGGGCG
>LSZA01000028.1 GCA_001637315.1 Phormidium willei BDU 130791 | reverse complement strand
CGAGGAGGGCAGAAAGGACACAAAGGATTTGGATGACACTTATACGAACCGAGTCAACGCAGCGAGATCATCGAGCATCAACCCGAGACCTGCCAGCATTGCCAAGCCCCTCTAACAGGAGAAGACCGGGTTGTGGATAGCATCGGTAAAGTGCTGGGGGTGGCAACGGTTGCTGTTCCTCCCCGATATTACGAGCCAGAATTGCTCCAACAGCGGGAAGAAGGTCAAGAAATCTCTATCAATGAGAACCCACCGCTGTCCTCATTGCGGTTTTGTCATTGATAGAGATTGGAATGCAGCCATTAACGTACCCTAGGGCATACGGGAACTCACGTTTGAATTAGCGTGGGAGGATGTCACTCAACCCCTTCAATCCGGTCTTCAACCTGTTGATACAAGTCCATCAGACGTTCGAGGTTCTCATCACTGGTTTCCCAATAGCCACGGCCATGGACCTCCAGCAACGTTCCCACCATCTTGCGGAAGGAATGAGGATTGAGATTCATCAGGCGTTCCTGCATCTCCTTATCCTTAATAAAGGTGTCATTCGCCTCCTCATACACCCAGTTATCCACCGCGTCCGCCGTCGCCGACCAACCCATGGTGTTCACCAAGCGTTTCGAGAGTTCCCGAACCCCCTCATAGCCATGAGACAACATCCCCTCATACCATTTCGGGTTCAGCATCTTCGTCCGGGAATCCAGACGCACCGTTTCCGAAAGACTGCGAACCTGAGCATTGGCCGTCGTCGTATCGGCAATATAGGAATTGGGTTTCTTGCCATCCTTGCGTAACTTCGAGACCACCTTCGTTGGGTCAGAATCGAAGTAGTGGGACACATCCGTTAAACTGATTTCCGAAGAATCCAAGTTTTGGAAGGTTGCATCCGCCGTCGACAACGCTGACTCAAACACCTTGCGGTCCTGTTCCATCATGCCAGGATTATCCGCATTGAAGGCGAAGGACTTACGAGTCAGATACATCTCTTGTAACTCCGACTCCTCCTCCCAAGTGCTATTCTCCACCGCCAAGTTGATATTGGCCGCATAGGACCCCGAGGCATTGGAGAACACGCGAGTCGCCGCTTGACGCAGGTTGACCCCCATCTCCTCGGCTTGTTTAATGGCGTGTTTGCGGACAAAGTTCATCTCC
Organism: Phormidium willei BDU 130791; assembly: GCA_001637315.1. Classification (GTDB taxonomy): domain Bacteria; phylum Cyanobacteriota; class Cyanobacteriia; order Cyanobacteriales; family Geitlerinemataceae; genus Sodalinema; species Sodalinema willei. The sequence continues at coordinate 39,144 of LSZA01000028.1, read as the reverse complement.
ACAGGTTCATCCGCTTCCGCTGCCATCTTAATTGCCTTATCCAACAAGGCCATCTGATTCACAAACAAGTCGCGGAAGACCCCAGAACAGTTGACCACCACGTCAATCCGAGGCCGGCCCAACTCCTCTAAAGGAATCAAGTCCAACTTATTCACCCGTCCCAAAGTATCAGGAACCGGCTTCACCCCAACCATCCACATGATTTGGGCCAAAGATTCGCCATAGGTCTTGATATTATCCGTTCCCCACAGCACACAGGCGATAGTTTCGGGATACTCATTGCCATTTTCCTGGCGTTGCCGTTCCACCAAGCGGTCAACCACAATCTTAGCCGCCTGAACCGCTGCTGCGGTGGGAATCGCTTGAGGGTCGAGGGCATGGATATTTTTACCCGTGGGCAAGACATCGGGGTTGCGGATGGGGTCACCACCGGGGCCCGGTAGCACATATTCCCCTTCCAAGGCCCGCAACAGAGACCCCAGTTCATTATCCGCGCAAACCTGTTTGAGACAGAAGTTGAGATACTCAATCAGCTTGTCTAACGCCTCTTTATCTACCCGATGGAAGCCAGCCGCCTTAAGAACCTCATACCAAGGTTCATCCTTAATCATCCGTTGCAGCCAGTTGCCCAGATTCTCCAAACGAACCCGGCCATCGCTATCGGTTTTCTCAGCCACCATGGCCCCAACACACTCGCGGGTGGCTTCAACGATTTTCTGGTTCAATTCCACATCGGCGAGAACCCCTTTATCGTTGTTGCTGTAAATGTCTTGGATGTTGCGGTCGAGACTTTGGGCCAAGAGACTGGGGAGACCCACAATACCTTCTTCTTCCCGGTCGATGCTGGCGATATTGACCAGGGTGGCGACGGCTTCTTCCGCTGTCGGGGGTTTACCAATGACGTGTAAGCCACAGGGTAATAACCGCGACTCGATTTCCATCAGTTGTTTGTACACCAAGCCAACGATGGTATCCCGTTCCTCTTGACTGAGGTCTTTTGCATCGGCGTCGGGGAAGTCGATGTCTTTGTCGAGATTGACCATACGGGCTTTCTCAACGATGGTGTTGACGATGGGAACCCCCCGTCCGCCATCTTTGAGGGTTTGGTAGGACCCCACGAGTTCGCCGAGTTCCTTGAGTCCCTTATACAGACCGGCGTTTTCCGCTGGTGGGGTGAGGTAGGAAATGGTTTCGGCGTAGCTGCGGCGTTTGGCGATGGTCGCTTCGCTGGGGTTGTTGGCGGCGTAGTAGTAGAGGTTGGGAATGTTGCCAATCAAACTATCGGGGTAACACATTCCCGACATCCCCATTTGTTTTCCGGGCATGAACTCCAGGGAACCATGGGTGCCAAAGTGCAAAACGGCGTCGGCTTGCCAAATCTGTTCGAGATAGGTGTAGTAGGCGGCGAAGCCATGGTGGGGGCTGGCGGAACGGCTAAATAATAAGCGCATCGGGTCGCCTTCGTAGCCAAAGGTGGGTTGGACGCCGATAAACAGGTTGCCGAATTGTTTCCCGTACACCAAGAGGTTTTGCCCGTCGCTGTTGAGGGTTCCGGGTGCAGACCCCCAGTTTTCTTCTAAGCGTTTGGCGTAGGGGGTGAGGTTTTCGTATTCGTCAACGGGCATCCGATAGGCCACGTTGAGTTCAGGGCTGGCGTACTGGGCAGCGGCATCATGGATGACCGCGTTCATCAACTCCTGGGGATTCTCGGGCAGGTCTTCGATGCGGTAGCCGTTGCGTTGCAGGGCGGTGGCGACTTCGTGAATGCTGCCGAAGACGTCGAGATAGGCGGCGGTTCCGACGTTGCCTTTGTCGGGGGGGAAGCTGAAGATGGTGATGGCAACTTTTTTATGGAGTTTGGGTTTACGCCGCAGGTTGGCCCATTTCATAGCCCGGGTGGCCACGGCTTCGATGCGGTCTTGCATGGCGTGGGCTTTGCCGGTGGCCCCATCGCGACCGGAGAGGACGATGGGTTCGATGGCCCCGTCGAGTTCGGGGATGGCAATTTGTAGGGCGACTTGAATCGGGTGCAGTCCTAGGTCGCTGTCTTCCCATTCTTCGGTGGTTTGGAAGACGAGGGGCAGGGCGACCATGTAGGGGCAGTTGAGCCGCTTGAGGGAGTCGATGGCTTTGGGGTGGTCTTGACGGGCGGGACCACCGACGAGGGCAAAGCCGGTGAGGGAGACGACGACATCGACGAGGGCTTTGTTGTTGGGGTTATCGGTTTCCCCTTGTTCCCAGAAGAATTTGTTGACGGGTTGGGAGAAGTCGAGTCCGCCGGAGAAGATGGGAATGACGCGGGCACCGAGGGATTCAAATTCTTGAACCATGGCCACGTAGTGGGCGTCGTCTCCGGTAACGAGGTGGGTCCGTTGTAGGACGAGGCCAACGGTGGGGGCGAGGGGGTCTTTGTGGTCGTCGCTGATGTCTCGACGGGAGTTATACCAGTTGAGGTATTCTTTGACGTCTTCGAACATCTGGGGGGCGAGAGGATGCCAGATGCCCATGTCGGGGTAGACGACGGGGTCGTTGTAGGTGACGTTTTGGTTCCCCTCGGGCAGGACGTATTTGTCTGCCAACATGAGTAGGAAGTTCTCCAGGTTGTCGGGGGACCCGCCGAGCCAGTATTGGAAGCTCAGCATGAAGTTACGCGCGTCCTGGGCTTTGTCCACGGGCATGTATTTGAGGACTTTGGGCAGGGTCCGCAGCAGTTTGAGCATTCCGTCTTGGAAGGAGGCGCCGGATTGCTCTTTGCGCTTTCTCATGAACTGGGCGATGGCGCTTTTGGATTGTCCGAGTTGCGCCATGGAGAAGCTGCCCAGTTTGTTGAGGCGCATGACTTCGGGCATGGAGGGGAAGACGATGGCGGCGTCGAGGTTGTCCCGGGCGGGTTGGACGGCTTCGATGACTTTTTCGGCCAGGTCTTCGATGAAGATGAGGGAGCCGATGAAGATGTTGGCTTGGGCGACATCCCGTTTCAGGTCTTCGCAGTTTTCAGGGTCGCGCAGTTCTTCGATGAGGTAGCCGCTCAGTTCGATGGCCAGGTTGGGGTTGTTGGCGTTGATGGCTTGGGCGGCGGCGGACAAGGCACTCTGATATTGCGATTCGAGCACGACATAGACCACCTTGATTAGGGTGCGACCGTTGAGGTCGTCGGGAGCCTGGATGTGGCGAACGGTGGGCTTGACGTGGGTGAACATGAATGGGTTACTCCTTACGCGATTCGTGATTTTACTAAACCTGGTCTGGGATGGGCTTATGGAATTTAGCTATATAGGTGTTTTTACCAAATAATGTTAGGGGGACTTCACTCAAATCGGTGTTCTGAAACAATTTGATAGAAAAATTGCAACATTTCGTTACATTTGTTTAGAAAATTGGCAAGCCTGGGGGACGCAAGGGGTGTTTAAGCAATGCTTGTGTTGTTTTAGTGAGAAGAGTTTTGGATATTCTGTCAAGGGGGTTTTGGGGGAAATGGGTCTGGGGATGGTATGCCTCATAAAATATTAATTCTTGATACAAGATACCGGAAATTGCGGTGATGGGTTAGGGCGGTGATTTAGAATTTTAGAAGATAATCTATCAAGATAAGTTGCGGTGAAACGATGGTTTCAGGGTGCGGATGGGGTGCGATCGCAATTTATGAGGCATTCTATTGAGGTGAAGCTGATGTCAAATTTTCTCTGTCCTTGTTGTTCTTATCCTTTATTAGGCTATGTCCGTCAAGGGACATTGCGCTGGTTTTGTCCTCGCTGTCATCAGGAAATGCCCTATGGAACTGTGGAAACGACGCATTTATCTCAGACAACTGTTTTCGAAAATCATCAGCTTCAACCGGTGGGTGAGGAACCGGTTTCGCCGAGTCGTCAGGTCATGGCCCCGGTTGAGTCCAAGCCAATGGCGATGGCTAAGCCGGTTTCCGAACGCTTTTCTGATCAGTTTCCGGCCTTGTTACATGAGACGGTGGATGGGGTCCGAAAAATTTTACGTGCAGACCGAGTGATTCTCTGTCGGACGACTCGCAAGTGGGAGGCGACGGTGGTCGCTGAGTCTCATGCACCAGGACGATCTTCGATGCTTCAATGCCGTTTGGGTCGCTTTTTTAGTGCTGAGGAAATTCTACAGTTTCAGGAGGGAAAACTCCAGGCGATCGCTGATTTAAATTCAATGGATCTCGATCGCTGTCCGACGAAGATTTTAGAATGCTTTTTTGAGGTTTCCGCGAAGTTGGTGGTTCCGGTGCGTTTAGAAGAGATGCAGGGATTGTCGTTGTGGGGATTGTTGGCGGTGCATCAATGTTATACCGCTCGCAGTTGGTCGCAGCGGGAGATTGATACGACGCTCTTGTTGGCGCAACAGTTGGCGCGATCGTTGGAGCGCGATCGCCGCTATTGTGAGTTACAAGCGGCTCATGAGGCCTTACGGGAGACAGCATTTATTCATCAAGAGCAGTTATTGCGTCCCCTAGCTAAGCCAGACCCGGAACCCGAGGAAACATCGAAGACATCCTTATCTCCCTCTCCAGCCGTAACGGTGTCCCCGGAAGCGTTGCTGAAAAGCTATGTGGCTTATTATCTCAGTCGCGGTAAGGGAATTATGAGTCCTCATCAGGGGAGTCTCGGGTTTCCGGGTGCGGTGTACGGTTATGAAGGCTATCGCTTTGAGTTTGAGAATTTTTGGCGACGGCTGCAACAACGCTCGGATTTCCGTCAGCTATATTTGATGGGAGATATGCGCTGTTTTGAGAATTTCTTGGAGGGGAGTTACACGGTTCTCGAATGTCAACGCTGTCATCTCCCGATTCCCAGTCGTTATGGTCGCGTCTATGAGGGTCCTGAATGTACGTTATGTGATGACTGTCCGACGAAGTGGTCTGATTCTGAACGCAGCAATGGGACAACTCGGGTTTTGGCGGTGGGTGAGGCGCCGTCACAGTTACGGGATACTCAGCGGTTGTTCCGAAAAAACCGCTATGAGGTGCAGTTTGTGGAAACTCCTCAGGAGGCGTTGAGTCAATCCTTGGGGACTTCCCTCGATGTGGTGACCCTTCAAGGGAATCTCAGTGAGGCCCAGGGCCGTTTTTGGGCCAGTCAGCTTCGTGAGGATTCCCGTTTTGCGAAGTTGCCGATTTTGGGGTTGAGCGATCGCGCGGGGTATGGGTTACCCTGGATGTTACACCCGCTGGAGTTACAGCATTATCTGTTACCTCCGTTGAGTGGTGAGCATTTGGTCCGTTATTTACGACGCCGTCAGGAACAAACTCCGTTGTTACATTGGTTCCCGCGTTAGGAGTCTGGGGAGTCGCCGAATTTGAGATCAGACCAGGTCAGTTGTTTAACTTTGGCGACGTCTCCTGCTGCGGCGGCTTCTTTAAGTTCTCGTTTACGATGTGCGTTGGCGATGGCTTCTTCGGGAGACCGGGAACTGGTCTCGAAACATTTTTCTAAGGCGTCGTAGATGCCTTTGCGATTGAGTTTGGTGTGATACTGGCGTTCGGTGTCGAGAAGTTTGGCCATCAGTTCGAGTTCCATGGCGTCTCCGTCGGCGAGGTCTTCGAGGATGTTCCACTCGTCGAGTCCCAGGAGGGATTGGTCGGCACCGGGCCGAGGGTCTTGGAAGGGTTTGCCGGTGATTTCTCGGTATACTGTGGGGAGGCGATCGTCGAATTCATGTTTTTCTTCGAGCCAAATCCGCCGAATTTCGCTGAGTTCTTCGGTGGTGATGAGGGTGATGTCCCGCATTTCGGGGGGAGCGGTTCGGCGGACGGTTTCCTGTGCTTCGAGAACTCGTCTTAGCCAATGTTCCCGCCATTTTTTGGTGTAAGGGCCGGGGATGGGTTCGACGGACATTTCTCCGTTTTTGTTGCGCTCGAAGAGTTGCACATTTCCGTGGATGCGTCTAAAATCGCGGCGATCGCGATCGTTCTTAAGGTCTAGTTCATTGCGGATATCTAGGAGTGGTTGCATCCATTCTTTCTCTTCATCATTTTGGATCATCGCTTCCATGGATTTGTCTTGATTAACTAACGTGCAAACCCAACAGCCAAAACGAGAACTACCACAACTTGGTGTGCTAGAATCAATTACAAGAGGGCACTCTGTATCTGCCGTTGCTCCTCGATACATTTTGTAGAGCTGTTTGTTACTGTACCCCCAAGGATTTTTACCCTGCATTAAGTAAGTCCAAACTTCATCAGTCCTCCATTCTTCAATGGGAGTATATAATAATGAGTTTGGAAGATTTGGATGAGGGCAAAGTCTCTCTTGAACCCGTTTTTTATCACGCTTTTCCATGATAATCGCACGGCTAATACTTTCCGTCTTTCGGGTTCCTAGGACAACAATTGCCTCTCCATTTTCTCTGACAACATCCCGAATAAAACGATTTGATGGGTCTACCTTGAGCCGGCTAGTACACCATCTAAATTTATTTCTGGGTGCTGGATAGCCCTTACCCATTAAACATACCCAAAATGTATTCTTGACTGAGGGCTTCAACAAATGAGGACAAAATGGTAATCTTTGTTCGTCGGCTGCCTCCTGCATAAACTCTAAGGAGCGCGTTACCCAAGCTGAGACTATCGGGTTCTCAACTAAAGTATCCGTTGTGATGATATGTACCGCCTTGTGCCTTTGATGCTTAGGCAGCTCAGCAATCGCCGACCATACCAACTGAACTGTAGCCGTACTATCCTTTCCACCGGAGTACCCCAAAACCCAGGGAACTGTGTTTGCTCTGTACAATTCCTGTATTTCAGATTTGATGGTTTTTAAATTATCAAAAAATTCCTCTGTAGTTCGATTTTTGAGACTGGATATTTCTAATTTTAGTTCGCTCATCTTTTAGCTTTGTGTAAAGGCAAGAATCTATCGCAATTTAAGTCGCAACTAAGGTAAACTGAAGAACTGACTTGGTATAGCTTGAAAATAGATATCTATGGCTTCAAAAACTAGTTCCCCTGAAACTCCATCCCCCCACCAGAATAGCCCAGATACCCTACTTGTGCAGAAAACCCAGATGGGAAACACCGAAGCCTACCTAGCGTCAGTCAGCCTCGCCTGGGTCGCCGAACGAGTTGGCTTCGCCGCAGAACTCCCCCTGTTCCAACAGCAGCGAGACCTCAAAACCGCCAACATCTCCATCAACGCCGAAACCATTGACACCCTGTACCAACGTCCCCTCAACTGGGCACGGCAAGCTCCCCTAACAGAATATCTTGCCCGACGGCGCGATCGCAAATTCCCGCCCCTCCTCGCCGTCATCAGTCCCGACTGGGTAGACAACCCCCAAGCTAACCAATGGGGAGACGACGGACGGGCCAAACAAGCCGCCGCAGACCTAACCCCCCTAGATAATATCCCACAACTTGCCCTCCTCAACCTCCCCCCCTCCATCTCCATCTTCGCCTTAGACGGACAACACCGTCTCATGGGAATCCAAGGATTAATGACCCTGCTGCAAACCGGGACCCTGCAACCCCTAAGCCGCAGCAACAACAAAAGTGGAACCCCCCTCAACCTCGACCGCCTCGCCGCCGCCAACAACACCACCCCAGACGCCATGCAGGCCTTAGCCAATGACACCGTGGGAATTGAACTCATCCCCGCCGTCCTAACCGGAGAAACCCGAGACGAAGCCAGACAGCGTATCCGGTCTATTTTCGTCCATGTCAACCTCATGGCCGTCAAACTCAGTAAAGGTCAAGTCACCCTCTTAGACGAAGATGACGGATTTGCCATTATCAGCCGTCAAATCGCCGTCACCCATTCCCTCCTCCGCGATGACGACAGCTGTCCCCCCCGCATCAACTGGGATGGAGTCAGCGTCTCCGCCAAATCCCAAGTCCTCACCACCCTACAGGCCTTGCGAGACATGACCGTTGGCTACTTAACTCCTCGCTTCCCCCATTGGTTAGCCGAATACCCCGGAACCATTCCCCCACGTCCCACCGCCGACGACTTAGCCGAAGGACTCTCTGAATTAATGCGTCTCTGGGATGGCTTGGCGACGCTTCCGAGTTACAAACGCATGGAACTCGGAGTTGAAACCCTTTATCTGAGACGATTTAGCTTTGAATCCGGTGGAGGCGAAGGAAATCTTCTCTTTCGTCCCGTCGGACAAGTCGCGTTAGCACAAGCCTTGGGAATTGTCATCTTTCAACGTCATCTCTCCGTCGTCGAAGCCTTAAAGCGTCTCCAGAAATTCGACGATGACGGTGGATTTAAGTCCATGGAACTTCCTCAATCTTTATGGTACGGCGTTTTGTATGACCCCAACAAACGCCGAATTCGCGTCTCAGGGAAAGACCTCGCCAAGAAACTATTCATCTATCTGTTGGGAGGAATGCAAGAAAATCAAGAGGTTGCCGATTTACGGCTAGACTTAGCTAAGGCTCGTACCTTCGAGAATCGCGCCGTCAGTTTTGACGGTAAGTTTGTGACCCCTCGGGAAGTGGGAATGCCGAAGATGATTGAATTGTGAATTTCCAGGAAAAACTCCAAAAATGCCGGCAATTTTCCCAGCTAGGTGTGATGGAGTGCCGAAACTACCCGTAGTCCCATTTCAGAATCCCCTGAACAGCTTTATTTTTTTGTTTCAAGGGTTGACAGTCATCCTGAAACACGGTTATACTAGAAGCATCAAACAACCAAGTCTGAAACTTCTGGTTCCAGGATGCACCGAATTTCTGGGTAGAAGGATGAGGCTTCGCCGGCCCGGTGCGGCCGGCGCAAAGCCAAACATCTAAGCTGCGCACTTTTATTTTTCCCTAAGGGTTGATGTTTTTGTCAAGCCTCAGGGTTACTCCCGACCACTCCATGGCTTCACATCAACGGAGAACTAGAAAACGATCCGTTGCATCCAGCAACGCCGAGCGAATCCCCGGTTCACTAACCGAATGACCCGCATCGGGAATCACAATCAACTCCGACTCAGGAAACGCCTGATGTAACTCCCAAGCCGATCGCAGTGGACAGACCACATCATAACGACCCTGAACAATCACCGTCGGAATCTGACGAATCCGCTGCACATCCTCAAGTAACTGATTCTCCCGCTCAAAAAAGCCCCCATTGACAAAATAGTGACATTCAATCCGGGCAAACGCCTCGGCGAACCCCTCACGGCCGAACTTCGATCGCACATCAGGATCAGGAAATAACTTACTCGTACTTCCCTCCCAAATCGCCCAGGCTCGAGCCGCCTCAAGCCGCACCTGACGATTCTCACTGGTTAAACGGCGATAATACGCCGCCATCAAATCTCCCCGTTCTTCTTCAGGAATGGGTTTAAGATACTCCTGCCAAGCCTCCGGAAAAATATAACTAGCTCCCTCCTGATAAAACCAGCGTAACTCCAGAGGACGCAACATAAAAATCCCCCGTAAAATCAACCCCGTACAGCGTTCTGGGTGAGTTTCCGCATAGGCCAAAGACAAGGTACTGCCCCAACTTCCCCCAAACACCAACCAACGCTCAATCCCGAGATGAGTCCGTAACCGTTCAATATCTGCCACCAAATCCCAAGTCGTATTCTCCCGTAACTCCGCATGAGGAGTACTGCGGCCACAGCCGCGTTGATCAAACAAAATCAAACGCCACTCCTGGGGATTAAAAAACTGGCGGTACATCGGAATACAACCGCCACCGGGACCCCCATGGAGGAACACCGCCGGTTTCCCCTGGGGATTTCCGGACTCCTCATAATAAAGAGTATGCAGGTCAGATACCTGTAACGTTCCCGTAGTGTAGGGGCGAATGGGGGGGTAAAGATTGCGCATAAATTCTAAAGGACGGGTTAATTGGGAAAACGATAGACTGCAAATAACGACTGATAGCCTATTTTCCCCCAATTTCGAGCCAATTACTATGACCTCAAGCGAATCTAAACCTTTGTCTGTCGATCGCCCCCAACTCATCCAACAACTGCGCAACAGCCTGCGTCCCGGACAACAAGAAATGGGAGACTGGCAAGGGGGGCTTCTCGCCGTCTCCGCCGTCCCCGGTTCCGGAAAATCCACCGGAATGGCCATCGCCGCCGCCCTCACCATCGCCCGACAACGACTGCATCCGCGTCATCAACTCATCATCGTCACCTTTACCCGCTCCGCCGCCGCCAACATCAAAGCCAAAATTCGCCAAAACCTGGAACTCCTCAAACTTCCCAAATGGGGCTTTTCCGTCCAAACCATCCATGGCTTAGCCTTCAAAATCGCCGGCCGCCACCCAGATCTCGCCCAACTCGATCTCGACCAACAAAGCCTCATACAAACCAACCAAACCCACCGCCTCATCCGTAGCTGCGTCGAACAGTGGATTACAAACCATCCCCAAGCCTATCAACAGCTCATTGCCGGCCTGGAATTTGACGGAGAAGACGCCGAACGACTGCGTCGCCAATCCGTACTCAGAACCGACGTGCTGCCCAACCTGGCCCATACCGTCATCCAAGAAGCCAAATCCTCAGGACTCTCCCCAGAGGAGTTGCATCACCTCGGCCAACTCCAGGGCGACCCCTATGCCATCCTGAATATCGCCGCCGGCCTTTATCGACTCTATCAAGAGCAGATGCGATCGCAGCAACTCATCGACTACGACGACGCCATCATCGCCGCCCTCAAAGTTCTCCAAGACCCCAACATCCGAGACCTCTGGCAACGAGAAACCTTTGCCGTCTTTGAAGACGAAGCCCAAGACTCCTCCCCCCTACAACAACAACTCCTCGACACCCTCGCCCAAAATCCTGACGGAACCGCCAACCTAATCCGAGTCGGCGACCCCAACCAAGCCATCAACTCCACCTTCACCCCCGCCGATCCCATCTACTTCCGCCGCTTTTGCCACCATTGCGCCCAACATCACCAACGCACCACCATACAACGGGCCGGACGCAGTAGCCCCATCCTCATCGAAGCCGCCAACTTCACCCTCAACTGGATTAACCAACAGTGGGTCAAACCCGCCTCGGTCCCCTCCTCCCGAGACCGTCAAACCCAACCGCCCTCCCCAGCCATCAAATCTCCGCCCCCCTTCCAAGTGCAGATGATTGAACCCGTCACCGCCGACGACCCCCAACCGAACGCTAACCCCGACCCCATCGCCGGAGGACTCGAACTCCATCGTCCCCAGGATATCAGCGAGAGCGTCGATCGCCTCGGGCAAAAAATTAGCGACCTTTTCGGGCAACATCCCCAAGCCAGTGCCGCCGTCCTCGTCCGTCAAAAGAACCAAGGCAATTTCGTCGCCAGCGAACTCGACCAATATCACAATCACCTCAACATCTACAACGTCGAAGCCGAAGAACGACTCTCGGGCATTCCCCTCGAGATGTTGAACCTCCTGCAATTCCTCCATCGTCCCCATTCCCGTGAAGCCGTCAAAGCCGCCTTAGAAGTCCTCGTCGACCATCAACTCATCCCCCGCCAAGACCTCGATCGCCTCGCCAGCATCCCCGAAAAATTCCTCTATCCCACCATTCTCGAAGCCCCCCAACCCCCGGAGATTCGCCAAGCCCGTCACCTGTGCCGTTGTCTTCTCCAAGCGCGATTAGAACTGCCCCAAACCCATCTCATCGGCTTTCTGGCCCTAACCCTCAACTACAACGCCAGTGAACTCGCCACCGCCGACAAACTCAACGAACGACTCCTACAACAAACCAGCGATCGCCTCTCCCTCGAAGAAATCCTCGAAAACCTGACCCTACTCATTAACAGCGAACACTTCGATCGCGTCGAAACAGACGTCTCCGAATCCAAATACACCCAACCCGGACAACTCACCATCCTGACCATGCACAAAGCCAAAGGCCTAGACTGGGATTTCGTCTTTATCCCCTTCCTACAAGAAAACAACATCCCCGGAAAACCCTACGTCAAGCCCCAAATGCAGTTTCTCGGCCACTTCAGCCTCGACGAAGTCGCCCGAGGACAAATCCGCCAACATCTCTGGAATCGAGACGCCACAGACAACGAACCAGACAACGAAGCCGCACCAAACTGCCAAAGCTACGACGACTATTGGCAACTGGCCGAACAACTCCAAAAAGCCGAAGACTATCGTCTCTTCTATGTCGCCATGACTCGCGCCAAACGCTTTCTCTGGCTATCTGCCGCCAAGAATGCGCCATTTACCTGGAATAACCTGCAAAACCCCCAGCCCTTCCCTGCCTCACCTCCCTTTAACGCTCTTTGGGAAGAGTATTATGGGCAATAGGGAACAGGGAATAGGGAACAGGGAACAGAGTTTGTTCCTAAAGGGCCTGGGCGCGTAACCAAGCCACCGGCAAACAGAGGGCCTTGCGCCAACCTGGAACATAGGCCCGTTGCTCAAACACGTTATAGTGATTGCGCTCAATCTCCGTCAGAATATTACTGTAGAGAATCGTCGCCGCCCAAACCGGTAGACGCGCATCGGGACTGAGATCACTAATCCCCTGTTCCGCCTCCAGATAATACTTACGAGCCCGTTGAATTTGGAACTGCATTAGGGCCTGCCAACGCTCATCAGCCACCCCTTCCAACAAATCCCGTTCCGTATAGTCAAACAGAGCCAAATCCTCTAGGGGCAAATAAATCCGCCCCCGTCGAGCATCTTCCCCCACATCCCGCAGGATATTCGTCAACTGATTCGCAATCCCCAGGGCGATCGCCTCCTGAGTCGGATGATAGGGGCCATCAGCCCAAGGCGCTGTTGACGCGGTGCGATTAATGCCCATCACGGACTCTGACATCAGGCCCACCGTTCCCGCCACTCGGTAACAGTAGAGCTGTAACTCCTCGAACGTCTCATAACGACTGCGATAGAGATCCATCCGCTGGCCCTCTATCATGTCCCGAAACGGCTGAATGTCCAGAGGAAACCGTTGCAGAGTGTCCGTCAACGTCAAATCCAACTCATCCTGGGGATTTCCCGCAAAAATAGCTTCTAAACGGGCCTCCCACTGATCGAGAGTTTCAGGGGTGGTTTGCTTCGCGTCGGGGCCATCAACCAGCTCATCAGTTCGGCGACACCAGACATAAATTGCCCAGATGGCGCGGCGTTTGGCTTCGGACATCAACCGCGTTCCCAAATAGAACGTTTTGGAATACTTGGCGGTGATTTGACGGCATTCCTCGTAAGCCTCCTCAAGTGACAGGCGCATGGTGACCTTGGGCGGGGATTTAGGCAGTTGCAGCATTCGTCGCAGGCTCGACAGTCAAAGATTGGGCAGAAGTTCCCGGAGTGGAACCATGGGTTTGGAGATCGGTATCGATCGCCTGCGCTGTCAGCTTACCAGAAAGCACAGCACCTTCCATACTCCCGAGATACTGTTGCAGGGTGAAATCCCCAGCCAAATAGAAGTTCTCAACAGGAGTCCGTTGCACGGGGCGATGTGGCTGACGACCGGGGGTCGCCTTATACACTGAGCGGGGCGTCTTCACCACATGAGACTTCAACAGGGTCGCCGGAGACTCACCCCCAAAATGTTGAGGGAACAGTTGTTCCAACTCCGCCAAGGTGGCGGCCACAATCTCCTCGTCGGATTTACCAATCCAGTCCTCGGCTGGGGCCAGCACCAACTCCAACATAGATTGATCTGAATCGGCATACTCCCGACAGGTATTGCTCATGTCAGCATACACGCTTAACAGGTCCGAACGGGAGAACAACAGATGATCAATGTCAGTGAGTTTGCGATCGAACCACAGATGTAGGTTAATCACCGGAACCCCCTCAAGTCCATCGAGTTGCTTGAAGTAATCTAAGCCTCGCCAGGAGTCCGGAAGTAGTAGCTTCAAGGGGTCAACGGGCATCGCCGAGACATAAATATCAGCATCTAGCACCTCATCAGCGGCTCCATTTAAGCCCCGAATCAAGAAGTTCTCAACGCTTCCGTCGTCTTTGAGTTGAATCTGTTTCAGAGGCGCATTCAGCCGCACCTGACCCCCGCGTGCTTCAATATACTCGACTAATGGCTCACATAGCCGTTCCGTGGGAGAACCATCGAGAAATGCCATTTTAGAACCGTTTTTCTCCTGTAAAAAACGATTCAAGGCTGTCAAAATAATGGTCGCTGAAATTTCATCAGGATTGATAAAGTTCAACGCTTTGGACATCGCGATAAAAACTTCTTTCTCAACCCGTTCAGGGACATTCTGACGCTTCAACCATTCTGAGAAGGAATACTGGTCCATCTCCTCGACATAACGCTGTCCCTTGATGATCGCCGGCAGCAAGCCAATCCCAAAGCGAATTTTCTCGCCCCAGGTCAACATATCATTGTTACGCAGAATGGCCACCAGGCCATTCACTGGAGCCGGGAGATCTGGAAAATCGAAGCGTGAGTAAGTTCCCGGAGTTTCCGGCTGATTGAAGATCATCGTGTGTTCTTTCCACTGAAGACGATCTTCAATCTCAAGTTCTTTAAACAGTTGCAACATATTGGGGTAGGCCCCGAAAAAGATATGTAGCCCCGTCTCATACCAATCCCCATCCTCGTCCTTCCAGGCGGCGATTTTGCCCCCGAGGACATCGCGGCGCTCTAAGACGATGGGGGTATGACCCCGATCAACGAGATATTTGGCACAGGATAGTCCTGCTAAACCGGCTCCGGCGATCGCAACTCGCATTAACGTTACTAACCTCTCCGTAACTTAACAATTTGCCCGATTCTCATTATATGTTGCAATCCGTTACAAATCACGAAAAAAGCGACACCAAGAGCAAAAAATCCCGAAAAGAGTCCCACCGACCCCTAATTCTAACCGGGTTGATCCGCAAAATTTATCTAAATTTGGGGGCGATCCGAGTCAGCTCTCCGGATTTAGCCTAGTCCTGAGTGAAGATATAAATAAGTAGATTTACGGATCTATCCTCGCCACCTCTCGGACAGAATCTGGTTACCATGGTTACCTCTACCCCCGTCACCCGCACCGCTCCTCACTCCCAGAAGCACCTCAGCGAAACCTGTCGCCTCTGGGAGCAAGAATGTCTGCGAGCCTGGTTAGACATGAAACAGGATATCGCCCAAGTTCAGCAAGACTCCATCATGCTCAACCGAGTCCAACCCGCCCCAAACCTGCGGCAACCTCAAGGATTTAGTCACATCAGGTAGGACTACGGTAGCGAACAAAGTGACCGACTGACAAACACTTTATTGTTTCTGATGTTGATGAATAACTGTCAATCAACAGGTGATCATCAACCTCAATAGCCGATTAAGCATCACGGTCGCGGCGTCGTAAAATCACAGCATGGCGAGTCGCTTGGGTTTCAGGAGTCACAAACCCATCAATCGTGACCAACTCAAACCCTGATAACCCCGGCTGTAAATCCTGCTGTTCCTCATCGCGCCATTGGCCGCGATACAGCACCACCCAGCCGCCGGGTTTCAACCAGGGCCGAACATAGCGCAGACAAACCGAGGGAGAGGCGACAGCTCGCAACAGTCCTAAATCATAACTGCCCCGATAGGGACGTAACGCCCCCAGCGTCTCAGCGCGGCCCGCGATCGCCTGCGTCTGAGACAAACCCAAATGGGCGATCGCCGCCTGAAGAAAGCGCACCTTCTTCTGAGTCGAATCCACGAGCGTGAACGACCAATCGGGGCGAGCGATCGCCAAAGGAATCCCCGGAAAACCGCCACCAGAACCAATATCCACCACCCGAGGCTGAGGCGGTAACGAGAACTCACCCCGTAGAAACGGCGCCACCCCCCGTAACGAATCCCAGAGATGTTTCTCCCAAAAATCCAGCGGCTCCAGAATACGGGTGAGATTCACCTGACGATTTCCCTGCACCACCGCCTCATAAAAGCGTTGAAACTGGGCCATAATCTCAGGAGTCACAACCCCCTTTACCCCCCTCTCCCACCCCGAAACGGGCAGAGAGGGGGTTGTATCATCATCAACGAGATTAAACTCAAGCATTAACACCTAAAACGGGATATCATCCGACAACGGTTCATCAGGCGAGGGGGCCGGAGCCGCTGGATTCATCGGTGGATTCGCCGGTGCATTCATCGGCGTCACCGGAGTTGGCGCCGGAACCGCCGCCGTCGGCGCCGGGGCCATTCCAGACGAACCCGCCGCCGCGCGGTCAAGAATGTGAATCCGTTGCGCCGTCACCTCGGCCCGTTTCTCCCGGAACCCCTCAGGGCGATCAAACACAACCATTCCCAAACGTCCCTCAATCACCACGCGATCGCCGCGATGAAAATTCTCTTGAACCGCCTCAGCCAGCCTACGCCAAGCCACCACCTTCAGCGTTTCAGGAGGATCACCATCCCGCAGAGGATCAATCTGCACCAGCACCTCCGTAATCGCCGTTTGATTATCACTCGTATATCGCAGTTGCGGATCTTGGACAATCTCCGCCATCAAAATACAGCTATTCATTACACTAAACTCTTCAAAATTGCGGACATCCCGAGAGCGACCCAAGGCAGCGAGGCGAGGACTCCCTGACCCAAAAGGTCGTGGCTGTCCTCAGCCTACTAGCTTACCTCAGTTTGCCAACGCTCAGACCTGACTAGATCTCATCAAGAGGTAAATTCTGTCCTCCCTGTTGCTGTTCAACAAACTTCTGAATCCGAGCGCGATAATCCAGAAGCATCCGATCCACCCAATCGCGATCGTCCCCATTGGCAAAAATATGCACCACAGGCTCACCCGCATCCGGTAACACCAACACCCAGTTATCCGACTGAGGTTCACACACCTTCACCCCATCCGTTAACTCAATGCGATCGGCTGAATGAGTTTCTACCATATGGCGCATGAGCGCCCCTTTCGCCGTCCAAGGACAACGAATCGTCTGACAGCGGTGATACACACGAGGGAGTTCCGCGCGAATCTGTCCAAGCGATCGCCCTTGCAGGGTTTCCATCTCAATCAACTTCGCAATCGAGAACATCGCATCAAAACCGGGGTGTAACTGGGGGAAAATAAAGCCCATTTCCCCACTGCCCCCCAAAACCACATTGGGATTCGTATGACAGGCCTCCATCAACGCCGTCGGATTAGCCTTAGTACGAATCACCTGGCCATCATGACGACGAGCAATCTGTTCAACCGCACTCGAGGTATGCACCGGAACCACCACCGTTCCCCGAGGATGAGCCGTCAAGATCATATTGACCATAAACGCCGTCAGTTGTTCAGCCCGAATCGGTAATCCCGACTCATCCACGAGAATAAACTGCTCCCCATTGGCCGACACCTGAGCGCCAAAATTCGCCCGCAAGGCTTCCACCACCTGGCCCAACTGCGTCAACAGAGTTTCCCGTTCTTCATTCGCCAGGGCCATCTGATTGAGACTCGCATTCAGGACTACCGCATCACTACCAAACTTCGCCAACAACATCGGTAGAATCGCCCCTGACACCGCATAGGCGTAATCAATGACGATTTTACTGTTGCTGTGGCGAATCGCCTCAACATTGAGCAGTTTCTCAAAGCCCGTGCTGTACATCTCCAACACCTGACTCGGATAGGTCATATCACCAATTTCAGCAATTTGCGCCCGTCTGAGATCCTCTTTGAAATAAGCGCCTTCAATTTTCTTCTCTTTCGACTTGGTGATATTAATACCATTAGCATCAAAAAACTCAATCAGAATCGAATCCGAGCGATCTGGGTGAATGCGAACATGAATCCCACCAGCGATGGTTGGCCGAGAGGTCATCCCATTGCGGGAGGCGCGAGCAAACGATCGCGACAGAGGAATCGCCGTCGCCTGTAAGTTCTGCACATTCACCCCCACCGACATAATGCCTGCAATCAGCGATCGCGATACCATGCGGGAAATACTGCGCTGATCCCGTGACACCACCACCTGTTCCCCTTGCTTGAGGCTCGACCCATAGGCGGCCCCCAACTTAACCGCAAATTCCGGGGTGATATCGATATTCGCTAAGCCACTCACCCCCCGTTGTCCAAACAGATTCCGCCGCGCCGTTTGTCCCCAAATCAGGTTCATATTCAAAATCGCCCCTGACTCGACCTTCTTACTCGGCCAAATCCGCACACCAGGGCTAATCTGAGCTTCTTCCCCAATCATCGACAACGGTCCAACGACGGCCCCTTCTAGGATATGCGCCCGGCGATCGACCCGAGTCCCCCGACAAATCGTACAGGCCCTTAAATGCACTTCATCGCCAATAATGGCACCATTCCAAATGATGGGCCGTTTGAGATCCGCATCAGCGCCAATGGTGACGTTATCCCCAATGACGGTTCCCGGTTCGATATTGGTACGGGGGCCAATGCGGCAATTTTCGCCAATCAAAACCGGGGCCTTAATCTTGACACTGTCATCGATGAAGGAGTTTTGTCCGACCCAAACCCCGGATTCGCGTTCTTCATACGCATACGTCATTTGCACCTGACGGTGTAAGCCATCATACTGAGCCTCACGATAGGCTTCGAGATGGCCCACATCACACCAGTAACCCTCGGCGATGTACCCATACAAGGGTTCTCCTTTATCCAAAAGCGTCGGAAATAGGTCTTTGGAGAAGTCGCATTCTTGGTTTTGGGGCAAATACTGGAGAACTTCGGGTTCTAAGATGTAAGTCCCGGTGTTGACGGTATCCGAGAAAATCTCAGAAGCCGAAGGTTTCTCCAGGAAGCGGACAATCCGCTGTTGTTCATCCGTAATCACAACCCCAAACTCGATGGGGTTGGGAACATGTTTGAGGACTAGGGTGGCTTTGGAGCCTTTTTCCCGGTGGAAGGCGATCGCCTCTTGCAGATCAAAATCTGTAATGGCATCACCACTGATGACGACAAAGGTATCATCGAGCAAGTCTTCAACGTTCTTGACACAACCGGCGGTTCCCAGAGGTTGTTCTTCTTCAACCGCATAGGTCATCTGAACGCCAAAATCTTTCCCATCCTGGAAATAATCCCGCATCACATCGGGGAGATAATGAACCGTTGCAATAACTTCTGTAATATCGTGACGGGTGAGAAGATTGAGGATATGCTCGGCGATGGGGCGATTTAGGATTGGCACCATCGGCTTGGGAAGGTCACAAGTCAGGGGACGTAGGCGTGTTCCTGATCCTCCAGCCATTAACACTGCTCGCATAAGCACTCCTTATTAAATTACGTTTTTGTCCAAATCATACAGTTTCTGGGCAGTCCTGAGGAATGGTCACTCAACGGTCCCCCCTGATTAGCCAGACTCTAACTAACCGAGTGGGTGGGATCTGCCTTAAGAACGTCAAACTGAGTGATCAAGTTGGGATATCAAAGTGGGTATTCAGCCGTTTAAAGGGACGATTGATGCGTCCTGCCGGCAATGATTGTGGTTATCGTTGAATTTTAGAGTTCTGTCTGCCTCCTAGACTACCATGAGGCTCAGGTTCCTGGGCAAACCCCTCTCTCAGCGGCGATCGCCCGTTCGTAAAGCTGTCCGGCCCGTTCCCAGGTAAATTGGTCTTGGACATAGGCGCGTCCGTTGCGGGAGAGGTCTTGACGCAGGGATTCGTTGTCAAACAGATGGCCGATCGCCTGCACGTACTCCTCTACGTCATTGGCCCGCAAAGCCCGCTGAGACCCATTCTCATCATCAACCTGCAAGCCTTCTAAGGCGGCATCACTCCCGACAATGGGTGTTCCGGCAGCCATCGCTTCGAGGGTTTTATTTTTAATCCCATAGCCAATCCGCATCGACACCACACAAACCGTCGCCTCATGGAGATAGTCGGACATCGAGGGAACTCGTCCGGTTACCGTGACACCGGGAACCGTGGCGAGTTGTTGCACTTCGGGAACGGGATTCGATCCCACCAGGGTCAGCGTCGTATCGGGATAACGCGATCGCACCTGGGGATAAATCTCCTTGACTAAAAAGGTCACGGCGTCGATGTTAGCGATATTGTCCATCGCGCCGACAAAGATGAGGCGATGACCACCGGGATCATGCGATCGCATGGGAAACAACCCCACATCCACCCCATTGGGAATCACCATCATGCAACTGTCGGGGTTAAACTGTTTCATCTGAGCCCCATCTTCGGGGGTGGTGGCGATGATATGACTAAATTTCTGACAATAGCGATTCTCATAACGGTACAGTAGGGGTAAATTGAGGCGATCGCGTAGGGGACGTTCAGCGGTTTCGGTTTCGAGTTGTTGGCGACAGGTGCCAAAAATCGAACTATGGACATTCACCACCGTTTTAAGGCGATCGCCCCAATGGGGTCTCACAAAGGTTTCATTGACGCTATGTTCACAGGTGAGCACGTCATAGTTCCCTGACGCCACCGCCTCATCGACCCAAGTTTGCATCTCCCGCGAGTAATAAGACAAGACACTCGGCGGTGTTCCCCCCAAAAAAAAGCCACTAAAGCGGCGCACCTTCTGCAACAGACTCTTGTCTACAATCGGTGGACGCTCAAACACGACCAACTCGCTTACATAGCCGCGCAAGGCCTCAATCTCCTCATCGCTGACTCCTTCCTGACGTTGGGTGACGACGGTGACGGGATGATACTGATTTAAATACTTCAATAAATTAAAGGTTCGCACTTGGGTTCCGCCCCGACTTGGCGGATAGGGAAAGGTCGCCGACAAACTCAAAACGTTCATAATAATAGGAGGGTTAACGGTTCACTTCTATGGTATCAGGGGGGTATCAGGGGAGCGAAAGGGAACCGAAACTCGGGACTAGGAAACGGAGAGGAGTTAGTGGTGGATCAGTTCTCCCATTTGGACTGTCCATAAGCTGGCATAAATTCCCGATTGTTGCACCAGTTGCTCATGGGAGCCTTGCTCAACAATTTTGCCGTGATCCATGACATAAATACAGTCTGCATTGCGGATGGTACTAAGTCGGTGTGCGATCGCGATCGTGGTGCGATTCTCAGTAATATGCTCCAGGGAGCGCTGAATCGCCGCTTCGGTTTCGTTATCCACCGCTGAGGTGGCTTCATCTAAAATCAAAATGGGAGGATTTTTAAGGACTGCTCGGGCGATCGCCAACCGTTGTCGTTGTCCTCCTGAGAGTTTTTGACCCCGCTCACCAATGGTGGTTTGATATCCCTGGGGTAACTCGCAAATAAAACGATGCGCTTCAGCGATCGTCGCCGCTGCAACCACATCGTCATCCGTCGCTTCAAAACTCCCATAACGGATATTCTCAGCCACAGTTCCATGAAATAAAAATACCTCCTGACTGACTAAACCAATAGCGCGGCGTAAGTGATCTAAGCGGATTTCTTGGATATCTAAACCATCGAGAGTAATGCGACCCGATTTAATTTCATAAAGTCGCAACAATAGCTTGACAATTGTGCTTTTTCCTGATCCAGTTGCTCCCACAATGGCGATGGTTTGTCCCGCCGCAACGGAGAGAGAGAAATTCTCAATGACGGGTTGGCGATCGTGGTAACCAAAGGTGACGGAGTCGAGAGAAATATCCCCCTCAACCTGTTCGACGGGTAAAGGAGTTGAGCCAGGATGTCGGGTAATGGGAGTATCGAGGAGTTTGAACAGTCGTCGGGTTGAGGCCTGCGATCGCTGATACAAGTCTAGAGTTTCCCCCAAACGTGTGAGAGGCCACAATAACCGTTGAGTGAGAAACACCATTGTGCTGTAGGTTCCCACCGCTAAATTTCCCGCTGCGGCGTCTAACCCACCGAGTAACAAAATCGCCGTGAACCCCACTAAAATGATAATCCGAATCAGTGGAACAAACGCCGCACTGAGGGCGATTGCCCGCCGATTTGTGCGAGAATACTCATGGCTGAGTTGGTTAATTCGCTCCGCTTCATACTCTTCGGCTGTAAAACTTTTAATCGTCGTAATTCCCGTCAAATTATTGGATAACTGAGAATTCAGATCACTCACCGTTTCACGAACAGCCGAGTAACGCGGTGCAAGACGTCTCTGGAAACTAATGGAACCCCACAGAATAAAAGGAATGGGCAGCAATGCTAACAGAGCAACATTGGGGGTTAACATCACAAATGCCCCCCCAATCACAATCACCGTAGTCAGCACTTGTAACACCTCATTGGCACCGCGATCTAAAAACCGCTCCAACTGGTTAATATCATCATTGAGAACCGCCATCAACGCACCAGTACTGCGTTCTTCAAAAAACGACAGTTCCATCTGTTGTAAATGACGATAGCCATCGAGACGAAAATCATGTTGAATTGCCTGGGCTAAATTGCGCCACAGCCGCTGATAGGCATATTCAAATAGAGACTCAAACCCCCAAATCACAAAACTCAGCAGGGATAAAGCCACCAGTTGCGCCAAAATTGATTCAAGTCCCAGACTCGCTAAAAAGGAGTCTTCTTGCTGAACCACAATATCTACCGCCAAGCCAATTAAAGCTGGAGGAGCTAGGTCAAAAATTTTATTAAGAACGGAACAAGTTGCAGCTTTCCAAATCTCTTTTTGATAGGAATGAGTATATTGGATTAGGCGTTGGAATGGATGTTTTTTAGAAACAGACATCAGTGTAAATCAACAATTAACAATTAACAATTTGCGCTGAATAATTTGAATGATACGGAATCCAGTTAGACCCTAATCAAACCATTGTTCCTCGTCGTTCCCCGTGACTCCTTCCTCGTGACTTGGCTCTGCCAAGTCATGGCTTTGGGGAGGCTCTGCCTCCCGAGTACAGGCGGCAGAGCCGCCCAGAGTGCGTGTCACGGCTTCAGCCATGACACGAGGGGCGAGGGGGCCAAAGAAGCGTCCACAATCAATTGTCCCTTACTATAAGGTCAGCGAGGCCGTTCCCATCCCTTGGAACATGACCCAGGAGAGAAAGAAGTTCGTAATAAAGATTGCCATCAGGGCTGTCACGACAGCAGTTGTCGTCGATTCTCCGACTCCTTTCGCCCCTCCAGAAGTGGTTAGACCCCAACTACAGCCGATAATAGCCACCAATCCTCCAAAGACCCCTCCTTTAATGGTGGCATTGAGAAGGTCGGTCACCCCCATAAAGTTGCGAGCTGATTCGAGGAATACCGACTGAGCGATGCTATATTGACTCGTCGCAATGAGTAACCCGCCGGCCATGCCAATAATTAGGGAAAATAGGGTCAAAATTGGCACCATGATACAGCAGGCGATGACCCGAGGAATAACGAGATAGTCGATAGGGTCTGTTCGTAAGATATAGAGAGCGTCAATCTGTTCAGTCACTTGCATAGTCCCGATTTCTGCCGCAAACGCTGACCCCACTCGCCCGGCCACAATCACCGCCGTCAACACCGGTGACAACTCCCGGGCCAGGGCTACGGCTAGAACCCCTCCCACCGCCGAACCCGCCCCAAAGTTGAGAAATTCCCGCGCCACCTGAATCGTAAACACCATCCCCACGAACCCAGCGGTGATGGTATTGATGAGTAAGGATTGAGGGCCGACGAAGGCCATCTGTTCGATGGTGTTACGGCGGTGAATTTTACCGCTGACTAGCCCCATCACGAGATGGATGACCACTTGTCCACCGAGGAGGATAGCGGCGAGTAGACGCTGGCCCCATTTGGCTAGGCTGCTTGGGATGAGTTTCTTATACAAGGGTTCTGCGCCAAAACGATAACAACAACGAACACACTGCAAGGTAACGTTACACAAAATACCAAGTTTCTTTAGGTTTATTTAAGATTTATACAGTTTTGGGATCTCGGCGGCGATCGCGATTAAGGTAAGAACATTCGAGATCGATAGCCCTTGACAATTTTCCTACTTGTGCAGTTACATCCCATGTTATCTAACCTCTGTCTCCCAACTCACCTCTCCCGACTCCGCTCTTTGTGTCTAACCACGGTCTTCAGCTTTATGTTACCGGGTTTGGTTTTTGCAGCAGGAGCTTTAGCCCTGTTCGTTATGAGTTATATCCCACTCTGTACCCAACTCGGTCATGCGGGGTTACATTGGCTGCTTGAGTTTCTGGCGGTTTTTGGTACAGGCCATCCCCTACAGGGACTACTCTGGCTTGGCTTCTCTTTTAGCTTTGTAGCCGTCCTCTTCGATATGTTTGCCAGCTTTCACACCGTCCAAGAGCAACACGAACGTTAACCCAAGTCAACCTCCCCTGTCAAGACGTCAAGACAGAGGAGTCGGCAGAAGTCAAGGCGGGCGCACCTAGATTCAGGGACTGAACTGGGGCAGTGAATTAATGTTAATCGCCTCTTAATAATAATTCGGAACAAAGGTTTGCTTACTCTTGGGCGGCCGTAAATAGCCAATATCTTCTTGACGTTCGGGGAGTTCAATGGGATCTGGGGTCAGATCCTCATAGGGAATCATCGTCAAGATGTGATGAATACAGTTGAGACGGGCGCGTTTCTTGTTATCAGCATCCACAACATACCAGGGCGATCGCTTAATATCGGTATGCGCAAACATTTCATCTTTAGCGATCGAGTATTCGACCCATTTTTCCCGAGCTTTTAAGTCCATCGGACTCAGTTTCCAGCGTTTCGTCGGATCATCAATGCGAGCTTGAAATCGTTTCTCTTGCTCCTCATCACTGACCGAAAACCAGTATTTAATCAAGATTATTCCCGATCGCACTAGCATACATTCAAACTCGGGGCAAGAGCGTAGAAACTCCCAATACTCCTCTTCACTACAAAAACCCATCACCCGTTCAACCCCAGCCCGGTTATACCAACTGCGATCGAACAACACCATCTCACCAGCGGCGGGTAAATGGGGGACATAGCGCTGGAAATACCATTGGGTTTTCTCCCGCTCCGTCGGGGTTCCCAACGCCACCACGCGGCAAATACGGGGGTTCAGGGATTCAGTAATACGCTTGATAGTCCCCCCCTTACCAGCGGCATCACGTCCTTCAAAAATAATGGCAACTTTTAAGCCTTTTTCTTTAATCCAAGTTTGTAACTTAACCAGTTCAATTTGAAGTCGCTTTAGTTCAGATTTATAAACTTTTTTAGGAAGTTTTTTAGTCGGCTTTGAGGGTTGGTAAGTCATAGAATCATGAAAGTTAGCGTCGGTCTGGGCCTCTGCTGTTTTCGCTTCAACAGTATTGATAAGGCTTTGATGCGCCTTATCTTTTTTCTTTTTTTTACCCATAGGTGCAAAAAATTGACAAGATTAGTCAATAGTGATAGCCTCGATTGCCTCAATTATATAGCAGCCGGTCGAGAAGACAAGATATCGACAAAAATATCATCACTGACCTAGCAAGCGTGAGTGTAATCCTCAGTTCAACTCTTGCGACAGATGACATCATGAGGACAATACTGACACGCAGACTGCTGATGATCCGGTTCAACAGGATAGTCGCCTTGCTTGAGATAAGTTTTGAGGCGATCGCTGAACCGTTCGAGAGCCGCGCGATCGACCTTATTACGTTTCCCCAGGGGTTGACCTTTGGTTAGAGAATAGTAATAGGCCTCGACTGAGGCCAACTCCGTGGGATTCTCCTCCTGAAGTTGTTGTGCGACGAGATCCTGATAGAGAGGAAGCTGGACATCTAAATCCGCCTTTCCCTGGTCACTCTTGGCACGGGTGGGCCGACTTGAGCGGCTCTTATACTCAATGACAACATGGCCCTTGGGGGTGTGATCGAGGCGATCGATCTGTCCCCGCACCCGAAACCCATACCACTCTCCCTCAAACGACCGTTCCGTCGCCACAATTTGGCTGTCGTCGCTGAGAAAAGACGCTTGAGAAACCGTGCGGTGCAATCGTTGCAAATGCTCCTTCCGTCGCGCTCCCCAGGCGGCTAACTCCGGTAACTGTTCCAAGGCTTCGGCTTCCTCAAAGGCGGCCTCTAAATGCTGCAACAGAGCCTCACGCCAATCCGGCGATCGCGTCTCTAAGGCCTTTTGGGTTGCCAATTCCAAGGTTTTGTGGTAAAGCTTACCCCGAACCCGCCCCGACAACTCCGTCTCCGCTTCAGCCAATTCCCGAATCTTGAGCAAATCCCCAGCCAACCATTTAAACCCACATTGGCCCAAATGAGTCAATTGAGAGGCGCTAAAACAGTGAGATTGGAGATCGAGGGGAATCTCCGTCAGACCCTGAAAGCGATCGCCCCCCTGGCTTTGGCGACGACCCTGATGACGACGGTATTCAATAGCCCAACTGCGAGCCGCATGAGACAACACCGGGTCCTCTGGTAACCCCTGTTGTCGTAATTCCTGTTGTCGTAACCCCCGTTGACGTAGTTCCTGCCAACTGGCGATCGCCCCAGGATCATCAGCGGCTTGTACCGCAATGTTAAAGCGAGCCAGATAAGGACTCGGCTGCCGAGGAGTCGCCTTAATTTGCCGAGGATACGAGAGATAAAGTTCCCCGGCCACCCGGAAAAGATCGCGAAACACGAATAATTGTCGTTGCGTTAGAGTGAACGCCGTTTCAATGGCAAACCCCTGTCTCCGAAGCTGTTTGCGGCGGTATAGATCTAAGAGCGGATCAGACCCGAGAGGAGACGGAATCATCCCATCGGCGACCCCCAAGACCCAGAGATAACCATATCTCGCCCCCAAGACCGCCTCAGGAGACCGGACCGCGATCGCCCCCTCAGACGGCTCAGGCGTCACCCGCAGCCAAGACAGAGTGTCAAGTAGTTCCTGAGTGAACTGTTCTAGGGTCAGACGTTGAGGTTTCGCTTGAGCCAGATGCTGTAAGCCTTGTTGTAGAGACGACCAGGCCAAGCGATCGCTCGGATGACTCTGACAACGTGGTTCGAGCTGCCAAGACTCCAGAAGCTCTTGCAAGCGGGCGATCCAGGTGGAGCGATCGCCGCGCGTCCATCCCTCTAGGGCCGTTAACTGCGCCCCGCAGTCCCGCCAACCCTGGCCCGTGTGAGGATGCTGACGGCGGACTCGCCCCCAGTCAATCGGGCCAATGATGTGGGAGGCCGTGGGCGTTAGAGGATGTCGTAACAGAGCCGCCGTCGCCTCGAAGTCAAAGCGCGATCGCAGCGCCGCGACCAGCCCTTGCAGCCAAGCGCCCAGGGGGGTTTTGAGCAACGAACGGGGGCGATCGCAGGCGATGGGTAACTCATACTCCCAGGCGATATCTTGCAGCATGGGGTCATAGCCTTCCACATCCCACGTGACCAGGGCCATCTCCTGGGAAGCGACGCCCTGATGCAAGAGCCGCTTCACCTGACGCAAGACCCCTCGGACTTCCTCCTCTTGATTCACATAGGACTCCGCTGGCCGATGATGAACGGGCAACGACTGGGTAGAGGTGAAAATAGCAGAGGCGGAAGCCTTAGAGGGAGCTGAAGCGGACGGCTCATCCTCACTCGTCTCTAGGGTCCAACCCAGAGCTTGCAAATCTGCGATCGCCTGCTCTTGTCCGGGCAAATCTAACTCCGGGGAACTCGGCAGAAATAAGAAACTTCCTGGGGCGGCGATCGCATTCAAAAACCGTAACCGGCCTGGGCGATCAATCCATTCAGGATAGCCGCAAACCCAGAGCGGCCGAGGCGTTGGTTGTAGACCGGCGGCTCGCGGATAAATTTGAGCTGGATCGACGCTTTTCTCACGTTCGAGGCGATCGCAGTAAGCCTGGGTCACGTGCAACAATAGCGTGAGCGGCGAAGAATGGGGCGTTATGGCCGCCAAAGCTGCCAAGTCTAAGTCAGACCGCAAAAGACTGGTTAACCCTGGCAAGAAGCGGCGTTCTAGGGCGCTGAGGTCTTCCTCGCGGCTCCCGTTGGGCTGGGGTTGAGTCCAGGTTGGATCGCGTCGTTGTTCCTGGACTTGCTCGCGGACGACGGCTAAACGCCGTTGATGAGCCATCAGGGGTGAGAGAATCTGCCAACCCTGTTGTTGACAGTGTTGACGGGCTAACATCTCTAGGGAACAGTAGGGAACATTGAGGGCTGTGGCCAGGGACGAATGAGCGCAAATGACCTGAGTTTTGGGGGCGATCGCCTCTCGCGGGTCCTGAAACTCGAATCGCGTCTGATGGTGGGTTTTGATGTGGGTTTTGATGTGGGTTTTGATAATGCGCATTCGCCTGACCTCCGCTGCTTCCTGACGTCTCCCTGGACTGGGCCATTGGACTCAATCATTCGAGTCGCCGTTTGCGCTCGACTCAGTTATCGTTAATCCTAGCCCTCAAGCTCCGAGGCCGCTTCACTAAACCCCAAACTTGCGGGTCTTGTCAGTTCTCAATCGAACGCCCGTCACCCCATGCGACAGCCCCCTTCCATCGCTCAGGCCTTTTCCCTACTCTGTTTTTTAGGTGCTGCCATCTTGCTGGTATTGGAGTTTGTCGGTCCCGAGACTCAAACATCAAATCCTTCTTTTGAGGATCTCGCCGCCAATGAGTCAGCCAATGAGTCAGCTAATGAGTCGGCCGGGAATCCTGACGAGCCGGCTGAGGGGCTGGTTGAGTCCATTTCCTCGGCGATCGCCACCCGCTCAGACCTAAGCTTTCCCGAGTTTAGCGTCTCGTTGGCCAGCAACCTGCAAAACCTTGATCGCTTCATCTCCGAGTCATCATCACGAATGTCCTCAACGACGTTGTCAACCGAGCCAACTCGCGAGGAACAAGTCCCCGAAGACTTGTACTTAGAAGTCTCTCTGAGTCAGCGAACCCTGTCGGTGTACCACGATCAACAGCCACAACATCACTATCCCCTGGCTGTCGGTCGAGAGGGTTGGGAGACCCCCACCGGAGTCTTTGAGGTGATCGAAACTCGAAAAAATCCGGCCTGGGAGCATCCGTTGACGGGGGAGGTGATTCCCCCAGGGCCAACCAATCCCTTAGGCGATCGCTGGATTGGCTTTTGGACCGATGGACAGGTGTATATCGGCTTCCACGGAACTGCTGATGAGTCAAACCTTGGAGCCGCCGTGTCTCATGGTTGCTTGCGTCTGTCTAACTCGGATATTCGTGAGCTTTACGAGCAAGTTGAGCCAGGAACCCCAGTGATTGTCCGTCCCTAAGCGATCGCCTCCTCAGGGAAATCGCCCTGATTTTGGCCCCTAGAAATCTTGGCCCCTAGAAGTCTTGGCCCCTAGAAGTCCTTAGCTTGTTGTTCTTCAGCCTCAAAATTTTCAGCATAGGCCTCTAACAGCATACTCACCTGAGATAACACCTCTTTCGGATTGGTTTTCCCCAAGAGTTGACGTTCCGGGAAAAACTCAGGATGGGCCAAACTTTGCTCAATCGCATCAGTGACCTGTTTACTAATCAGATCCGAGAGTTGTTCTCGCGCCCGCGATCGCTGGAAATTGGCCCCTTCCTCCGTGGTGGCATAGAGGGGGGGGAGGCGATTGAGAGCATAGGCCGCAATATCGCCCACATCCAGGGTGCGATCGGTGCTGGCTTCAATTTCGGCAACTTTCGTAATTGCCTCCGACAAGACTAACTCCTCCATAACATTAATAAACTGCTTACGGGGTAAAACCACAACGTCACCCGTAAGAAGCGCCCCCATTAAGCGATCGAGGGACATATATTCTTCAATAGACAATTCTGAGGCCGTATTACAAATACGTCCCACTTCGGCTTCCATGACGGGGGTTAAGTACCCGTCCGAGAGGGCCTGTTCGACAATTTTGACAATGCTCATAGCGGCTATCGGTTCGTCTTGCTACATCGATGCAATGGATCACCACACCGTCTGTCAGAGATCTGAAACAGGAAAATTTAACTGAAACCCTGAGATTATACTGTTTTTTCTCAGGTCAAGTCTGAGATTCCGGTGATTTCCCTCCCACTCACCTCAAACATCGAGGCCAAACATCGAGGTGAGTGAACCGTTACGGGGAATTATTTTAACCCCAAGTTTAACCAGGGAGCCGGATCAACGGATTCCCCATTCACATAGAGTCCCCAATGCAAATGAGGACCAGTTGAGATACCGGTACTCCCAATGCGGCCGATAATCTCTCCGGCTTCAACCATCTGGCCTTCGCGGACATTGATCTCACTGAGGTGAATATAAATACTGGTCACACCTTGGCCATGGTCAAGACCGACACTATTGCCATGAAGTTCAAAGCCTTGAGAGACAGTCCCGACGAGAGACACTCGGCCGCGAGCCGTGGCGACAACCGGCGCTCCCATGGGAGCGGCGTAATCGAAACCACGATGGTAATAATTCTCGGCCCACTCGCCGTTATAGTAGCGACGAACCCCATAGGGAGTGCTGATGAAGCCGTCACTCGGATGACGGAAAGAGCCAGTCCAAAGCCGCTCAGGAGTGACAATGGCTTTGAAAGCATCCATGCGGTCAAATTCGTAATCCGTGCCTTGAATAGCGTTAACCGAAGGCGAGAGCCAAATTTCTTGAATGGTGAAACGGCGATCGCCTAGAGAAACAGTTTGGCTTTGACGTTGGTTCCCAGAACTGGCACTGATGGGGAATGGCCCCGGAGAGTCAAGGGGAGTGGTTGGGATAAAGGCCCGGTAGCGATTCTCTCCAACGGAAAAGGTTTGATAACTGCGTCCGCGAGCCGTCACGGTGGGAGCCTGAGGAGCGTCGCTTTCAATTAACACCGAGAGGGTTTCCCCCAACTGGGGTTGTTCGGGTGACACTCGCATCTCTAGGGCCAGGGCCGGAGCGCTCATCACCACCCAAGTCCCGACAACTGCCGAGAGAGGCTGGGCCACGGAGGAGGTAAAGGAGTTGGGTATCATCTCTCAACCCCCTTGGAGACCCACACCATAACGGTAATCCGTTTGGTGTGGGGAGGAAAAGGGGAACAACCCGTTATGCGACATAAGAATAACCATCCTTTTTGTGAATATGTTTACAGTATTTGTAGCTGATACCTTGGATCAACCCTTGATTCGTGGTGATATTGAAGGACCCTTGAGAGCGCACGGCAACTCGTCCCAGATACTCCCCGACTTTCTTGCCGCGAGTGACAATCGCTTTGACGATGTCGCCAGTTTGAAAGCCTTTGACCAATTTATGCCTAGGAACATAACGAGACGGAAAACCGTATCGATCAGTCCGACACATCTGGCGGGTTCCATGTCCCTTTGCAGAGATTAGCAAAGGTTTTGATGTGAGGAGCTTGAGTGAGTTAACCTTCCCCACACAAGCGGCATCAAGCCAGTGTGTCTTAGGTAAACCAAGTCGAGTCCGATTGAATTTGGTTTGACCTCCACGTACTGTAATAACAGGTAAACCTGTTCCCTTCAGTGTATTAAACAAGACCCATCGGGTGGAATTGACCGCTGTCGCATCCCTGAGTGGTGATTTGGCTTGCTTAAGGATACGACTTAGCAAATCTGGCTGACCCGAAAGGAAATCCTTGATATCGTGGGTTCCTTTGCGGATATTGCAGGGTTCACAGGCTAGGCAGAGGTTGGAAATACGATTAGTTCCTCCCTTTGCCTTTGGCTGAATATGCTCGACCTGAAGAGGGATATCCCTTCCTCCACAATACGCACATTGGCGATTCCATTTCTCCAGCAGGTACTCCCGCACTTCGTAGCCCTGCAATTCCCCTTGCTGATACTCAACTCCAGAGATTTCGGGGGTCTCCATTTTCTGCAAGTCAAACCGTACCAACTCTCGAGTGATACCGACAATCGGGCTATAGCGGATTAACTTGTTAACCCAGGTCAGGGTCGTATCTACTCGATGTTGCAAGCTCGGCGCCAGCCATCCTTTTGGTTTCTTGCGATTCAGGAAACGAGCGGGGCGGTAGCGGGTTTTACGGCTGCGACGACCCCGGCGAATCGCCCGGCGGGACTCTAAACTCGCTTTAATCTGTTGCCCCCGGTGGGATAGTTCTGCTCCCCAAATCACATCTTCCCCTCTTAGGATGGCAAGTCCAGTCGTTTTGGAGCCGGGGTCGATTTTGACCGTTAGAGGTGTGGGTTTTTTATTTTGTGTCTCCTTGAGGATGATGGTGAAGGGGTATCGACGAAACACGGCTGCCTTGTTCTGGTTCAGTAATAATCGCGCTTGGGCGGGATGGACTGGATCACAAGGGGTTTTGTCTGTGTCTATCACAAAAACGTAATTCGACATGGATTCTCCATTTCTGGGTCATGTTCGCTTCGTCAATGTTATGGGTCGGTACTCTCCAAAGGACACTGGCTTAACCCGTTACACCTGTTTAATCCTTTGGTTCTAGGGCCTGGAACTAGCGACGCATCCCAGGGTAGGAACTTTAACACTTGCCAATAACGTAGTCCACGGGGGACTTAGACTGGTCAACTGGGGCTGTTTTTCAAGCCCACACCATAACGGTAATCCGTTTGGTGTTGGGTTGTTGACTCACGCCTAAGAGTTAACACTTAACAACGGGCAGGCCCAGTCAAAATCCGGGTACTGCTCATTTTAGCCCTCACCCGGAGCGGTGACTGGTTTCACATACACCACCAATTGACGGTTGACTAAGTACTGATGGCCCTCATCATCGAGTACACAGAAATAAATTGGATCTTGCCAGGCAATTCGTCCCATCAGGCGATCGCCGGTCGTCGTTTGCAATTCAAGGGGGGTATGTTCCTTGACGTACTGTTGAAGGAAACGAATGCTCGGTAAACTCGTATCCATTTCAATCGCCATAAGTCCGTCTCCTCGCCGATACTAGAATGGCCTGTGGCGGGCATCGCTGCGATCGCCCGGTATTTGCTATTATTGGCTACCATACCACCTTAAGTGGAAGGGGACGAACGCCCCCCCATGACGGACAAAGGACTCACCCACAATGACGACCCTGGACTTTCAGAAATATCACGGTTTAGGCAATGATTTCATCTTGCTCGACAACCGCCATAGCCACGACCCCCTGGTGACTCCTGAACAAGCCAAACAGATCTGCGATCGCAATTTTGGCATTGGCGCCGATGGCGTGATTTTCTTACTTCCGGGCCAAGACGGAACCGATTACACCATGCGGATTTTCAACTCCGATGGCTCCGAACCGGAAATGTGCGGTAATGGAATCCGTTGTCTCGCCCAATTTGCGGCCCAACTCAACGGCCAAGAGGACGCCACCTACCGCATTCAGACCTTAGCTGGGGTCATGACCCCCCAACGCCAAGCCGATGGACGGGTTACAGTGGATATGGGAGAGCCGCGTCTATTGGCTGGGCAAATCCCCACCACCCTCAAACCTGAGTCGGAGAAAGTGGTCGATGTTCCTCTAACCGTCGGCGATCGCACCTGGAACGTCACCACGGTCAGCATGGGCAACCCCCATTGTGTGGTCTTTGTCGACAACGTAGCGGCGATTCCTCTAGCTGAGATTGGCCCTCAATTTGAGCATCATCCGCAGTTTCCCCAACGAATTAACACAGAGTTTATTGAGGTAAGTCAGGGAAATTACGTAAAAATGCGGGTGTGGGAACGCGGGGCAGGTGCTACGCTGGCCTGTGGCACAGGCGCTTGTGCCTCAGTCGTCGCCGGTGTCCTAACCGGACACTGTGACCGGTCAACCACGGTTGAACTCCCCGGGGGCAACTTGGAAATTGAGTGGTCGAGTCAGGGATCGGTGTACATGACGGGACCAGCCACCTTTGTCTTTTCAGGCACATTGCACCTGTAATCAGCACCTGTAATCAGACGTAAATCAGACGTAAATCAGGAATCAGGCGAAGACTTGCAGAGGGGTGATGGTATCAAAATATCGCCGAGGATCCAACCCAACGATATCAGTCCCTCACAAGCAAGCCCCTCATAAGCAAGCCAAACACAGCCTCAACGGTATAGGTCACGTCAAACTAATTTAACTGTCAAACTAATTTAACTAAGGTATAGAGGTTAACTCATGGGTGGAGGCATTTATCTAATTCAGGACGACGAGCAATTAGTCGAAATGAGCGAGCAAGCTTACGAGTCCGAAGAACAACTCCAAGAACTCCTAGAAACCTATCCCAATCTCCTGGCCGGCGATCAGATTGACACAGCACTCCCCCGCTACTGGCTCCTGATTCGCCGAGAAACTCCCATTCCCACGGAGGAAGACGGAGCCGGCCGTTGGTCCGTCGATCGCCTCTTTATCGACCAAAACGCAATTCCCACCCTAGTTGAAGTCAAACGCATTGATAACAGTCGCATCCGCCAAGAAGTCATTGGCCAGATGTTAGACTACGCCGCCAACGCCAGCATTTATTGGCCCATCGATACCATTGTTTCCCAGTTTGAAACCAACTGCCGCGAACAGGGCCGCGATCCCGAAGAAGTCTTTGAGGAGTTTTTAGGGGAAGAAGCGAGTGAAGAACGATTCTGGCAAAAAGTCAAAACCCATCTACAAGCCGGCAAAATTCGCCTCGTCTTTGTCGCCGATCGCATCGCGCCGGAACTGCGACGAGTGGTCGAGTTTCTCAACGAACAAGTCGATCCCGCCGAAGTCTTAGCCCTCGAAGTCAAACAATATGCCGATCACTCTCCCGAGGCCCTACGTCTGTTAGTCCCTCGGGTTCTCGGACAAACGGCCGAAGCTCGTCTTAAAAAGTCCAGCGCGACCCGTGAACGCCGTCGTTGGGACGAAACATCATTTTTCCCAGAATTCGCCAGTCGCCGGGGCGAAGAAGAGGCAACAGTGGCACGAAAAATCTATGGCTGGGCGCAAGAAAAAGTCCCCCATGTTGAAGTGCAATGGGGCAAAGGCGATAACTATGGCGGGTTTGGTGTCTACTTCAAAGACAATCGCGGCAAAATCGGCAGTGAGTTATTTAATATCGGCATTTGGGGCGGTTTAGAATTATCCTCACAAAACTACGGTTCTCAGCCACCCTTTAATCAGACGGAACCCTGGCAAGAACTGCGATCGAAGTTTAGTTCCGTTGGCATCGCCCTCCCCACCAATCCCACGGAAATCCGTTTTCCCTATCTGCGACTCTCGGCGTTGCAGGATGATTTGATGCTAGAGCAGATTTTGCAAACCTTTACCTGGGCCGTCGAACAAGCGGCAGAACATTAACGGTAACTTGTCCCCCAAATGGGGTTTTGAGGGAGATATGGCTGATTAAACCCTTCTTGTAGGGGCAAAAAATATCGTAGGGGCGAAAAATTTTTCGCCCCTACAATGGTCTGGCCCATGCAACCCATGATTGGCCATTGTTAATCCCCCAGGGGTTAATCTCCCAACGATTGCAACGAAGCCTGAATACCATTGCGTTGGAGTTCATCCAACACCGCTTCAGCCCGATCGCGGTGCCGGAAGGCGGCCGACTGGGTAATGCGTCCATCACGGCGGCGTAGGGTAAGGGCATCAGGCATCAACAGTTGAACCAGTTCGAGATCGGTATTGGTGCGGGGAGTGACCGTAATCCGGAATTGTAGGCGTGTCGGTGGCACATTAACACTGGCATAACTTGGCGGTGGTGGAGGTGCGCCGGGACGGTTCGAGAGGACCGTGGTAGGCGGTACGGGCAAATGGCCGCGATCGCCGATGGGGACATTCCCATCAGGAACCGGAAGCGGCGGCAGTTCCCCCCGAGTCGAAATTGGCGCCTGATAGGACGATCGCGGCGGCCGGTAGGCCAGTGGAGGTTTATCAAAGGACACCGATGGCGATTGCTGCTGCATGGATAAAGCACTGGCATTCCCCCAGGAGAGAATCTCAACCTCCCCTGTAGACTCTGTTCCAGTAGACTCGGTTTCAGTCGCCTCTATTTCAGCAGGAGTTGAAGCAGCTGAAGCCGACGCTCCCAGACGCGAACGAGTTGCTAGACGACCGATATTGCCGCGATTATTGACAAAACGATTATCTTGGGAAGATGCCTCAGCCGTCGGGGCGATCGCCACCCCTTGATTACCATTGCCCTCAAACGTACTATTCACAATCCAGAGACGGCCAGACTCCAACCAAATTCCATGGCCCTGGGGATTGCTCACCGTCACCCCATTCAGACCAGAGCGATCCGCCGCTGCGATCGCCGTATGCTGGAGACCATAGGCACTCTCCACCTCACCACCACCAGAAATGATCACCCCCCGGCCCTGTTGCGGCGGATTGCCATAGAGCGTGACCCCCGAGGGTAGCCGTAGCGGGAAAATTTCACCATTAGCGCGGCTGTAGGTTCCCGGACTGAGAAAAATCACCGTATTGGCTTGAGCGCGACGCAGAGCATAGGTTAACGTGCGCAACGGTTGCGCCTCCGTGCCACCACCCGGCTGATCTCGTCCCTCCGTGGGATTGACAAAGACTAACGTAGCCTGAGACGATCGCCCCGACGCATCTGAGCGCGACGAGAGTTGCCCCAGTAACCTGGGTCTCGATTGGGCGATCGCCGGCTCAATAGTGATACCATTCGCCAGTGTGAGAGTGACAGCCCCCAACGCGCCCCATTGGAAACGTGATAACCCCATAGACGCAAATCCTAGGTACAAGACAACGCAACAACCAAACCAGTGAACAACAGACAACGGGTTGATGTCCTCAACCACACCCTATCTCAACCAAAAACACCGCCGATGAACCCTCGGGAAACGAACGAACCTACTGTCATTGAGGGAACAATGTCTATCGAAGGACAAGCCCACCCCGACGCTAGCCTAACTCCACCCTCCGTCTGTCGCATCCTCGACGCGAACCTCGATCGCGCCCGCGAAGGCATACGCATCGTTGAAGAATGGTGTCGTTTCGGATTAAACAACGCTGAATTAACCGATACCTGCAAGCAGATGCGCCAGGAACTCGGCCGTTGGCATAGTGCCAAACTCAGATCCGCCCGAAATACCCCTGATGACCCTGGCGTTGACCTGACGCATCCTCGCGAAGAACGGCGAGAGAGCGTTGAACAGGTCTTACAAGCCAACCTCTGTCGCGTCGAAGAAGCCTTACGTGTCTTAGAAGAATACGGCAAGCTCTACCACGTCGATATGGGCAATGCTTGTAAACAGATGCGATATCAAGTTTATACCCTAGAAAGTCACTTTCTGGCCCACCAACGGCAGCAAACCTTAAAACAAGCCTGCCTGTATCTGGTGACCTCTCCGAGCGATCGCCTGTTTGAGATTGTCGAGGCGGCTCTGCAAGGGGGACTGACCCTGGTGCAATATCGCGATAAGGATGCCGATGATGTCACGCGCCTCAACACCGCCCAAAAACTCAAACATCTCTGTCACGACTATGGGGCCTTATTCATCCTCAACGATCGCGTGGATTTAGCCCTAGCCATTGAAGCCGATGGCGTTCATTTAGGACAGCAAGATGTCCCCATCTCCTTCGCGCGTCAACTCCTTGGCTCCCAACGGATTATCGGTCGTTCGACCACTAATCCCGAAGAAATGCGCCGAGCCTTAGCCGAAGGAGCCGACTATGTGGGGGTTGGCCCCGTCTATTCCACGCCAACGAAAGCTGGAAAAGCCGCCGCTGGCTTAGAATATGTCCGCTATGCCGCTGAACGCTGTCCCGTTCCCTGGTTTGCCATTGGCGGTATTGATATGACCCGACTCCCGCAAGTCTTTGACGGCGGCGCGACTCGGGTTGCTGTGGTGCGGGCCTTGATGGAGGCTGAACAACCCACCCTGGTGACCCAGTATTTCCTCTCGCAGTTGGCTTGGGTGAATCGGATGCGCCGTCGTGATGAGCAAGGATAGCCGGGGACGTGCATCGATTGCTGGACTATTCTCGACTATTTGACAGGTCTGAGGCTGGCTCTGAGGCTGGGTCTGAGGCTGAGATGTTCTCAGCGTTAGAAGCGCGACTGGAGCAGAAACTGCACGAATTGGATCATCATCCCCAGTCGCCAGTGGTGTTGTTAGCCGAGAGGGGTGCGATCGCGTTTTTGGCTGGGTTCTTGGCGACTCAGATGCGGGGAGTTCCCCTGGTTCTCGGGAATCCCCAATGGCGTCGCCGAGAATGGCAACAGGTACAAGATCTATTGAACTGGAATCTGGCCTGGGGTCAAGTTCCCCTAAATATGAGGTCTAACGCCCAGACTCAGCCCCCAGCCGAGACGATTCTGATTCCCACTGGGGGAACGTCGGGGAGGATTCGCTTTGCGGTTCATACCTGGGAGCGGCTGGTAGCCTCGGCGTTGGGGTTTCGCGACCATATTCAGGGCCAACAGAAGCAACAAGAGATTAACTGTTACTGTACCTTGCCCCTGTTTCATGTCAGTGGCTTGATGCAGGTGGTGCGATCGCTCGTGACGGGGGGCCAGCTCGTGTTTGGCTCTTACAAGGCGTTACAGGGGGGAGCATTGCCCGCATTTGACCCGCAACGGTTCTGGATCTCCTTGGTTCCAACTCAGTTACAGCGACTGTTGGCTGATCCGACGGTGACGGCTTGGTTACAACGGTTTGAGGGGATTTTGCTCGGCGGTGGGCCAGCTTGGCGGGGGTTGTTGGCTCAGGGGCGATCGCACCGTCTGCCCTTAGCCTTAACCTATGGTATGACGGAGACCGCCTCTCAGGTGGCAACTCTACAGCCTCGGGAGTTCCTAGAGGGCAACAGCAGCAGCGGTCGAGTCCTCCCTCACAGTGAAATTATCATCACTGATGCCTCTGGCCGCCCCGTTAAGCCCGGAGAAATCGGAAAACTAACGATTCGGGCTAAATCTTTGATGCGCGGCTATTATGGCGAATTTGAGTGGGATCAACCGAGTCTTCGGGAACTCGTCAGTGATGATTATGGCTATTTTGATGAGGCGGGTTATCTGCATCTTGTGGGCCGGGGAAGCCAGATGATGATTAGTGGCGGGGAAAAGGTGTTTCCTGCTGAAGTTGAAGCCGTGTTACGAGAGAGTCCGGGGATTGAGGATGTCTGTGTGCTGGGGGTGGCGGATGAGGATTGGGGTGAGGTGGTGGTGGCGCTGTATGTCCCGGCCCGGCCTGAGTCCTCTGATGAGATTATCATGGAGGGGCGATCGCGCCTCTCGCAACAGTTAGCGTCCTATAAACATCCGAAATGTTGGTTGGCGATCGAGCGGATTCCCCGCAACAGTCGCGGTAAAATTGAGCAGGTGCAGGTGCAACGTCTCGTCTCAGCGCTTCGAGCCAGCAAAGAGAGCGCCAAAGA
This sequence comes from Phormidium willei BDU 130791, assembly GCA_001637315.1. Lineage (GTDB taxonomy): Bacteria > Cyanobacteriota > Cyanobacteriia > Cyanobacteriales > Geitlerinemataceae > Sodalinema > Sodalinema willei. Next base: position 264 of record LSZA01000028.1, on the reverse strand, counting down.
CGGCGATGATGAGTAATGTTAGGTAGCCAAAGACGGCCAACCAGTCTAAGACAAAACTGCTGTCAACGGTTGCAAGCATGAGTTAAATCTTGGGAAACAGGCGATCGGGTTGTCCTTTTGTTATACACTTCTTGGGTCTTCTGGATCTACAGTAGGATTTGTTGCAGAGTGTACAAAATTGTAGCGAAAAATTTTTCGCCCCTACAGCGACGGGTGTAAGAAGTAGAATTTTGAGTGCGATTCGTTCCTGTCAAAAGTCTAAGA
>LSZA01000027.1 GCA_001637315.1 Phormidium willei BDU 130791 | reverse complement strand
TTATCACTGCAATTATCAACGGTTTTATGTCTGACGGCGATCGCACCTCAACTCCGACGGTTTGGCACTATAAGCCTTGGTGGTGTCAACCTTGGTCAATTCTGTTGACGGGCCTGGGCTTGATTGCGGCCAGTTGGTTGGTTTTGCATCGGGTTTGGCTGACGGTTCTTGTGGCTATCCCCCTATCGGCTTGGATGGGCTATTTTGTCCTGGTTTTTCCGCGACTGGTGGCGCAAGCGGGTTTATTGGAAACGGATGTCCCGAAAGATCCGCCTCTCGACTAGATTCTAGGGAAAATTTAAGGAGTCTTGAAAGAGCTGGCGATCGCATTCCAGTCTTGTTCAGCATCGGCGAGGGCCGCCTCAGTGGTTTTCTGCCCCAATAGCACCGCCTGTAAGTTGTCATAGAGGATTTCCTGTAAGTCGTTGACATTGGACTGAGGGGGAATTAAAACCTCGGCTCGTTCCAATTGTTCTGCACTGATGATGCGGGCCTCATCGACTGGCTCGGCGTTGGGTCCCAACTCCTGAAAATACCGGTGGTTCAAGGTCTCCCGCGTCGAGGGTAGGGTATTGGCCGCTTGGGAAAAGGCCAGTTGATTGTCGGGATTGGTCAGAAAGAGTGCGAAGGCGATCGCACCCTCGGGATTAACGGTATCGCGGGGAATGAGTACATTCATCACCGCGACAGAGATTTTGCCCGTTTCACCGGTAATCTGGGGGGCCGCTCGGGAAACGGCGGCGATATCCGGGGCGTTGTTGGTGATGGTTTGGAAGAACTGAGGACCGGTGGCCACTAAGGCCAGTTCCCCGGCTTGATAGAGTTCGATCGCCCGTTGATGGCCTTGAGTTAACACCTCGCGGGGGAGCCATCCCTCCTGATAGAGTCGTCGCCAATAGTCAAACGCCGCCACGCCTTCGGGAGAGTTAAAGGCGGCGGTTCCGTCGTCGTTGAGCAGTTGCACCCCCATTTGCACCAATGACTCCAACACTTCCCCTGAGTCATTGGCCGCAAAGGTGACAAAAAAGGCATATTTGCCCGTTTCCTCCCGCACCTGTTGGGCCACCGTTGCTAAGGCTTCATAGGTTTGGGGAGGCTCCTCGATACCGGCTTCAGCCAACAGGGCCTCGTTATAAATCGTAATCCGAGTCGTGAGATACCAGGGAATACCAAAACTCCGGCCCTCAAAGCGGCTGGCGTCCCAGATATTTTCGAGATACTGCGATCGCACCTCCTCAGAGATGGACTCATCCAAGTTCAGCCAGGCCCCGCGTCCCGCTAGCAAGGCGGCGAAACCAGGGTTGAGGTTCACCAGATCCGGCGCGGTTCGAGCCGAGACGGAGGTGAGAATACGAGCCTTCATGGCGGACCAGGGAACATCAATCCAACGTACCTCTAACTCGGGATTTTCCGCCTCGAAGGTCTCAATCAGATCGCCAAAATAGTCATTAAAAGTCGGCTGAAGCTGCATCGTCCAAAACTCAACCGTCGTCTCGTCACGGACCGTGCGGGGACTCCCACAGGCGAGGACGAGCAGTAGGCTGGTTAGGGTTAATCCCAGTCCTAAAACCATTTTTGTCCGTATTCCTGGACGTCGGCGGTTGGTCTTGGGCATCCTCATTGGCATGGTTGAAGGTTGGCTCGGTTAGGGTTCTGTTCGGGTACAGAAGGCGTTGAGACCTGAAGCAAATCGAGGTTAAGCAGATAGAATGGAGCCACGGCGATCGCCGGTTATCAATGGCTGCTCATAGGATGGCCAAGTGCTTCATTCTCTCGTCGTCACTCCCATGACCTGAATCCCCTGGCTCAACACTCTGGCTCAACACTCTGGCTCAATCTAGTGACTAAATACAGTGGTTAACTTCAACTTCCTCAAAAATATATTCTCCAAAGCCAAGAATGGCATTGGCATTGAACTATCTCCCGATCGCATCAATGTGATGCAACTGCAAAAACAGCGTCAGGGTTATAAGATTCTACACTTCATCTCCGAGGAAGTTCCCGAAGGAGTGATGCAGGAAGGGCAAATTATCGATTTGCCCAGTATGTCAGAACTGATTGAAGCCGTACTGAGTGAGCATAAAATCAAACCTAAACATATTGCCACCGCCATTCCCAGTCGCGAGGCGATCGTGCGGCTGATTCCGGTTCCCGTTGAACTCGACGACGAAAGCCAACTGCGGGATTATGTCAACCAAGAAGCGGGCCTGTATCTTCCCTTCCCTCGGGAAGAGGCGGATGTAGATTTCCAAAAACTCGGCTCGTTTGTGGACGAGGATGGTATGGAAAAAAATCAACTGCTATTTGTGGCGACTCGTAAAGAAGTCACCGATAGTTACATCAGTGTCTTTCAGGAAGCGGGGTTGAGCCTCGATGTGATGGAGGTCAGCAGTTTCTCAGTGTTACGCTGTCTACAAGATCAACTGCAACAATTTACCTCATCGGAAGTGGTGGTCACCGCTGATCTACAATTCGACAGTACCGAAATTTCGGTTATCGTCGATGGTGTACCCCAATTTTCCCGCACCATCGGCATTGGCAGCTTTCAAATCCAAAGTGCGCTCTCAGAAGCCATGAATTTACCCCCATCCCGTAACACCGAACTCTTGCAAGGGATGACCTTGCCAGTGAATACCGGTGATAGTATGACCATGGGAACCATGGGCGGCAACAATCCAGGAACCAGTGCCATGATGAAAGTTTTAGGTGAACTCGCCGACGAGGTTCGTCGTTCCATCGATTTTTACCTCAACCAAAGTGAAGTGATGGATGTGGCGCAATTGTTCCTCGTCGGTCCAGGGAGCGCCGTTGGCCAACTCGATGAGTTCTTTATGCAGCGGCTGAGTATTCCAACGAGTCAAGTTGACCCAGTGGCTGCGCTAGGATTGGAAATGAGCGAAGAAGAAGTCCCCCTCGTCCAACGTCCCGGATTAGGGGTTGTCTTAGGTCTGGGACTACGGGAGGTCTAACATTATGTATAACATCGAGATTAATTTCCTCAACGATCGCCCGGAGTATCGTCCGGAATCGGTGAAGGCGAAACCGAACCGTCAGCGGCAACAGGGGGGCAACAATATGCCGCTCATCGCCGGTGGAGCCTTTGCTGTGGCCTGTTTGGCCGTTGTGGGCGGTGCTTGGCTCTATCTGGCTCAGATAGAAATTCCCAAGTTACAAGCCGAACGAGATGAACTCGATGCGGAGTTAGGAAGTTATCAACGAGAAGAGAATCGTTTAAGAGAGATTCAAGAGGAGGTTCAGCAAATCCGGGCGCAAACCGATGCCTTGGCCGGGGTGTTTAATTATATTTCGCCTTGGTCGGCGCTGTTACAGGATTTGCGCGATCGCAGTCCCCTCGGCGTTCGCATCCAAAGTGTCGAACAAACCGATGAACCGCCACAAGGTAGCCCACCGCCGCAAGCGACGGAGTCCGGCCGTCCACCCTCGGTGGTGATGATTCGCGGGATGGCTCAGTCGTTTAATGATGTGAATGACTTCGTTCTCTTGTTGAAAGAGTCGAATCTCTATCTCGGGTCCGGCACTCATTTAGTCAATGCTCAGATGGAGGACTATAACGCCCAAAGCATCACCTTCAGCGAAACTCGCAATCGTCTGGAGTTGTCGCAGGTTGTCGCCTTCACCATTCAAACCCAAGTGCGTGAGGTTCCGGCCACTGACATCCTACAGGAACTTCAACGTAAAGGTGCATTGGGGTTAGTCAACCGTATCCAAGAACTTCAACGCAGAGGGGTAATTTAGAACCATGGCATACGACGACAACGATTTTGTGACCGGTGAAGACTTAGAAGCCCCGGATGGTTTGGTCTTTATGGGAGTGACCCTCTCCCCAACCATTTTGGGGGTGCTGATTGCGGCTCTCGGGTTAGCGGGAGCTGTTGGCATTGCTCTACAATTGGTTCAACCCCTGTGGGGCGATCGCCAAGATCTACAGGTCGAAATTGCCGAAAAAGAGACTCAGATTGATGCTCAAGGCAATATCCAACAGCAAATTGAGCAAGCTGAAGCTGAACGGGATGAGGTGCAAGCCCTTCAGGAAGAAGTCTTATCAATGTTTGCTAATCCCGATAGCCTCGAAACCCTAGTCTTAGACGTTAACCAACAAATTAACCAGCGCAACGCCAATCTCAGTTCCGACGAGATTCGCACTCGCTTAGTCGCTCAAGGTTGCCCCTCAGGACTGTTGCAGGAGTACGCCGATTTCAACAGTCGGATCGATGGCTTCTTTACTCAAGCTGAACTACAACAATTTGAACCCATTTTTCCCGGAAGTCAACGGGGTAGCAATGCAGCCAACATCACATCAGATGGCTATGAGTTAGTCACCGATAACTCCTTTGGCAGACAAGCCAATGGACAGCTTAAACGTCAAACCTATGACGTACAGCTAGAGGGGAATTTTGCCCAAACTCGCGCCATTTTGATGCAGCTTGAGCAACTTCAACCGCTGCTAGTGTTACGTGAGTTTAGCTCAACCCAACAGACTCCGACCTTTATTTATGACGAGAACGGTCTGTTGCCAAATTGCCAGCCCGAAGCCAAAATCACGACCTCTTTTAGACTCGAAGCCCTGTTGCCCCTGTCTCAAGAGGAGCTGCAACAACGGCTTGAGGCCGAAGAAGCCGAAGGCGAGGGAGAGGAGGACGAAGAAAGTTAATCCTTAACCCTTGAGAAAACTCTTGACAAAAATGTTACCCTTATGCGTAGACCGCTAACCATTGCTCGTATGCAGTTGACAGTTAGCGGTTGAGCGTCCATAATTGGTCGTTGATACTGGTGGATTGATAGTTAACAACAGTTAACTATTAATTATTAAAAGGAGAGAGCGGTGAACTATAATCTCGGACTCAGTGGACTTTGCCTGGGGACAGCCCTTGTTCTAGCAGTCCCGGCTTCCACATTGGCGACGCCGACGGAGGTAACCGGAATTGAACTTCGTGAAACGCCGTCTGGTCTGATGTTGATGATGGACACGGCGAGTGGCGATCGCCCCCAGATTTTCCTCGTCCGTCGCGGGAATTCCATGGTCGCAGACCTCATCAACACCAAACTGCGACTGCCACAAGGCCAAGGCTACAGTCAAAATAACCCCGTCCCCGGTATCGCCTCACTGGTGGTCACCCCTCTCGATGCCAACAGTACCCGCGTCATCGTCACCAGCGCCGGAGAAAGCGCCCCCGACGGCGAAATTGTTCAAGAAGTCAGCCGAGGCATCGCTCTCAACTATCGTCGATCCGCCGATGCCCCCACAACAGCCACCTCACCCCCTCCAGGCATCACCGGCGAACCCCAAAGACAAAGTAACCTCGCCCAGCGGCCAGCGCCACAGCAACAGGCCCAACGGCCACCGGGCAGTTCGGATGTCTTAGTTCCCAACCCCAACGTTGAAATTGACGGCGTCCGCGTCAATTCTCCCACTCGCGTCAACCCGGCACCTCCCTTCCAACCTCGCGCCGTCGCACCACCGGTGGGCGATATTTCTGTCTCCTCCGTTGACACCTCGGCCTACAGCATCAATCTTGGAACCGCCCAGCGAGTCCCTCGCTTAGTGTTACGAGATGCCCCTGTTGAGGAAGTCTTGTCCCTGTTGGCCCGGGCCGCTGGCTTGAACCTAGCCTATATCGCCAATAGTGGCGGCGAGGAAGATGGAGACGGAGAAAACCTCCAGCGTACCATCTCCCTGGATATTGAAAACGAGGCGGTTCAGGATGTTTTTAATAATGTCTTGCGTCTGAGTGGCCTCGAAGCGAATCGGGAAGGAAACACCATTGTTGTTGGTGTACGTCTTCCTGACTCAGCACGTCCCATCATTAGCCGCACCGTTCGACTCAATCAACTCACCTTAATTGATGCCCGCAACTTCCTAGTTTCTCAAGGGGCAGAAATCAATGAAGTCAGTGTACAGCAACAGATTCAGGCTCAGTCTCTCGGTGAAGGCGTCGCTCCAATTACCACCACCAACACAACAACCCAGGTTGAACTGATTGCCGCTGATACCCTAGACGAACCTTACCAAGGGTATGCCGCACTGCCGCTACGGGGCCTTCTCGTCTCTATTGGACAACGGCAACAACCTACCGATGGTCCAGGAGCCGAACTCACCTTAGTCGGAGATCCCCGCAAGGTAGAGATGGCGACTCAACTGCTAACCCAGCTCGAAACCCGTCGTCGTCAGGTTGCCGTGAACGTCAAAATTGTTGACGTCTCATTGAGTAATCAGGATAACTTCAACGCCAGTTTCTCATTTGGTGTGGGAGATACCTTTGTTTCGAGTGATGGTGGTGCAGCAACCGTCATTTTCGGCGGTGGGAACCCCCCGAGCAGCACAACAACCCGCGATGGCTTTGTCTCCCCCCCGATCATTGACAACCCATTCCGCGATTCCAACACATTCGTTGATTTATCGAGTAGTACCCGTATTCCAGGAGCCGGGGAGCCAGGACGACAAATTGTTGAGGAAGACCCACAAACTGGACAGGTAACGGTGCGCCGTGAACCACCACCAGCAGGTAGCGATCTGTTTTTTGATCGAGAAGCGGCTATTAGTCAAGAAGACCCCTTTGATGTGGGGATCAGCGACTTCGAGCTAGCTGAAGATACGGTGATCACCCTAGAGCCGGTCTTTGATCAGGATGGTAACTTTACCGGACGTTTTAGTCCCAACGTTCAGCAGGGGACGCGGGGTAGTGCAACAGCAAGTCTAGCGGATCTCTTCCAGTTTCCGACGCGCTTTTTGGCCCAACTTCAGGCTCAGGTTATTAGTGGAAACGCCAAGATTCTGACTGATCCAACTTTGGTGATTCAAGAAGGACAAACTGCCAGTGTCAACCTAACGAACCAGGTGGTTCAAGATGTCACGGTGGACTTTACGGATACGGCTTCAGGACAACGCGAAACTCGTGATGTCAACTTGCGAGATGTGGGATTACAACTGAGTGTCCAGGTCGATCGCATTGATGACAATGGGTTTGTTTCGTTGCGCGTCAACCCCAGTGTGACGGCTCCTGTTGGACAGGAAAACCTCGGTGATGGACAGTTTGTGACCTTAGTTCAAGAACGGTCGGTTTCTTCGGGACGGGTTCGTCTACGTGATGGACAAACCCTAATTCTCTCAGGCATTATCCAGGAAACGGATCGTACAACGGTGAGTAAAGTCCCGATTTTAGGTGACATTCCTCTCTTGGGAGCTTTATTCCGCAGCACCAACCGGACGAATGAGCGTCAAGAAGTGATTGTGCTGTTGACTCCGAATATCCTCAACGATGCTGACCCCAACAACTTCGGGTATACCTATACCCCCGGTCGCGATGCACGGGAGGTTCTCCAACAACAACGTAACTTCACGTTCCCCCAACCCCAGCCGTAAGAGGCCCTCATCCCTCAGCCCTCATAGCCCTCGTTCCTTGGCTCTGCCAAGGAATGCCCCTGGGGAGGCTCCGCCTCCCGTCTCAACGTTGGCAATAAGGGAATCTTAACGGTTCTCCTCAGGCTGTCGTCGCGGAATCTCGATCGCAAATGCCGTCCCCCCCTCAGGCGGAATCAAACAGTGAATTTGGCCGCGATGGCGTTCAACAATAATTTGGTAGCAAATCGATAACCCCATTCCCGTTCCCTGGCCAACGGGTTTAGTGGTAAAAAAGGGGTCGAACACCTTGGGAATGGTCGTCTGAGCAATACTTGGGCCATTATTTGAAATAATAATCTCTACCGTATCTCGTTCATCAATAGAGCGCGTCAAAACCCGAATGTTTGGGTCTGTCAACTCTCCTTTTTTCACATAATCTTGTAAAAAGTAAATGGAGTTGTGCAAGATATTTAAAAAAACCTGATTTAATTGACCCGGATAACAGTCAATTTTGGGTAACTCTCCATAGTTTTTGCCAACCTCAATTTCTGTACCATTGGGGAGTTTTAAGCGGTTTTGTAGCATAATCAAGGTGCTATTGATACCATCATGGATATCAACCCGCTTCATCTCTGCCTCATCGAGACGAGCAAAGTTACGCAGATGACTGATAATTTTATGGATTCTCGCCGCTCCCACTCGCATCGAGTCAATGAGTTGTTTGGAGTCTTCAGCGAGAAACTCAATATCAGTTTCTTCGAGTAACACTTTTAACTCTTCAGGAATTTCAGGAAAGCATTTTTGATAGAGACAAATAATATTGAGTAAATCCTGGATATAGTCTTCTGCAAAGGATAAGTTACCTTCAATAAAGTTGATGGGATTGTTGATTTCATGGGCAATGCCGGCCACCATCTGTCCCAAACTCGACATCTTTTCACTTTGAATCAGTTGGGCCTGAGCTTGCTTGAGTTGTTGCAGTGTCACCATCAAGTCATGGTTAGCCGCTTTGAGTTGGTGATTGAGTTCATATTGACGTAATCCGGCGCGCACTCTAGCTTTGAGTTCATTGGGATCAATGGGTTTTGAGAGAAATTCGTCGGCCCCTGCATCGAGGCCCTGAACTCGATCGGCCACGGTTTCTCGCGAGGAGAGGAGAATCACAAATATACCGGATAAGTCGGGATGCGATCGCACCTGACGACAGAGTTCCATCCCGTCGAGTTGCGGCATAACCCAGTCACTGATAATCAAGGCCGGAGACATCAGCAACGCCTTCTCAATTCCCTCAACGCCATTTTCCGCTAGGGTTACGTTATAGCCTTCTTTCTGCAACGTCCGTTTGAGGAGTAGCCGTGTTGTGGCATCATCTTCGATAACCAAGATTCGCAGCGAGTGTTGGGCCTGTAGATCGTGCATTCCGGCTTGAGGTAGAATTGGGAGTTCACGAAACTGGAGCAATTTGGGCAGTTTCTATGCTTGACAGGTTCTGGGAAATACCGCTGAGTACAACCAGCGAGGCCGTTGACTGTAGCGGCCCCGGTGTGGGGTCTCGTTTTGCGAGTTCGAGGCTGGCTCAAGTCTGAAGAGACACCTCGGTATGGTTCCATTTTGCCAGGTTAATGGACTGAATGGGAATCGTTCATGCGATATCGGGGGGGGACAACCGCCGAAATGAGATGCACGTGACCTGACGACGATCAATGATTTTGGGTGTAACGGACAGACTTATTCTTTGGTTTTGTCTTAAGTTACGATGTCCGTTTCTTAAGTTGCACTATCTTGATTTTACTCAACAAAATCAAACCAGTAACGTTGCCATTTGCGAGAAAATTGTTTCGACATTTTCCCCAGTTTTGGCTGATGTTAGATAAAGTGAGGTGAGGCGATCGCCTTGCTCGATTTTGACCTGGTCTTTCAAATGGGCGAGTTTGTCCGCCTCAAGTAAATCGGATTTATTTAAGGCGGCGATCGCCACTCCCTTCGGATTGACCGAGAAAAACAAATCTAAATGGTCTCCCAAACGCTCAATGGTCTCTAAACGGGTCACATCCACGACAAACAAGGCTCCTGACGACCCTTGCAGGTAACTCGGGGCAATGGATTTGAACTTCGTATGACCCTCCAAATCCCAAATGAGAAGCTGAACTGACTTCTCCTCTCCGGCGCGGTTAGTCACATTAACCGGTTTACGCGAGATTTTAACGCCGACCGTCGAAAGATAGCGATCGCTAAACTTTCCTTCCACAAACCGACGAATGAGGCTCGTTTTACCGACACTAAAATCTCCAATTGTACAAATTTTCTTAGAAATAACTGCCATAGGATGATCTGTACTAAAAGTCAAGATAAGTCTGACACAATCAAGACCGTGATGGGCAAGTTGGTGACAAAACTCAAGAACGAGTTTCTATCGTAGCGGCAATTGACCCTAAGGCAAGAACAAGGATTGGGGTCATCATAGCCGAGTTAGGGTAAACTCTGCCAACGAACACAACGACTGAGTTCCGGCGGTGCGGTTTCATCGAGGTCTGGAGGTGGGTTAATCGAGCCGTTAATCTGCAAGCGATCTGCCGCAATTCCCTGTTCAACCAGAAAGTCCCGAGTGGCTTCGGCCCGTTGTTGCGCAATCTCCTGATTCACCAGCGCAGAGCCAATTTGATCCGTATGTCCGATTAAGCGTAACCGCAAGTCTGGGGACTCTTGCAATAACTCCGCCAAAGTCCCTAAGGTCTCCCGTTGCTCGGGTTCAGTAATGGCCGTCTCTCCGGAGGCGAAATAAATTCGTTCCTCTAGGGGGGTCGGTTTTTGACCCATGGTATGAGTGACGGTGGTTACCCCTGGAATGGCCTCAAAGGCTTGCGTCACCCGTTGCGCTCGATTGGGATTGGGTAACTCTCCCCAAAGCCGCACGTCGGTTCCCTGAATCTCTCCCTCTAAGGAGACATCCTCTAGGCTATTCAAGGCATTCAGGGTTCGTTCAAACTCGGCGGCGGTCAATTCTGGGGTGGGGGGAACCTCCAGCGTTAGAATGCGGTTTTCCGTCGGTCGCTCCGGTAATACGTCCGCAATGGCCGCCTCGGCCCGCGATCGCAGACTCTCCGTGGGAACTTCACCGGACAATATCAACGTGCGCCAATTCATATCGGCCTTGAGGCGATAAATTCCTAAAGCGGGGTGCGATCGCAACACCTGTTGAGCCTGAGCCATAATTCGCCCTTGCCAAAACCGCAAGCCGCCCCAAACCCCAAACCCAAGCAACAGCAGTCCTAAAAATCCCAACAAAATCGGGGGACGATTGCGGCGTTGTTCTTCCGTTTCTCGGAAGTTGGCCGACTCAACCAACATCTGGAGGCGATTGGTCGCCAGCGGCGGAATCGTCTCGGGGTCTCCGTCATAATCCTCAATCGTATCCCCAGACTTCTGCACGATGTAGCCGAGGGTGTTACGGAGATTATTGACAAAGGACTTGGGCATTTCCCCTTCGGCGACCACAGCAATATAACAGTAGCCGGCCACTTCCATAACTAAGTTGAAGGTTTCATACTCAATCTCTTGCAGTTCGGAGGTTCCCCCAGGGGTGACAATGCAATCGGCGGCAAAACTACGGATTGCCGTGAGCATCCCGCCAATCATATCGGACTCTAGGCGTTCTGATTCGGACAGTTGGGCCTCGCAAATCACTAAACCCGAATGTTTATGGATTAAAAAGGCGGCCCGCACCTTAAAGGGGAAGGATTCGCGCAAAATCAACTCCGCTTCCGAGACGCCCTGTAAGCGGGCGCGAATCTTGCGGCGTACTCCTTCAAAACTGAGGGTATTTTCAACTTTTTGGTTGATATCTCGCACCGCCTCCGTCATATACTTGGCGATGGTGTTGCCGATGACGGGGTAAAGGGCATCGACCATCGAATCTCGTTCGAGTTCAATCTGAGCCTTGATAAACCGGCCAATTTCCGGGGCGAGGGCATCACGAATGGCGTTGCGGTCGAGTTGGATCTGGCGATGAATGGCGGCTCCCATTTCGGGACCAATGGCGTTGGCGATTTGTTTGGGGTTGCGTTGAATTTCGGCTTCGATCGCCCCGGGAAGAATCTCGGCAAAGGCGTCCTGCATGGCGTGGGGGTTTTGCAGCGATCGCTCACGAATGACCCGGTCAATTTCTGGAACTAGGGCCTGAATCACCTCGTTTCGCAGTTCAACGGGGGACAAGCTCGTGAGGATTTCCTGAATCACGGGCATCAGGGGACCCATGGAGTCTGTGGCGCGATCGAGTTGCTGTTGTAGATCGTCGACTTGGGCCTGGAGTTGACGCCAGTCCTGATTCGTGATTGCAGCGGGATGAGAGCCGGGAGTCGGGGCTGATGGGGAACCCTGACTCTGGGTCGTTTGTTGCGGCTGAGATGGCCATGGCGAGATGCGGTCAGAGGCGCGGCCAGAGGGGCGACTAGAGGGATTACGGCGGCTTGGAGACGGTTCAGTGGCTGAGTCCTTCCCTAGACTCGACTCAACCGCTGATGGCTCACGGGTGGATGGCTCACGGGTGGATGGCTCACGGGTGGATGGCTCGGTGGGAGATTCAGACGACGGCTCCCCCATTGTTAACTCACTCAGAAGCTCTTGCAGGGCGTTGAGAGCTTCGAGGTCGCTTAACGTATCCTGATTGGGGTTTGATGCGTCTGAGTGAGGGGACGTCATGGAGGTTAATGATTCTGAGAATCGGGGATGGGATCTTCGTGATAGTCGGGTTCTTGATAGTCGGGTGGCTGATACTCGTTCTGTCGTTCTGGGAGGATGAGGCGTTCGGCGTTGCTGTTCTGAGACTCCTGGACTTGAGCTTCTTTTCCCTTGACTTGCATACAAACATCAAACAGGATATCGGCCAAGTCGGTGCGGGAGAGTTTGTCACCTTCGAGTTGTTGCGATCGCCGCTGAAGTTCGTCGAGAATCTGCGATCGCAAATCCGCGAGTTCTCCATCCAAACGGGTCCGGGTTTCCGATAACTCTTCTTCGATGTTACGAACTTGTCCTTTTAGGCTTTTCTCCGCCACAACAAAGTTACTCGAAAGGCGACTTTCCACGGTTCGCAGTTGGTTGCGTAAATCTTCGGAATCTTCATCGAGAGAGGCGTTGACGTACTGAAGCTTCTTCTCCATCCCATCGACGGCTGTTCTCAAGTCCGTCGTAAACACAGTCCGCAGGCTTTCGAGCTGTTCGGTCATCTGACGTCGTAGGGTGGCCACTTCGGACTCGAGTTGACTGAAGCGACGGTCATACTCACGAGAGCGATCGCCAAACAAGATATCGCGAATTTGGTCGATGTTGCCAAGGCGTTCTCGCATCTGATTGGGAGTGATCTCGTTCATGAGGTGAAAGCAGTAGTAGGGACCGTCGGTTGACTCAGTAATCTGGACTCAGCAATCTGGACTCAGTGATGTTGTCAAATTAGTGAGGGGATAACTCACCAATATCAGTAATATCACCGCAATTCTACCATGCCTTGAGGGGTGAAACTTGCCTCCAATGGACTGAATCACTAGCATCTCATGATAGGCTCGGGACTAGACTGCCCCCGAGCAGTGCGATAGCCCAATCTCACTCTCTAAGCCTCATCCGACGCGATCGCTACGCTAGAATGGGACTTACACGAGAGTCTGTCTCAACTGGTACTGATTAACCCTAAATTACCCTATGACCACAGCCGCCCCGACGAAAACGCAGTATGAAGCCGTAATTGGGTTAGAAACCCACTGTCAGCTTTCGACGGAGACCAAAATCTTTTCCCAGTCCTCCACCGCGTTCGGTGCGGAGCCGAACACCCATATCGATCCGATTTGTCTCGGACTCCCCGGCGTGCTTCCGGTTCTCAATGAGAAGGTGTTGGAATACTCCGTCAAGACTGGGTTGGCTCTCAACTGTCAGATTGCACCTTACAGTAAGTTCGATCGCAAACAATACTTCTATCCTGACCTTCCCAAGAACTATCAAATTTCTCAATATGACTTACCCATCGCCGAACAGGGTTGGCTAGAGATTGAGCTGATTGACGAGGGGGGGAATCCTTATCGCAAGCGTATTGGCATTACTCGCCTGCATATGGAAGAAGATGCTGGGAAGTTAGTGCATGGGGGGAGCGATCGCCTCTCGGGGTCATCCTACTCGCTTGTGGACTACAACCGCGCTGGCGTTCCTCTGATGGAGATTGTCTCGGAACCTGACATTCGCTCGGGTCAAGAGGCGGCCGAGTATGGCCAAGAGCTACGGCGCATTGTGCGCTATCTCGGGGTCAGTGATGGCAATATGCAGGAAGGGTCTTTGCGTTGTGATGTCAATATCTCTGTGCGTCCTGTGGGACAAGCGGAGTTTGGCACTAAGGTGGAGATCAAGAATATGAACTCCTTTAGTGCGATTCAAAAGGCGATCGACTTTGAGATTGAGCGTCAGATTGATTGCTTACAATCGGGAGAACCCATTGTCCAGGAAACCCGTCTCTGGGAAGAAAACAGCCAATGCACCATTAGTATGCGTGTCAAGGAAGGCTCAAGCGACTACCGCTACTTCCCTGAACCGGATCTCTGTCCCATCGAGGTCACGCCAGAGCAGCGGGAGGCCTGGAAAGCCGAACTTCCCCAACTTCCGGCTCAGAAACGTCATTACTATGAGGAACGTCTCGGCTTATCGGCTTATGACACCCGCGTCTTAACTGAGGAGCGCGATGTAGCCGACTATTTTGAGTCTGTTGTCAAGGCTGGCGCACCGGCCAAGTTAGCCGCTAACTGGGTGATGGGAGATATCACCGGCTATATCAACGAGGCGAAACTCAAGATTACCGCGATCGCTCTGACTCCCGAGATTTTGGCTGAACTGATTGGCTTAATTGAAGCGGGAACCATTAGCGGCAAAATTGCCAAAGAGATTCTCCCAGAACTGTTGGAGAAGGGAGGTTCTGCCAAAGCTTTAGTCGAAGCGAAGGGGATGACCCAGATTTCGGATACCGGCGAGTTGGAACAGATTATCGATGATCTCCTGGCCGCGAACCCCGATAAGGTTGAGCAATATCGGGCCGGAAAAACGAAATTGCAAGGCTTTTTTGTGGGACAGGTGATGAAACTCACCAGTGGACGCGCGGATCCTAAACTTACCAATCAACTGCTTGCTCCTAAGCTTAAGGGAGAGTAGCTCGCAGGGGTCTTCGTCAATGAGGGTGAGAACGGGTGTGAGAACGGGTGCGAGATGGTTTTGCAAAATTCAGGGATGTGGGGGTTGACCCCTCACCCCCAATCCGTTAAACTGTGGTATAGATGCACCCTGATGGCGGGGAGGGCTACGGCTCTCCCTTCTTTTTTTTGGCCGGGAATGGCGCAGCGGGGGAGAGTTCTCTGAAAAATGAGCAGGCGAAAACGGGGACACGTCTACTCTGACGCATCCCCGCTAAGACCAGTGATTGATCCTGAATCAAGACTCCTACCGTCCCATACCAGGCTCTTTAGCCATATCCAGGAAGGACTTCATATTGGCACCGGGGCGGCGGCGAGGGGTGGGAGAGTTGGGCATTAGGTAGCGTGTGGCAAACTCTTTACGCTGTTTCGGCTGGGGTTTCGGCTGGGGGTTTGCTGCGGCTGGTTGAGCTGAAGCCTTGGCCGGAGTGGGTTGAGAAGTTGGCTGAGCTTTGGGGGCTTTTTTAGCCTTGGCCGCTTTTTTAGGAGCTGTTTCGGCTTGAGGAGCTTCTGCCTTGGCTTGGGGGCTGGGCTTGTCCTCTACTTTAGCTGTTTGGGCGGGTTTTGGGGAGGTTTCCGAGGCTTTGCCGTTGTCCTGACCGGGTTTGTCATCAATCTCTAAGAAATAACTCGTTTTTTTGGATTTCAAAAGCTTTTTTAACATTGGGCGCTCCCTAGAATCTCCGTTGGCGATAACGTTTGGGTTAAACGTTTAGATCAATTGATTATAGTGGGTGGACCCACGACAGAGCCAGGCGATCGCGTCGTTGGTCGTCAACCCGACCCCATTGTAGGTCTGTGATGCAAACCCGGTTGACAAATCTTAATAAAGCTTTACACCAAGCGGGGATTTTTTCAGGAATTTTGGGCGATCGCCGGTCTCTGAGTCAAGGTTTGGGCATATTCGTTACACCGGTTTACCAAAAACTCAGATTCGCGCCCAAAATTGAGGAATCGCCCGGAGCCTAGGTCTAGCAAAGGGTTAATCTTTAGGGTATGTTGAGGTTGACCCAACGAGAGGCAAAGGGTGCAAAACATTGATGTGAGAGTTTTCAGAATGACTTCATTGTCTCGGTATGTCCCCCTCAACTGTAAACTGTGAGCCTTTTGCTACCGTGGAACCGGAAACATCACCAGAGCGCCTCATTGAAGAACTTGCCCAACTGCGCCTAGAACTTGAGATCGTACAGCGTGAAAAACTCGACCTAGAGATTATGGTAGAGAACATCACCGAACATGCCGATGCGATCGAAGTCGAGTTACGGGCGCGTAACCAAGATGTGCAAGAGTTAAACGAGAGACTGGCGTTAGCGAACAAAGAACTCGAACAGCTCGCCAGTGTCGATGGCTTAACGGGAATTGCCAATCGGCGACGCTTTGACATGACCCTAGAGCGCGAGTGGAAACGCCTCACCCGAGATCAAAAGCCCTTCTCGCTCATCTTAGGAGACATTGACTATTTCAAACGCTACAACGACACTTACGGACACCAAGCCGGGGACGACTGTTTACAAAAAGTCTGTCAAGCCTGTCATGATTGCGCCAAGCGGGCCACGGACTTAGCGGCCCGCTATGGCGGCGAAGAGATTGCCCTGATTCTACCGGATACCGATTCCATTGGAGCCATGTATATCGCCCAAGAGATTCGCCAACGGATTCGGGAGTTGAACATCAAACATGAAGCCTCGCCCATCGGTCGTACGATCAGTATGAGTCTGGGTGTGGCCACGGTGATTCCTCACACCCGCATTCAACCGACCTTATTAGTCAATCAAGCGGATATGGCCTTATATCAAGCCAAGCAAAATGGACGCAACCGCATCGTTCTTTTTCACAAAAGCCTTTGAGATGAAGCCCGTAGTTTCTTATCATATCTGAGCTGGACTGTCAACCACTTCTTGGAATTGGATGCTGTCTTCACGGGGGTCTGCATAGCTGACCCGGACTTGGAAGCGTTCTCCGGGTTGCATTGAACGTGGAAAACGCCAGACAAACTCAATACCAATCTCTTCGAGGAGGAGTGAGCCTAAGTTATCATCGGGGCGAATCCAACGTAACATTAGGGCTTGCCAGGTTTCGTCTTGATGGCGGCGTAGGTATTCGATCGCCCAATAGCGGCAGGTTTGCCGTTCGACTAGCACGGCTTCTTTGGCCGATACCATCACGCTCATCATTAGTTGTTGTACTTGCTCACTCGAAAAGGGCTGGCTGTCTCCCCGTAAATGGGCCTTTAACTGAAAATGAGTGAGTAAGTCCGTATAGCGGCGAATCGGTGAGGTGACTTGGGTATAGGTATCGAGGCCCAAACTGGCGTGACGGTTGGGGAAGACACTCATTTCGCTGCGGGGCATACATTTGCGGATGGCGCAGGCGCGAACGGGGCCAGCGGGCAGTTGTAGGAGTTCTTCTTCTGGGGGGAGTTCTGGTTGAGATTGATGACGGAAGGGGATGGCCAGATGATGCTCTTGAGCGTAGCGGGCGGCCACTTCTCCGGCCAGAATCATCATTTCGGCCACTAGCTGGCGCGAGGCGGAGTTATCTAAGACTTCGATGGTGACGTCATCATCGTTGACTTTGATGGCGGATTCGGGCATATCGATAAAAATCGACCCCTGAGACTGTCGCCAACGATGACGGATTTTGGCCCATTCAGCAATGGCGGCGATTTCGGGTTCGGCCCGTAGGCCCAACTCCAGCATTTCATCGACGTCATCGTAGGTGAGTCGGTAGGTGGGTTTAACGAGGCTGGGGTGGATGCTGAACTCGTCCACGCTACCATCGGGGTTGAGGATAACACTGAAGCTGAGGGCGCAGCAGGTTTGACCGGCATTGAGGCTCATTGGACCTGTTGCCAGTTCTGGGGGCAACATGGGGGTCATACCGGTGGGTAGATAGACGGTGGTGCAACGGCGGCGAGCTTCTAAATCCAGTTCATCGCCGGGGGTGAGCCAACGGGTGGGATCGGCGATGTGGACCCATAAGCGCTGGCGATCGCCCTCTAAAAACTCAACACTCAGGCCATCGTCAATTTCTTGGGTGCTGGCATCATCAATGGTGTAGAGCTTGAGGTGGGTTAAGTCCAGCCGGTTGGGTTCCGTATCGGGGGGGAAGTTGGTCAAACAGCGTTGCGCCACGTCGAGAACCTTACTAGAGAAGTGCGTGGGAATCTGGGTGCGCCGTAAAAAGAGGTTTTCGTGAGGACTCCATAGTCCGAGATCCACCAGCACATCAAAGGCGCCTTGGGGCGTTAGGGGGCGATTGAGGGCGCTGAGAACGTCATGGGCGGCGCTGCGTCCGGGGGCTTCATCTCCTAGGGTGGCGTAGCGTTCTAGAGCATCGAGGTGGCTGCGATCGCTACTATCCCAGTCGGTGGGGGTTCCGGCCAGGGCCTGAGCTACCCGTTCAAGGAAGGTCGTCCAAGCTTGCTGGCGCTGGGCTTCGGCTTCGAGTTGGTGTTTGAGTTCAGCCACTTGGCTGGCCGGGCGAGGTTCGTAGCGATCGCCCTTTTGTTTAAAATAAATTTTGTCGTCACACAGAAGGCGATGGGCGGCGTAGCACTGAGCTGGAGTCGAATCGCTAAACAGCAACAGGGCCAACTCTTTGGGCGCGACGGACTCTCCATCTTCCGAGAGCAGTTCCCAAGCCACCTCTAAGCTAGAGGGATCGAGATAGGGGCTGACTTGCGCTTGAAAGTCCGCCAAGTCTGAGGGCTGGTATGATTGCCCATCGAGGCAATAGGACATCTGTTTCGGCGAGAGGGTTCGGCTTTGGCCTTGCTCATCGACGACCACCCAGTTTTTCTTACCTTCGGGGCGATCTAAAACGGCGAGCCGGCGCTCACCCTGTAGTCGAAATTCGATTAGATTTCCTTTCTCCACCAGCCCTTAAACTCTCTTACATCGAACGCCTTAGCGCCTGTACGATCTCTCAACCCCATCAGACTCAGGGGGCTGAGATGATGAATGACTGACAGCCGACACCTCCGAGGGGGGAGTGTGCCGGTTCACTCAGTATTGTGTAACATTCTGCTTGACATTACTGGTTGCGAATTACGATCAACCGAGTCTTGTCAGATTGTGACGTTAGCCTTCTCGGTTGAGGAAGGGTAACAGTGCCAATATTCTAGCGCGTTTGATGGCCTTCGTCAGATCTCGTTGTTGGCGAGAGGTCAGACCGGTAATGCGGCGAGGTAAGATTTTTCCTCGCTCGGTGATGAACTTACGCAGTAGCTCAACATCTTTGTAGTCAATGGGATCTCCGGGTTTAATGGGGGAGATACGACGACGGTAAAATCCTGCCATGAATTTGTGGTTACTCCTATAACAAGGCAATTGACGATGGACACAACACTCAGAGGATATCCAGGGGACATCTGAGGTGTTATTTGGTTTCTTTGTGAACCGTATGTTTGTTGCAATGGGGGCAGAACTTCTTGAGTTCCATCCGTCCCGTGGTGTTGCGGCGGTTTTTCTGGGACGTGTATCGGGACACGCCGTTAGACCGCTTGTCAGGGTTGGTGCGACACTCTGTACATTCGAGGGTCACAACAATGCGAACGCCCTTAGCCATAGTTGTACTCGGTTGGTTATACTCGCTGTTGGATCGAATCTGTCCGAATTTTTTAGAATTCAGACACGATCAACTATTGTTTCACATTTCGGCTGATTAGAGCAACCCACTTTTTAACTTTGAGGTCGAGGGAATAGCCGCGACGGGTGGCGACAATGCGGGTTTCACTGAGGCGATCGTGAAAGGCTGAGGGGTCGACTGGGTCAAACCAGGCGACCCCGACATCAATGCCGAGGGGCAATAGGAGAATTAGATAAAAGGCATTCCGAGACCCGAGATTGAAAAATCCCACTAGGGCTAAAAACACGGCGAGTCCTGAGACGGCCTCTCGTTTGGCGAAATCTTGCCAGAGGGGTGTTCGGTTGTCGCGATCGCTGACGACTCGCATATCAAAGGCCCAACGGCCAGGACTTTGGCCAAAATAGGAGGTCGGGACAATCACCCGCATCGAAAACCAAGTCAGGGCAAAGACCACGAATTGGGCCGTCACGGCGGGTCCTCCAACGAGGGTCGCCAGTAACCAAGCGATGAGACTGTCGAGGGCAAAGGCACAGCCTCGCCGCCAGAGGGGGACGCGGGGGGCGCGAAAATAGAGAGGATTGTTATCCATCGAGACAACGATTGCAACAAATAGAACGATAGTTTAACGATCTCGTTCTTCTATGGTACGGGGTTTCTGACCTGATCGGCGCTAGGACGATCACTGGGGGCAGAGACTAGACTGCATTATCAATTCTCTGCTTCAGCACCGCAATACGGCTAGCATCTGGAGGTGCAGCACCGACCACGGCTTGGAAATGCTCGCACTTGTGTCTTGACTGAAAATACTCCAAGTCCTGAGTCAAGACCCGATAGGCTAAGCCCTCAATACAGTATTGCTCCAATTCTTGTGTGTTTTGGCAACTCAGACGGGCAACGGGGGTTTGAAAATCTAAAACGGGTTGGTTCGTTTCAGACAAAAAGCACCTTCCTTTTAGGCAGATTTTCAAAAAACCTGAAATTTTCGTTTTCGAGAGTTGGCCATCAAAATCAGAATACAAACCATCTTTAATATCTGAGATTAGCTGCGGCTTCAATTGAGAGGTCACCCGTTCAATCAGTTTTTGTATTAAGTGCGATCGGAATTCAGGCAGAGGTCTTAGATCGGTTTGAGTCAAGAAGATCTGAAGTTGCTCTTGGCTGGTTAGTGGATAGGGCTTTAATGCCTGACTGGTGGTTGGATGAGATGACAAGTCTCCTGAATTGGCTCTGGGATGAGGGGATGGTTGATGTCCATCAAATACCCGTAAACTGTTTTCAATTGCCGCCGGTACGTCTTCAGGGCTTAAAACTTGAATATGATGAATGTCGGTCAACACTTTGGCTTGATTCTCGGCTAAATCTAATCCCACCAAAAAAAATTGGTGTTGAGTTAAATCAAAAGAGTCAGAGAGTTTTGAGTAGCGAGCAATGGCTTCCTCGCAATTAGCAACTTTGCATTCAATCCATAGGGGTCTATTCTTTAGGAAAAATAACAGATCAATTTCAGCCTGGCTGCCGTCTTTCCATTTCACAACTACATTCATCAAGGCTTCGTAATTAATATCTTTTTGCTCCAATACTTTTTGAATGAGATGATAGATGTAACGCTCTAGCCATTCTCCAGTTAAAAATTGATTTCCATGACTGTTCAACGTCCGAATGTGAGCAATTCTCTGTCTACCTTTATTTTGATAGCTATAGCTGAGTAATCCCATATTTTTTAGAGTTGTACCCAGATTTGTGACTGCGCTAATTTTTTGCTCAGATTCTCCAGTTAAATGGATTTGAAAACCAAAGTTTTTTAAAGATAAGCTTTGACGTATTTTATGAAGCATATCACTTAAAAGTGAGTAATGACTACCTATAAAAATTGCAGTTTGATCCAAAATGGCGTCTGCGTCTTGTCGGATATGAGAATTGACAACTTTAACCTGGTATGAGTTCAGCCACTGCTGGATATGAGGTGAAGGGGGACAACAAGAATTATCTAGTACGTCATCCTTGGAGGAGTTTATAGGCTCTTCTTTAACTTGATTTTTCTTTAGATTAAATGCCTGTTTTAATTTATTTAAGTCATTTGTCAGTTTGTCGAGTTCTATCTTAATTTTTTGAAGACTTTGTTCGGTCTTTTTGAATTCATGCTGATCGGTGCTACCTAACTGTTGCACCTGCTTAGACAAGAGATCAAGTCGAGTGGTTACTTGATGATAATTGTGAGAGTCATTTTGGGGGGTTTGGCGCCACTTTGATTGAGGGTCAAACCGACTTACCTGCAAAATTAAGATCCCCAAAGAACCCCCGACCAAAAATCCCATCAAAGCACCGAGATGAGGGGCTTCGGATGTAATCAGAAAGCCAAGGAGACAAAGACTAAAGCTCAAAAGAGTAACAGCAGCGTACGCTAAATAACGAGATGTCATGACCAGTTATAAGTAGTAATCAGCTCAGAGTGTGGAAAAATCGTCTTTCATTATAACCAGTCTTCCGAAATCGTCGTCGGGTAAGACGGTTCACCTTTGGAGAAGACGGAGACAGCAACACCATCACCTCTGGGATAATAGCCCTCAACTCCTGGTGAAGAACCGAGAAGGGCCAGAGGTTTGCTAGGTGACACGACTCTAAGTTTGAGCGGCAACCGCCTCAAATGCTTCTGAGGCGAGGGAAGAACGATAGTATTGAGGATGATATGTGAGCCCAGATGGAACTTCCCCTTTGCTCACAACGGGGCTGTCGTCGGAGCGATCGCGTTCTTAGGATGGATTACTTAGCTAGACTGAATCTATCGTTGGTACTGTGACTAAGCTCAAAATCTATATCAGACCAATGAGGAGAGTCTTTACCTTGAATCAACTTACGAGACTCAAACAAAATGTAGGATGTCATATTCTGGCGCTTGTCGGTTTGTATATCATGTTATATTGGGGAATTGATGCAGTTTCCCGGACTGATTTACAGATTGCCCTGATCGGAGTTCCTCCCGGTTTTGGACTGGCTGCATTGCTGTTGGGAGGACAACGACTTAGCCTCGGTGTCCTATTGGGAGCGTTGCTTGGCCTGTGTTTTCAGGGAGTGTCCGTGTTCCTGAGTCTTGCTTGGGCCATCGCCCAAACCCTTCAAGTTCTCGTCACCGCAGTTTGGCTGAAGCGATTACACTTTCGTTCCTCCTTGGAACGACTGCGAGATGTCGCCTTGTTAATGGCGGTCGGGACGCTGGTGGCGGCTTTGTTGAGTCTGCTGCTGCAAACAGCCATCCTAGGAGCAATCCGCCTTGATCTGGCCAATCGTCTCAGCTTTGGTGAAATTGGCTGGCTGATCACGATGAGTCACATCACGGGGTTGGCGACGATTACCCCGGTTTGTTTGGCGTTATGCGATCGCCGCTATGACTTACCCCGAGAGGAGCTTCGCCAGCGATCGCTCAAACGCTATCTGGAAATTCTGCTACTTCTCAATGCTTCGATTGCGATTGGCTGGTTTGTCTTCTGTTCCCGCAGTCGCGCTCAAAGTTACGAATTTCCCCTAGAATATCTCCCGTTTCCGATTCTCATGTGGACGGCGTTACGCTTCGGGAAACGGGGAACCGTCTCGATCAACCTCATCATTGCCACCATGGCCGTTTGGGGGATGTTACGCAACAGTGGACCGTTTTTAGTTCAAGCTCGAACGGTCACCCAGGCGGTTCTTTCTCTTCAGGCGTTTATCACCGTTGTCTCCGTTGCGTCCCTCGTCCTGGCCACCACTCTAGCGGGGCAACGTCGGGCTGAAGCGTCTCTTAAGCGCAATCAAGTCCGTCTTGAGAATGCTCAACGGATTACCCAATTGGGAAATTGGGATTTGGATTTAAGAACTGGCGAGATGTATTGGTCGCCGGAAATTTTAACCATTTTTGGTTGGACGAGTCCACCGCGATGGCCAAATCGACAGCGGTTAGAATCTGCGTTTCATCCGGATGATAAAGCGGCTGTTTGTCAGGCGTATCAAGCTTTTTTAAGGCATCAGGATTCGTTCTGTGTGGACTATCGAATTGTGCGAGCTGATGGTGAGGAGCGTCTGGTGCGCGAACGGGCGGTTGTTTCGGAACATTATGCGATCGGCAGTCTACAGGATATTACTGAACTTCAGCGATGGCTCGAACTCAAGGACGCGAAAGAAGCCGCCGAAGCCGCCAATCGTGCTAAAAGTGCGTTCTTGGCGAATATGAGCCATGAACTGCGCACTCCACTGAATGCTATTATTGGCTATAGCGAACTCTTAGAAGACGAACTGAGTGATCTTGACAATCCTGAGTTAATTCAAGATGTTCAACGAATTCATAGTTCCGGGCAACATTTATTAATCATAATTAGTGATATTTTAGATATCTCCAAAATCGAAGCTGGACGCATTGCCCTGAATTATGATATTTTTGAGATTCAAAGCTTGGTTGATACGGTATTATCAAAAGTCGATCTTTTGATTCATTCTAATAATAATACTTTGGAGGTTATCTATAAAAACTCTCCTGGATGTGTGTATGGTGATGCTCAGCGAGTACGGCAAATTTTGCTCAATTTACTCAGTAATGCTGCAAAATTCACCATGTCAGGACGCATTCAATTGATTATTGTGCAGAAAA
The DNA here is from genome assembly GCA_001637315.1 of Phormidium willei BDU 130791. Lineage (GTDB taxonomy): Bacteria > Cyanobacteriota > Cyanobacteriia > Cyanobacteriales > Geitlerinemataceae > Sodalinema > Sodalinema willei. The sequence goes on along the minus strand of LSZA01000027.1, from coordinate 19,953 downwards.
AATCAATGATTCGTTTTATTGTCTCCGATACAGGAATTGGCATTCCTGAGGAATTTCATCAGCGCATTTTTCAGCCTTTTTCACAAGCCGACTCTTCGAGTACCCGAGAACATGGTGGAACCGGTCTAGGATTGGCGATCGCCTCTCAGTTTGCGGAGATGATGGGTGGTCATATTGCGGTGGAGAGTCATGTCGGACAAGGGTCAACATTTACCTTTGATTTACCAATTAAATAGTAAGTTTTAATGAAGCAATAATCAAGACATTTAATCACTAAAAACCTGAGCGCGATCGCCCCACCCTTCAATTGTTTTTTCACCAATCCCGGAGACGCGGCGCACGTCATCGACACGGCTAAATGGACGTGCTTCAACAATACGTTGTGCTAGAACTTCTCCTATCCTGGGAAGTGTTTGTAACTCCTCTAAAGTGGCGGTATTTAAATTGACAACTTCTGGGATATCACGGCTACGATTCGTTATGACTGAACACTCAGCTTCTCGTGCTTCGATCTGTTGAACCATCCAGGGAGGAAGTCCCAAAACTGCTGTTGTATAAAGTCGGTCAAATTCTCGGCGAAAATGAGCGGCGACGGTCTCATTTTGAATCATCAATAAGGCTTCATCATTGCTGGTGTTAGCGGCTTTTGACCAGTTGTGAGACCCCGTAATTATTAGAGAATCATCCACGAGACCAAACTTATGATGTAAGATATCACCGGGAGGAAGTTGGGAAACGCCAACTGTTGAAATTGCTGACCCCCAGGGTTGATTATCCACTTCATAGCGACATTGAGAATCGGCTAATGCAACCCCCAACAAATCTAAGCCTTCTGAATAATAGCGAAAGGCGAATCCTCGGTCAATCAAAGCGCGAATGTCAACCCCAGTTTGATGGCGTTCGAGAAGTTGGTTGGCGATGGGTTGGGAGGAAAACACAAATAGAGCTAAATCAATACTCTCCTGAGCGCTATCGATTGCTGTTGCGATCGCACCATTGGTACTCTCCTCCCAAGGAAGCGTCGTAGAAGTCGGAGAAAACTTAACGGAAACGAGAGTGTCATTGATGGTAAAACTGCGTAATGGGCGATTCGGTTTTTGCAAGCCAAAGCGACTTTGGGGAGACTCATCTCCATCCCCACCCCACATAAAATTAAACTCTTCACGAAACACACTCACCAATTCAGGACTTTCGATACGCAAGAGATGATTAGGATTTCCTCGACTGGCGGTTTCTCCCATATCGCCGTGGATTCCTGAAAGGGTGAAGTTAGCCGAACCTGTGATAAGGATGTTGTTATCAATCAGGACAAATTTGTGGTGCATCAAGCCACTACCTCGGGAGCCATCAGCAGTATCATCTAGGGTGGGAACTTGGGCGTTGCGTAGGATAACGAGTGCATCATTTTCGGCGATTTCCTCGGGAGTCATCACGCCGTCGTTGTCGCGATCAATTAAGCGTTTGGCTTCGTCGTAACGGGCGCGTTGGCGATCGTCGAATTGGCGAATTTCCTCGGGGCTATAGTCACTCCAGGGACGGTTATAATCATGTTCGAGGATGAGGCGAATGGCGACTCCGGCTTGATGTTGGCGGGCGATGGCTTGGGCGAGTTTTGGAAGTCGTAATTCTTGAACGGCGATGTCAATGCGGTTTTGGGCGTTCTCGATGTTATCGATGAGGAGTTGTTCGAGGTTATCGCCGTTGCGGTTAATATCGCGGTAGGGATCGCGATAGTCTTGGGCGGGGTTTTGGTTGAAGTAAACTTCAATTTGTGGATGTTGAGGGAGAGGGGGTAATCGGTTGAGTTGACCTGGTTGTACGGTCCAGGGAGCGCGACAACCAAAGGTTAAACTGAGGAGAACCCCGAAGCTGGCGAATATCCAAAAGGAACGACGCACCGCAATCATGGCGATTACCCTGTGATGGGATAGGAATTGGCTCGATTGTGGACTATTGTAGCAAGCGATCGCGGCGATCGCCTGACAGCGTTACCATCGAGATCACGAGTCTAAGTCATATAAGTCTAGGTCATACAGACGTTTAAACCAAGTCACAAAGGGTTTGGATTTGGGATGATGAGGGTCTAAAATTCGTTCCATAACGGCTTGATGCAGTTGTCGGCCGGGGGGATTTTGCCAAGCCAGCCAGCTATAAATGTTCGCTTTATCACGCTGAGAGTCTTTAAACGGGGCCTGGTGGGATTTAGCCTCGGCTGTCACCTTTTTGGCAAATTGCCATAAATCTTGTTTTTCTTCGGGAACGATCTCTGCTAAAAAGGTTTCTAGCATTCCCCGCATTTGGTTATCTGGCATGATCCAAACACCAAATTTAATCCTTTGCTGACTGGTATGAATTAACCCACGACTCGGCAACAATTCTGGCAGATCAGGCAGAGCCTGTAAACTGGCATTTCTGAGACTTTGCCAGCGTGATTCTGGCTGCTCATCCGCATCAACAATCACCCCTAATATCTTAAGTCCTGATGCTTGTAATTCAGTTGTGATGACATCAGGAGCGATCAGCTTTTCATAGCCATCATACTCACGGATATAAACAGTCGGTTGTTTTCGGGGTCTCCAATCGATTCCGTTGGCTTCCATCAATTCAGGAATTAGACGAACTTCTTGTTTTCCCTTGACGAGTAAAACTTTATCTAAACGACTGGCCATATCCTAACGAACCTCAATCCCTCGTTCGACGGCGATCGCCACTTGGCGTTCTGTGAATAAAACGCTTTGGGGTTTATCTTTTTCAATCCGTTGAATAGTAATTCCTTCAGGACTGGGATGTTCAGAATTGGCGATCGCAGCCAAACTTTGCCAACAATCACTATTATGAGTTGTCGCAAAGACTTGAACGTTCAGCCGTTTCGCGGCATCCCAAATCAGTCGCCACATATCTGACATGGTGGTAAAGTGCAGTCCGGTATCAATTTCATCAACCAACAAAATACCATCTTTAGCATTAGCAATCGCTAAGGTTAGCCCTAACATTCTCCAGATTCCATCTCCCAAACTTCCGATAGGAACCCGTTGTTTTGAGTTGGAGAGTCGAGCCACAAAACCTTGATGAGATAAACCCGATTCGGCAATAATTCTTTCAGAAGAAACCGAGGCAATCCGCTCAAGATTGGGTTCAATGGTTCTGAGTGCTTCTGTTAATAACGTTTCGTCCGGAGTTAAAACAACATTATCAAATAATGCCATCATGGCTTGGCTAGTCAATGATGAAGTTTTGATAAACTGAGTCTTGCTATGATTAGTGCTTAGATGGCGACGACGATGCGGGATAGAGGTTAAGGGTAGACCATTTTCTGGCGACAAAGGGATTTTGATATTTTCTGCCTCAGGACTTGACCAGCAGACATTAAATATCCCTTCAGATTGAAGGGTTTTCGCTGTTTCTAGCTCCTCTCTTTTAATCGTCACCTCAAAAAAATTAAGATGATTGTCTTGAGAGCCAAGAATCTTAAAGTGCTGACCAATATCAAGCTGATGTCCATTAAATAAATGGCAAATATCGAGTTCACCGTCATGACTGAAGTTATTTCTGACTAGGTATTCACCTCGATTCATCATTAACGCAGTCAAGGTGTCTAGTTTCGAGTGGCTTCCCAGCAATTGTATGGCTTCTAAAATTGAAGTTTTACCGCTATTATTTTCACCTACAATCAAATTGACTTGCCCTAATTGACTAAGTTCAAATTGTTGGAAGCCACGAAACCCTGTGAGGCTTAGAGTGTTTAGCATAGCCCAAGAAATAGCAACCTTAACAGTTATCCAGAGTTATCAGGATAATTCTACTACAAAAAAACGAGCCATTCCCAGAGATCCCAGGTGGGAGGAGCCATCTGGGGGAGAGGCGATCGCATAGGAACTTCCCCAAAATTTGCACGAATGGGGGCGCGATCGCGATAATGAAGAAACGTTAACATCCGCTTACCCCAGAACGCTCCCATGACCGCAACCTCACTTGATCGCCCCAAAGCTAGACCCAAAACCAATGACTGGCGGCTGTTTCTGCGCCTGACTCCCTACGCCAAACGCAATCAGAAACTACTCTGGGTTGTCTTGGCTTTGCTCGTTCCTCTAGCCTTAGCCGGTTCCGTACAGCCGATTCTCGTCGGACAAACCATCTCCTTCATTCGCGGCGAACCCACCTATTTCTTCCTAGAGGGCCAACCCCTCTCCCAAGGAATCACCCTCCTGGTGGGATTATTGTTTTTAACCATGGTGATTCGCTCCACCCTCGATGGCGTTCAAGGATTTCTGGTCCAAAAAGTGGGCCAACGAATCACCATGCAGATTCGTAATGATCTCTTTGAGCGCGTGACCTCCCTCTCGTCGAGTTTCTTCGATCGCACCCCCGTCGGACGACTCATCACCCGTCTAACGAGCGATGTGGACGCGTTGGGGGATGTCTTCTCAACCGGAGCGATCGGTATTTTTAGCGACCTCGCGACGATTATTGTTCTGGTTTTAGTGATGTTTACCGTTCAGTGGGAACTGGCGTTGATGTTGCTGTTGATGCTCATTCCCACCGCCGCCATTGTCATTTACTTCCAACAACAGTTTCGTCAAGCCAACTATCGCGCTCGTGAAGAACTCTCACGGTTAAACTCTAACTTTCAAGAAAATATCGTTGGCATCAATATCGTACAACTGTTTCGCCGTCAACGCTACAACGCCGAAGCCTTCCGCCGCATCAACCAAGACTATATTAGCGCCGTTGACCGCACCATTTTTCACGATTCAGCCGTGTCTGCAACCCTAGAATGGGTCTCCTTGATTGCGATCGCCGGTGTACTGTGGCTCGGAGGAGTACGAGTTCTCGAAGGCGCAATGAACTTCGGCTTGTTAGCCTCCTTTGTCCTCTTTGCACAACGCCTTTTCGACCCACTGCGCCAATTTGCGGATAAATTTACCTCCCTACAATCTGGATTTACCGCCGTCGAACGGATTAGCGATCTTCTCGACGAACCCATTGATATTCAAGATCCGGCGGTGATGGATACTCGTTCGATTGAACCGGGTCACAGTGGAGAAATTCGCTTCGAGAATGTCAGCTTTGGCTACAAACCTGATGAATATGTCCTGCACCATCTCGATTTTACTATTCAGCCTGGGGAAAAAGTGGCGATCGTTGGTCCCACGGGTGCTGGTAAAAGTTCCATGATTCGTCTTCTCTGTCGTCTTTACGAACCTCAACAGGGTCGCATTCTCATTGATGGAATTGATGTACGAGACTTACGCCAGGCGGAATTACGCCAACATGTGGGGGTGATTCTTCAAGATGGTTTTGTCTTCGCTGGAGATGTGAAAAGCAATATTTCTCTAGGGGAAACCTACGACTTCGAGAAAATCAAAGACGCCGCGGAACAAACCCATGTCTCTGACTTTATTGAACAACTCCCCCAAGGCTATGACACTCAATTGCGGGAGCGAGGAACCAATCTCTCGGGAGGACAAAAACAGTTACTGGCCTTTGCACGAGTGGCAATACGCGATCCCAAAGTCATGGTTTTGGATGAAGCGACGGCGAATTTAGATGTCAAAACCGAAGCCTGGATTCAAGACGCGTTAGATCGACTGTTAGAGACGCGAACCGCGATTATCATTGCTCACCGTCTCTCGACGATTCGTAATGTCGATCGCATTCTGGTCTTAAAACGGGGCGAATTGGTAGAATCAGGGAGTCATGAGGAACTGTTGCAGCAAAATGGACTCTACGCCAGTCTCTATAAGTTGCAATTGTTGGAGAGTTAACCTTCCCAGCCAACCGGCGAGAACCGGACGGGTTTGTTGCTCAGATATCACCGATTGAGAGTTAAAATCATGGTAACCACACCTCAGCCGAAAACAGTCATTTACCCCGATTGCGACGGAAATCCCATGTCGGATAATACACGCCAGTTTCGTTGGATTGTCACGATTAAGGAGAATTTGGAGATTCTCTTCGACGATAACCCCGATATCTTCGTAGCTGGGGATTTGCTTTGGTATCCCCAGGAAGGCAATAATAAACTACGTCAGGCTCCGGATGTGATGGTGGCCATTGGACGACCGAAAGGCGATCGCGGGTCCTATAAGCAATGGGAAGAAGCTGGCATTGCACCCCAAGTCGTGTTTGAGGTGCTATCTCCCGGAAATCGCCTCAAGGAAATGGCCAAGAAACAACAGTTTTACGATCGCCACGGGGTAGAAGAATATTATGTCTTTGATCCAGATCGCCTCGATTTCAATGGCTGGCGACGCAATGAGGCGGGAATTCTAGAGGTGATTGACCATCCCGAAGACTGGACCAGTCCCCGGCTTGGGATTCGCTTTGAACTTCAGTCAGACCAGTTCACCATTTATCGTCCCGATGGCCAGCGGTTTCTAACCCCGACGGAGTTAGCCAAACAAGCTGAACAACACCGTCAGGAAGCTGAACAGCAACGTCAGGAAGCCGAACAGCAACGTCAGGAAGCCGAACAGCAACGTCAGCGAGCCGACTCCGCCGAAGCTCGTCTTCAGGAACTCGAAGCGCGTTTGCGGGAGATTGAAGGCGATCGCCCCTGAATCGGGTAAGATCATCGGGGTTTGGGTGTTGCAAACCGACGTTGCACACTCATCTTGGTGTTAACCGATTATCACCGATTGGGGTCTAGGGAACGAGTCTGAGGAACGAGTCTGTGAGAGTTCGCCGCAGTTGGAAATGGCTAGTCATGGCGTTGCTGCTGGTGTTACTCCTGGGAAAGTCGGGATTGGGGACTCCCACCCCAGTCTCTGCACCCACGGTTTTTGAACAGTGGCGATCGCACTATCAAAACCAAGACTATGAAGCCGCCTTAGAGAGCTTGTCCCCCGTTTTGGAGTCGGCAGAGGTTTCTCGGCGTCACCGCGCTCTAGCGTACAATTATCGGTCGCTAACGCAACAAAAACAGGGGGATTGGTTCAGAGCCGAGATGGCCATTGAGCGCAGTTGGGCCTTGGTCGCGCCGGAACGGGAGCGATCGCCCCTGACGGCTCCTGACCAACGATTGTTAGCTGCCATTCTCACCACTCGCGGCCAGGTGCAATTTGCCCGAGGCCAAGCCGCCGCCGCTTATGAAAGTTGGCACCCGGCCACCACCTATTATCGTCAATTGGACTATGAACCGGGAATCGTGGGAGGGGTTCTCAATCAGGCCCAGGCCTTGCAAGAGTTGGGCTTTTTGGTGCGGGCCTGCGATCGCCTGTTACCCCTAATACAAGGCTCCCGACAAAGCGCCTCACAAAGTGCCTCACAAAGCGCCTCAGAGCCGGTTTCCTCTTGTCAAGGGGTTTTGGGACAATCAGAGCCAGAGATGCGCCGCTGGTTGGGGGGAATGGCTCTCGATGGGAGTCCAGGGTTAGAGATTTCTCTGTTACAGGGGTTTGGTAACACGCTAATCGCTCTGGGCAATTTAGCCGCCGCTGAAATGGTCTTTGATGAGGCGCAGCGGCGATCGCAGCGGCTTCCGGGATGGGATGATCGGGAGTTGGCCCTGGATTTGGGTCATCTCTATGGTGCAAAGGCTCGTCGCTATCAGCAACTGGGGATATTTCAGGAGGAGTTCAAGGAGGCGCGCCGTCAAAGTTTGGAGTCTTATCAGGTGGCGGAGACGGGAACCGCTGAACAACGGCTGCGATCGCAACTCAATCAAGTCTCGTTATTGGTGGATTTGGATCTGGCCTCGTCCAGCAATCCTAACCCGGATTCCCAGGCTCAGGAGACGGTGCAGGGGTTCCTAGCTCGCCTTCCCTCACAACTGCAACAGCAGCCTCTCAGCCGTCAGCGGGGTTATGGCCGCGTGGGGTTGGCCTGTCAGGTGTTGCACTGCGATCGCCCCCCAGGGGAGACAGCGTTACCGGACTGGGATCTCTCAGTAGCGGCGATTAGACAGCTCTTAGAGGCGGCGCAAGCGGATGCTGAGGGGTTGGGAGACGATCGCCTGGCCGCCTCTGTTTGGGGCGCGTTGGGGCGCTTAGAAGCGTCTCTGGGGAATCTCCGCCAAGCTCAAGCACAGACGGAACAGGCGATCGCTCTGGCCGAACGCACTGGGAGTCATGAGTTACTCTATCGCTGGAATTGGCAACTGGCTCATCTGCGGGAACAACAGGGGTTGGACTCCCTTGATGATTATCAACGAGCCTTTGAGAGCTTGAAAGCCTTACAATTTAATTTGACCACTTTAGACCCCAATCTTCGTTTTGCCTTTCGAGACAAGATTGAACCCATTTATCGAGAGTATGCCCAAAAACTCTTTGATCGGGAGCCGATGACGCAGTCGGAGTTACGCCAAGCCATTGAGGTGATGGATGCTCTGCAAATTGCGGAAATTAATGACTTTTTTGGTGCGGCTTGTCTGGAGGTGCGATCGCACGAACTTGGCAAGTATTCAGAGACAACAGTCATCTATATTCTCACCTTTCCCGACAAGTTTGAAGTCATCCTTGAAACTCCAGATCAGACCCTCAAACGGTATCCAGTATCGTTTTCTGAGGATATTGACACCTTTTTAGACTCAGTTCAATTGAGTCTAATCAGTGGGTTTAATGATAAAGCTGTGTTAACTCGCCTTTATCATGCCTTAATTCGCCCTATTGAAGATGACTTAGCCCAAATCAATCCCAAACAACTCGCCTTTGTTTTATATGGCAAAATTCGGACAATCCCGATGGCGGCGCTCTATGATGGTCAAGCGTATTTGATTGAAAACTATCCGATCGCCATTTCTCCGAGTTTAGAACTCCTTGAACCACGAGGATTACGCATTCAAGATATTGAAGTCATCGCCGCTGGACGAGAAACGTTTGATAATCTCCTGGATCAGATTGAAAGCCAGCCAGACTTTCGTTCTCTGAGATTGGAAGAATTTGCGAATATCAACCTCAAGTTTGTAGAACATGAGTTAACTCGAATTAGCAATTTAGTCGAAACAAAAACGCTCTTTGCTGACGAGTTTACCGTAGAGCGCCTAGAGCAAGAAATCCAGTCCCTGAACTATCCTATTGTGCATATTGCAACTCATGGACGGTTTAGCAATTTTGCCGAGGATACGTTTATTTTAGCAGATCGTCCTCTCAAGATGAGTCAACTGGCGGATATTCTTAATGTCAAAGATCCCACTCGACGTCATGATCTCGATTTATTAGTGTTGAGTGCGTGTCAAACGGCTCAGGAGAGCGATCGCGCGGTGTTAGGAATGGCGGGAATTGCGGTGCGGGCCGGGGTCCGAACAATTATTGGTAGTTTTTGGACCGTTGATGATTACTCGACGGCTTGGATGATGGAACAGTTTTATCAAGGTTTAAAGAGTTTCCAGAATTGGGAGGTTGAAGTGAACAAAGCTCAAGCTTTACGCCAGGCTCAAATTGCCATGATTCGCGGCGATTTGGGACCGAATTATACTCGTCCTTATTTCTGGGCACCGTTTGTTTTAATTGGTCATTGGAATTAGTTTTAAATATCAACGAGAATCACAAGTTGTGCCGCGTTGTGCAGCTTGTTCTTGTAAGTTATCCGCTAAATTGAGAGGTTCTAATTCGGGATAATGGGTTGCATAGAGGGAGGCGAGATGACAGTAGAGATCTGGATGTTCCGGTGAGGTGGCGATCGCCTGATAAAGTCGGTCAATACTATTGGCGATCGCTTGAAACTGCTCATACAACTCAACCTCGACCCAGAGTGCTTCCAGCGGCGTTAAATCAGGGGAGATTTGCTCAGAACGTTGTTGATGTAACTGGTTTTGTTCCTGCTGACTCAAGACCGAAAACTGGGACAATCCTTCTTGTTCTCCATTGTGAGCATTAACCGTCACCACCACCCATGTTTCAGGTTCTAAAAAGTCTCCCTGATAGACAAAAGAATCTCCCGACACAGTTTCTGTCCAAACAGCACCATCCCGACGACGACGCAGGGTGATGGTATAGCGATCAATTCCATCAGGTTGATACCAACGGATTAGGAGGCGATCGCCGGCCACAAAGCTGTTGCGAGGGGTGATCAGATGAGGGATATTGCGGTTCATCAGAGGACGAGGACAGCCTCCAGGATCGCAGGGAGGGGTCCGTTGTCCATTTTCCTCATTATCTTCGCGAGACTCCCCTGTTTCGGCGAGCCTGAGTTTGGGAAATGAGCCGAGTCTTTCGCCGGCTTGAGATGAGAGTTGACTGCTGAGAGTCAGCCAGGCTAAGCTAAAACAGGTTGAAAACGCAATTAGTCTGTACAACATTATCGTTTTTAAGGGTCTTCTGGGTTCAGAGTAATAAGGAGAATTCATGACGGATTATCTCCGTTGCTGTAGGGGCAAAAAATCCCCTCCTGGGAGGGGTAGGGGTGGGTTCCCCTACAATTTTATATCCCAGACAACAAATTCCACCCTATATTCTGAAGACCCTTGGTTAAGGCTTAACTCCTCGTGCATCTAATTGGTCTTGAATCCTCGCCTTCCATTGGACTTCTTCGGGTAGTGTATCCCGGACGTTGTCGAGACAAGTTTCAGCATGAATCGCAAATTGAGATTCTTCTAAATCGGGAAGTTGTGCCATTAAACAGTGAGCGGCACCTTCATTGGGTTTTAAATTAATTGCAGTGTCTAAATAACGACGCGCTAAGCGGTAAGACTGTTGTTCTAAGGCGGCCCAGCCTTGATTTTTTGCAATCGAATATTCAGTCCAGGGTTGATTTTTTTTGAGCAGCCGTTGACATTGCATTAAAATTATGCTTGCTCGCTCATGTTGCTCTTGTCTAATATACAGGCGACTGAGGTTATTACACCCGACTGCATTGAGGAGATGATAGGAACGAGTATAATGATGTTCGGCTTTATCAACCTGACCCAAATCATCGTACATATTCCCGAGGTTAACATGAGCCGCTGCGTGATTGCGATCGAACCATAACGCCAGTTGAAACCAACGTTTGGCGCGAACCCAAGGACGTTCAATGTCTGATGGGGTTTCGATTTCGGCTTGTCCTTGCTGATTAAAGTAGTTGGCTAAACTCGGCAATCCCCAAACTTGTCCTACCATCAAACTTGCGATTAAAATTCCGAGCTTAACTGGATTATTTTTTAACCAATCTCCCCAATAACTTTTCTGAAAATCGGGAAGTGTAATATCCGGAACATGGCTTTGAATGGCTGGTTGAACTTCGGGTATTTGGGCAAATACTTCTGTTGTAATTGGGGCGATAAAGCTCTGCCAAGTCAGGCGTAAATCGAGGCAATTCTGATAAATAATCGGTAGCCAACTGGCGCAGGGAAACTCTCCTTCTAATCCCTGTAACTGTTCCCTGGCTCGTCGTACGGAGGTGCGGAAGGAATCCCCTTGGGAAAATTGAGCGAGAAAGGAGGTTAAGAATTGTTGGGCCACGCGATCGGGAACTAATTCTCGCATGACGATCGCAATGGGAATTTGCCAATCTTCGATTTTCTGCACTAAGCCTAAGCCGTCACAGGAGTTGAAAATGGCTAGGGTTAACCCTCGTTTGACGGCTTCTTGGAAACCATAACTTAAATCAGCAATTTCGAGGCTTTCTTGAGGATTGAGGTAAATTTTGCCGGTGTCACCAATGGTTTGACTATGGCCAGCGAAGAAAATAATATCCCAGGAGTCCTGCCAGAGTTGGGCGTTAATCTCTTGGCGTTTGGGTTCGACGAGAAACTCAACCTTGGCGTGAGGCAGATGGGTGAGGAATTGGCGATCGCCGCTCGTATCAATATTATCACTATGACCCAAAATCGCCAGGATCTTCACCTGAGATTTCGGCTTTGGCTGGGAGGTTTCAACTCGGGTCGCCACCCGAGAGCCGAAGGACACTTCTGTGCGAGAATAGCGTTGGCAAAAACTCCATAAATGCCAGGGAAGTTTTTTGATATCCCCATCATCACAGCGAATTAAGAGTTCAATGTCCTCATCTGTCGCTAACTCTTCCCGCAAACATAAATCTAAGGGATAAAACCCTGGTGAGGCCAGCCATTGACGAAAATCTTGCGCCAGTTGTCTGGCGGAAGTTTGACAGGCGACGAAGCGTGTTTCGTGGTGACTGGCAAAACTTTTCTTGGGTTTAATGCGATAGAGGATTTCTGTGTCTGGATTTGTCTGAGATGACTCAGGATGGCGGATATAGGGTGCGCCAATGGTACGGTAGCGATCGCGCCAATGATAACGCACCTGTTGCGCCAGTTGCGGGTTTGCGGGAAGATAGCCCATGACTTCAATCTGAGGAAGTTGGCCATCAACACCAATTTCTAAAAAAACTTTAAAGCCCTGACACTCCAAATCGCCGTCTAATTTGAGAACAACACGATTGTTGGAGGCCGCCATAACGATTACCTACTGGTGGGTTGAACAGACGTAACCATTATAGGAAACGCTCTGCCTTTGATGAGGGTTGGATGGGGGTAACATTGCACGTCACCCTCATCCAACGCCAATCCAACGCCAATCCAACGCCAGCGGAAATGGGAGGCTAGGCGTTTAGCAGTTGAATGTTGCTAAAGGTAAAGACTTCCGGCGTGTCACTATCTGCACTATGGATGGTGCGTTTGCTGAGAATCCAGTAATCGCCGACTTGGGTGTATTCATCCTCAAAGTCACTTTTTGCGCCTTTCTGTTCCCCAGTTTTGGGATCGTGATAGACGGAATCGTAGCGATGGGAGAGATAGCCTGCGCCGGTGTCGTGGCTGCTTTGGGTATGGATGGTGACGACAACGCCGTGAATATGGCGGTGAACCATGCAGACTTCATTGTCGCGCAGTTGGTAGCGATCGCCCTCGCCTTTTCCACCGATATTGATACCAACGGCGCCGCTGTCGTCGCGATCGCCATAGCTAAAGGTATTATCGCCATGAACGGACTCAAACTCACGACGCACACGGTGGATGGCGGTTTCCCAGAGTTGGCCATGAATGGCTTTCTGAACCGTCTCATCCTCGACCTCGTGAACTTCGGCTTTCATATCGGCGCCGACTTTGGCTTTCCCGGTGACGACGGTATCGCCGTTCTCATAGGTGACATCTGCGGTGTAGCCGGGGAAGTTCGCATCCCAGGTATAGCGATTTTCGTAGGCGCTGCGGAAGAGTTCCCGGGCAGAGACTTGGGTAGCTGTCATAGTGGATTACGTTAATGGTGAATCGTCTTCTCTCCAGGATAGGCGGTTTCGGCGCGTGACCCCAAGGGAGGATTTCCCGAGACTCGGGGGTTCGGTTGTTCGGCGTTGGCGGGTTGGAATGACAGTAGAACAGATACTCAACCTGAGCGAGTGACGATGGAATCCGCTTCGGGTTGAGCGGGACAAAATAGGGGTAATGATGGTGATGTCAGGGCGATCGCACCACGGTTGAACGGGCAAACCCGCCTCTTGATCGCAAATTGCACCCAACCCCCTAACTTGTCAATGAGTCCACCAGACCTTGACCCAAGTCGAACAGGTTTTGATGCCATGAAATAGACATTTATAGATTCTAATTACCGAATTCAAGCTATAATAAATATAGCCAAAAAAAAACAAATTAAATGTACGACAATATTTGTAAATTCTTGGCAGAAACCTTTCCTGATAATGTTGCAACTTGGTTGTTAGGGCGTTCCGTTCAACTGAGTCAATTAAGTCCCAAAGAACTCTCCAATGAGCCAATTCGAGCGGATGCCATAATTCTCCAACAGTCCGAAGACTTAGTACTTCATAGCGAGTTTCAAACCCAGCCTTCCGAAGAAGTTCCCTTTCGGATGACAGACTACCGCTTGCGGGGATATCGACGTTTCCCCCACAAGCGGATGATTCAAGTGGTAGTTTACCTGAAACCTAGCAATTCTCCCTTGGTTTACCAAGATTATTTTCACATAGAGGGATTGCAATACCAATTTCGGGTCATTCGCCTTTGGGAACAACCGAAAGACCTTTTTCTCCAATCTCCTGGGTTGTTGCCTTTTGCGGTGTTGAGTCGTACAGACAACCGCTCCCAAGTTTTGAACCAAGTCGCCGAAGAACTTGATAAAATAGAAGACAGACGAACCCGCAGCAACCTGGCCACCGCCACGGGAGTTTTAGCTGGGTTAGTCCTGGATGACGGTCTGATTCGTCAAATTATTAGGAGAGATGTCATGAGAGAGTCAGTGGTCTATCAAGAAATTCTTCAAGAAGGAGAGTTAATTGGTGAACAACGGGGAATCCTCGCGGGGAAACAGCAAGTGGCTATCAATCTTCTCCGTCAAGGAATGACAGTCGAACAGGTTGTAACTGTGACGGAGTTACCTCGGGATGTGGTGGAGAAACTGCGGGATGACAATGGTTAAATTGTCCGGGCTAAGTCGCTCACGCCTGTTCTTGGGGAGGCTCGGAGTCGAGACTAAGGGGAAATCCGGTCAGCCTTCTGGGTTCCCCCTCAGCCAACAGCAACTCTTATTGGTATCTTGGGAGAGATGATGGTTATGTCAGGGCGATCGCACCACGGTTGAACGAGCAAACCCTCCTCACCTGCACCCCCTGGCGTTTCCAGAAGGCACAATAGTAGATAGGAGCTAGACATGACACTTAACGAACTCTTACCAGCCATTCATCAACTCAACCCGACCGATAAGCAAAAACTGTTCGAGCTTCTCGATCGCGAACTGCACCCAACCCCCCCACCACCCGCTCCAGAACTCCAACCTGCTAACTTTCCCAACGAGGGCCATTGGCTGGTTGCTGTCTTTGATCGACACTTCAGGGCGATCGCACCGGGCGAAATGGCGATCGCACCACGGGAACCCATCCGAGTTGACGAAACCCTGTTTGGTGAACCATGAAAATCGTTCTCGATACTAACGTCATTTCAGAACTCATTCAGCCCATGGGTTCTGGTATCATCCGCAAATGGTTAACCAGCCAAAACGGTGCATCACTGTACACAACCAGTATTACCCAATCCGAAATTCTGTACGGTATTCAAATTCTTCCCGAAGGACAGCGACGACAAAAATTGCTCGACGGAGCATTGATCGTCTTTGAACATGAATTAACAGAGCGAATTTTAGCCTTCGATCAAAAAGCCGCTAAACTTTATTCCCAAATAGCAGCGACCCGCAAACAAATCGGTCGCCCCATCTCACAATTTGATGCACAAATTGCAGCCATTTGCCGAGTTCACCAAGCCACATTAGCGACCCGCAATATCCGCGACTTTTGGGATTGTGGAATAGAGCTGGTTAATCCGTGGGAAGCCCAGCGATGAACTGCCTAAATTGCCAACTTAACCCCCAAACCTTGACCCAACGGATACAGGTGGCAAGGCAAGATATGAAACGTTTAGAGAGCCTGTTGGATGAGGCGATCGCACCACGGGAACCCATTTGATACTACACCTTACACTGAATCTACTAGGATGAAACAGTGTTGAGTCGTACAGACAACCGCTCCCAAGTTTTGAACCAAGTCGCCGAAGAACTTGATAAAATAGAAGAAAGACGAACCCGCAGCAACCTGGCCGCCGCCACGGGAGTTTTAGCTGGGTTAGTCCTGGATAAGGGTCTGATTCGTCAAATTCTCAGGAGAGATGTCATGAGAGAATCAGTGGTCTATCAAGAAATTCTCCAAGAAGGAGAGTTAATTGGTGAACAACGGGGTGAACAACGGGGAATCCTCGCGGGGAAACAGCAAGTGGCTATCAATCTTCTGCGCCAAGGAATGACAGTCGAACAGGTTGTAACTGTGACGGAGTTACCTCGGGATGTGGTGGAGAAACTGGGAGATGACAACGGTTAGATTGTCCGGGCTAAGTCGCTAACGCCTGTTCCTGGTGACGCTCGGAGTCGAGACTAAGGGGAAATCCGGTCAGCCTTCTGGGTTCCCCCTCAGCCAACAGCAACTCTTATTGGTATCTTGGAATAGTCATGGCTCGTTTCCCCGAGGCTGTCAACGCTGATGAATCCCTCTCACCTGCTCAAACTCAATCAAGGTCTCCTCGCCAGAACAGCTCTCTTAGGCTTGGGAGCCATTGTCACTGGGGGGTTAAGCAGCCCCGTCGCCGCAATTGGGGCCAATGTCAGCTATGGCCTGATTACCAATAATCTGGGGACGTTACTGGATAAATTCCGCAACAGTGGCGGTATCTTACGCAACCAAGATATCGCCAAAGCCGCTGGCCGCGCCGTGGCCAAGACGTTGGAGGAGCAAGTTAGCCCCCACTACCCCGAGATTCAAAGTCCGTTAGACGATTTCGCCGCTAAAATCGAGGACTATTGGCTGCAATGGGCCGAAGAAACGACAAGCCTCAACCTGTTTGAAACCCTCCAGGAAGAGCAACTCTATCAGATTTTCAGCCAACAACCGGAACAGTTTAGCCAGTATCAGGTCCTGCCGGAAGCGGAATGGCGGGAGGTGGTCACCTGGTTATTCCAACAGGGATGCGAGAACCGGGTGTTGCTGGATGATGTGGAGAGTTATCAAGATGTCATCACCGATTTGGCGGCGGAATTAGCCACGAACTTCAATAAACACCTGCGCCAAGTCCTGAAAGATGATGCCAACAACGGCGGGAAAGCCTTTGTGGGGATGTTGTTTGACCTCCACGGGGCGACTTTGGCGAAAATTGATGAAATTCGGGACTATTTACCCGAAATTGCCACTCGTCAGGATATGCGCCGGGTATTGGCTGCTATTTCCCAATTACAACGCCCAAAACCATCCGCACCCGCCACCCCTTGGCATGGTTTAGGGGCTGTGGATACCGTCCCCCAACTCCCCCCTCATTTTCTCCCCCGTCCAGAAGATATTGCCGCTTTAAAAGAACGACTGTTGACCCCCAACCATCAAACCCTAGTGATGACTGGACAGGCGCAGAAAGTGGGGGTGCAGGGGATGGGAGGCTTAGGGAAAACCGTGTTAGCGGCAGCTTTAGGGCGGGATAACGAGGTGCGGCGAGCGTTTCCCGATGGGATTATCTGGCTGACGGTGGGGATTAACCCCGACTGTATCGCCCTATATCAACGCATTGCCACCACCTTGGGGGAACCTAGCGCCTATCAGGAAGGGGAACCCCAGTGGAATGCCTATCTCTCCGATTTGTTGCGGGAGAAGCGCTGTTTATTGGTTCTCGATGATGTGTGGGTACAACCCGAAGCCGAGCGATTTGTGGAGGTGTTGGGGCCGGACTGTCGCCTGTTGCTGACGACGCGGGATGCCCGATTAATTGCCGGGTTGGGGGCCAATGGCTATGAGTTGGGGATGCTGGATGAGACCCAAGCGCGACAATTATTAGCGGATTGGGCGAGAGTCCCTGTGGAGATGTTACCCCCAGAAGCCGAGGCGGTGCGGAAACATTGCGGAAATTTGCCCTTAGCCTTGACGTTGGCTGGGGCGCAAATTGGCATGGGCAACAATTGGGGGGATTTGCTGACGGCGTTGGATGCGGCGGATTTGCACTATCTCGACCCTTCCGAGGGCAGTATCTATAAAGTCCTCAAAACCAGTGTGGAGCAGTTAGCGGCACCCTTGCGACAGGCTTATTTAGAGTTAGGGATTGTGGCGGGGGATGGGTCGGGGCGGGTGTATTTTCTGCGGTTGGAGGGGTTGAGGGGTTAATATCACTGTGGACTATCTAATTTTGTTAAAATCACCGAAATATATCAACTGATTCACTCATGGAAATTGCCAAAGTCTCGGAAACAGGACAGATTATCATTCCACCAGAAATGCCGAAAATCTATAGCTGGGAGGTGGGGACAGAAATCATCTTGACGGATACAAGCAAAGGAATTTTAATTCAGCCCAAACCGCCTTTTCCTCCGACGACTTGAAATGAAGTAGCGGGGTGTTTAAAGTATAACGGTTCACCCAAAACCTTAGAGGATATGGAAGCGGCTATTAGCCAAGGCATTGTCCTGATGCGAATCTAGCTAAAAAAGCAAAATCAGATTTTGTTCAAATGACCCAAAAACCATAAAAATCAAAGCAATCATTTGGCAAGAAAAAGATGTTTGGTGTGGTTCAGTCCCCGCCCTTCCCGGTTGCCACACCTGGGCATCCAGTGAGGAAGAATTGTTAGTTATGCTCGCAGATGCTGTTCAGGGTTGGCTCGAAGTTGCCAGCGAAGAACCAGAAATCACCCCAGAAAAACAACTGATTGAATGGTCTTTATGAAGTCCATTTCAGGGAAAGCACTCTGCAAAATTCTTGAACGACAGGGTTGGCAACTCAAACGAATCACCAGCCGCCACCCTATCTATACCCAAAAAGGTGTTACCACCATTCTTTCAATTCCAGTGCACAGCAATCGAGATTTACCCACTGGAACCTTAAGAGCTATTCTCAAAGATGCCGGATGTATTGCCGGTGCGGTCATAGAATACTTTTACTTCTGCCATAATTGCTCTCCTTCCTTAATAGCACTGGTTCGATAGGCTGTGATTAAAAAACTGCCAATACTCGGCAGTTGTGCGAACCCAGAAGCCAAGAGGCGTGACGATTTCAAAGAGCATTTCAGGATTCGATGAGGAATCATCGTTCATAAGCCGATTCAGCGATCGCCACATTCATGGAAAAATCCACCCCTACATCAAAGTTGGCATCAAATCAGATCCACCTTCGTCGGACTGGGTTCATCAATCCTCTCAATCTCCTCCCACACCGACAATGAAAACTTTACTTCCGACCCATATTTTGTAGAGTTTATTCGTGCCAATACTGGTTGATGTCTAACGGTTCGCGATGCCATTCGCGATCCAAATCACGGAGTTTATGTCAGTTCTTCCTATCGACTCAACCGTTTATGATGATCAGCATTGACCTAACCTATCACTTCCATTATCATGCTTCATCGAGATTGGCATCCCGTCGCCGAAGCCATCGAACCCGGCACAGTCCGTTCCGTTAAACTCCTCGAACGGGACTTCGTGATCTGGCGTTGCGGCGATCGCATCCTGGCCTGGGACGATCGCTGTCCCCATCGTGGCGCTCGTCTCTCCGGGGGAACGGTTGAAGACGGAGGACTCCGCTGTCCCTATCATGGACTCGTCTTCAATAGCCAAGGAACCTGTGTTGAGGTTCCCGCTGCACCCGGCTGGACTCCCTCCCCCCAACTCGCTCTCGGCGCCTATCCCGCCGAACTTCGCTATGGCTTAGTCTGGCTGTCCCTCAATCCTGAAGCCGATCCCAGACGCATTCCTGGTTTTCCTGAATGGAGTGACCTCAACTATCGTAAATTCCTCTGTGGCGCCTATCGCGTTCGCTCAAGTCCCCTGCGGGTGATGGAAAACTTCCTCGATGTCTCCCACTTCCCCTTTGTTCACGATGGCCTACTCGGCGATCGCAACCACACACAAGTTCCCGAGTATCAGGTTCACTGGGATGACCAGGGATTATCTATTAAAGATGTACAAATTTGGCAACCCAACCCCGACGGAACCGCCGAAGGGGCCACGGTCACCTATAACTATCACGCCCCGACCCCTCTCAGCGCTTGGTTCGAGAAACTCTCAGGCGATCGCCGCCTCACCCTCTTCTTCGCCATCTGTCCCCTAGAACCCGAACTGGCCATCGGTTGGATGTGGATCGCCATGAACTACGGTTCAGAGATACCCCAAGCCGAACTCCATGGCTTCCAAGATCGCGTCGTTCGTCAAGATATTCCCATCGTCGAGTCCCAACACCCCAAACGCCTCCCCCTCACGCTCTCCCAAGAGGGACATCTCCCCAGCGATCGCGCCTCCATCGCCTACCGTCAGTGGCTACAACGGCGAGGCGTCCAGTTTGGGGCGATCGCCGCCTAACCTCTTCCTACCGAACCCCAAAATCTCTCTCGAAGGACGGTTTTTTCTCTATTATCTTGACTTGACAGTAAGGATTTGTATAATGCATCACCTTGTTGTCAACTTTTTTTAATAAAACGTTGCAACTCCTCAGTGATTGTGTTAACTTTTGAAAAGAAGCAGCCAAGGCAAGGAAATACCAACCATGGAAAACCAAGAC
>LSZA01000026.1 GCA_001637315.1 Phormidium willei BDU 130791 | reverse complement strand
CAACGGTTGGATTTGTTGTCGATAGGCGGTGGTGTTCAACCCATCGCCTTGTGCCGCTTGGGAGGGGTTAATCTCGTCTCGTAGGCGAGCGACGCGATTGCGGGTATCGGGGTGAGTATTGAGGAATTGGGGTAGGCCACCGCCGCCGCTGAGGAGTCGTTCAAAGAAGTTGACCATTCCCACGGGGGCGTAATTGCTGCGGGTGAGGATATCTAAGCCCACCTGATCGGCTTCATACTCAGCACTACGGCTGTTGGGGCGGTTAATGACCAATTCATAGGCGATATTGACCAACACATCGGGGTCGACCCCCGTTGCATTGAGAACGCCTTGGGCGATCGCCGCTTGACGTAAGCGGTCTAACACATGTTTCTCAGTAATATGGGCGATTTCATGGGCGACGACGCCCGCTAATTCCGCCTCATTATCAGCCCGACGAATCAGGCCCGTATTGACATAGACAAAGCCGCCGAGAGTGGCAAAGGCATTGATGCTATCATCTTGGACGACCTGAAAGGTAAACGGTAAGTCCGGTCGACGGCTTTGCCGCACCAGTCGCTGACCAATGGCGTTGACATAGTTGGTGACTTGGCGATTATGGTAGAGGCGGACATCTCGGACGAGGCGATCGTTAATCTGTCGTCCCAGGGCCACTTCTTGCTCATCAGACATGGACGAAATCTGAATCACCTCAATCACATTGGGGAGAATATCGAAGATGGAGAAGCCCAAGACGGCGGAGGGCGACAGCAACAGAACCGAAACCGTTGTCACCAGGGATAACGTGCCATAGAGGAGACGGCGTGAGAGATTGGAGGAGGACTCAGAGAAGCCAAACATGAGGAGTTAGGAGTTAGACGTTAGGAGTGGGGCGTTAGGAGTGGGGCGATCGCAACAGGAGAAAACCAGACCGTTCCCCTCAAACTATAGACGCAGGTAGCCCCCAAAAAGTTCAGGGCCGTAATGGAGTGAAGCAGTATGCTAGGCTCGGAAGTTGAGTTTTCACCCATATTCAAGACCACTTAAATATAACTATGAAACTGCTCGATGCTAAGGGTCGTTTGTTCGGCAAAATTAGCCTACTCGATATTGGGGCGATCGCCGTCATTCTAGCCGTCTTTGTCGCCGTCTTCCTAGTTCCCGGAACTGGGGGATCGGTCGCTCAAGTGAACCTTAACACCCGCCCTGTGGAAGTAACCGTCATCGTTCGGGGTCTCAGTGTCCTCGATGCCGATGGCTTCGTCCAACAAATGCGAGACGATGGGCAAACTGACATTGTCATCCGTAACCAGCCCCACGGAACCATTGACATTGTCAACATCGAACGGCTACCGCGAACCCTAGCCGTTCCACAACCCGATGGAACCGTGGCCGCCCTCGAAGATCCCCGCACAGAAGAACTCTATAGCGTCAATCTACTGCTAACCCTAGCCGGGAACGCCCAAATGACCAGTAGTGGTCCTGTCTTGGGTAACAGCAAGCTCAAAATTGGCACTCCCGTTGAACTCGAAGGAAGCCTCTATAACTTTAACGGCAGCGTCATCGACGTCAACTTAGATCCCTAAACCCCTCTAAAACTAGCGAATCGTCGACCCCACCGCTAAGATGAAGCCATTTAAATCAACGGCCGCTACCCATTGCAACGGTAGGCCTCGATTAATGCTTCCAATTGCTCCAGATACCGAGTTATTTCTCTCATGTCAGCTGAACCTGCACAGATCACGCCGATTCAACCTGTTAACCCCGTTCAACCGCCCCCTCAACCCTCCAGCGAGTCTCAAAACAACAACACCTCGGACAACAGCCCCATTACCGATCGCGACTACCTCGATCGCGTCGTGGCCCAAAATACCCGCAAGTACACCATCGCCAAAGCGGAGTTTTCAGTTCCCTGTATGCCCTCGATGCTCAACGAGGCCCTGCGACTTCTACAGGAGTATTGTCAACTGTTGGGCAAGCCAGGAACCCGTGAAGAACAAGAAAAACTGCGAGCCTTCCTCTCCCAGAAGTTGCAGGAAGGGTTCAACGCCTCTCCCCATTCCCGATTAGTTCTCATGTGCGTTCCCGCCAAGCCCCAAATTGGACTTCTCGGCGGCGTCTCGATTCAAACCAAGGTGGTTTCTGAGTCGTTGAGCGATAAGTACACCACCTGGCCCAAAACTCGCCCCGATCCTCTGTTTGGCAGTGAACCGGACGTGAAAGTGATGAACGTGGCCGCCTCTTTGGGAGAACCGAGTCAAATTCGCGTTTTGGACGTAGGAGCCGGCCCCGGACGTAATAGCTTACCCCTAGCTCGTCGCGGCCACCCGGTTCATGCCTTAGAACTCACCCCCGTCTTTGCCGAGAAACTGGTGCAAGCCGCGAAACCCGAGAATTTACCCATTGAAGTGGCCGTGGGGAATGTCCTCGATCCTCTAGTACGGATGCAGCCTTATTACTATCAGTATGTGATCTCAACGGAGGTGATTTCCCATTTCCGCAATACTCAAGAGTTACGCCTATTTTTTGGCAAAATGTGTGATGCTCTCGTCACAGGTGGGAAGTTGTTGGTGAGTCTGTTTTTGACGGAAGGGGGCTATCAACCGACGGATTTAGTGCGGGAGTTAGGGGAGGTATCATTCTCCTCGATTTTCACTCCAGGGGAGTTACGCCAGTCCATTGAGGGGTTGCCGTTAAACATGGTCTCAGTCGAAGCCACCTTAGAGTATGAGAAGCAGCATCATCAAGGAGAGTCTTGGCCGCCAACACCCTGGTACGAAGGCTGGTGTTCAGGCCGCAATGTGTTTCCGATCGCGAAAAAGCCGCCGATGCAGTTGTATTGGGTGTTGATGGAACGCTCGTGAACGTTAACGTCCACCTCCCGTTTCATGGCCGTCCCTCGTGTCATGGCTCCCGCCGTGACACGCCAAGGGGGAGGCTCTGCCTCCCGAACACCATCGAGTCTTAAACCGGTTAAACTCTTGGAGATTGAGCCGGCCTAGTCCCAACTCAACCTTGACAGAAACCAGATCTATAATTGGTTGAGTTGGCAACAGGCATAGTGTTGCTGTTGTCCTGTCGCCCTCAGACGCTGCTTTGACTCACCCATGACTAACCCCGCTGACTTTGATCCGTCTGCGAATAGCACCACTGATGCGTCTCAGGAGCCGTCAACACCGGAGAGACCGGACGCACCGGAAATGCCGATTCCACCGCCCCCAAAAGCGCCCCCAGCACCCTCTACGAGTACGTCTGGAGATGAGGCTGAGGCTCCCGTCTCAGAGACACCGCTCCCGCAACGGCTCAAACAGTGGTTTGTGGGGGCGTCGTCACGCTGGTTAGGGATTTCTGCCGATTACAAGAAGGGCAATCGTTGGTATCAATCGCAGCAATATGAGTCGGCCTTGGCCTGCTATGAGGCGGCGTTGGCGGTTAATCCTCAGTTTCGCCCGGCATGGGTGCGTTGCGGACAGGTGTTGGCGAAACTCGATCGCCTCCCTGAAGCCATCGCCGCCTATGATCAGGCGTTGCGGCTCAATAGCCATGATCTCTGGGTGTGGTTGCTGCGGGGGCGATTGCTGTTGGAGCAACAACGCTATGATGAGGCGATCGCCGCTCTACAACGAGCCAGTCAACTCGATGGCGATCGCTATGAACCTTGGTATTATCAGGGGTTAGCTCTGGAGGCTCAGGGGAATCTGCAAGGGGCGATCGAGGCTTATGATCGGGCCACTCGCTGTAAGACGGATTTGCTGCCGGCTTGGTATCGTTATGGGGATTTATTGGCCAGCCGTCGTCAGTTCTCGGATGCGGCGATCGCCTACCGCAATGCGACGCATTTTGCACCAGGGGATTGGACGCTATGGCTGAAACTCACGAACTGTCAGGAACAGAGTCAGGAGTATGAGAACGCTTTGTTATCGCTCGAACGGGTGTTGCAATTGCAACCGGAACGGCTGGAGTTTTGGTTGCAACGGGGACGGATTTTAGAAGCCTTGCAACGTTATACGGAGGCGATCGCGGCTTATGATCGGGCTTTGGGACAAGATCCCAATCAGGTTGAAGCCTGGATTCTTAAGGGAATGGCGATGCGACATCAATGGGGGGAGGCGGCGATCGCCTGTTTTGATCGGGCCTTGAGTTTACAGCCTCAGTCGGCTCAAGCCTGGTATGGGAAGGGGGTGGCCTTGTATGAAACGCAACAGTATCCTCAAGCGTTGAATGCGTATGATCATTCGACGCATTTAGATCCCGATTTTGCTCCGAGTTGGCTCGGTCGCGGTAAGATTCTCTATCATCTCAATCGCGATGCTGATGCGATCGTGGCCTTTGATAATGCGATTCAGATTGAGCCTCATTATGCTCAGGCTTGGTACTATCGCGGTGAGGTGTTGGCTAATTTGAAACGCTATGAGAATGCGATCGCTGCCTATGAGAAGGTGATTCAAATTGGCCCGCCGTTGGATATGTGGGTGTATCGGGCCTGGCTGAAGAAGGGGGAGGCGTTGGAACAGCTTAAACGGCCCACTGAGGCGATCGCCGCCTACGCCAATGCACAAGGGGTACAGCCAATGCAAATGTCGGCTCGTTTGAAGCAAGGGGCCTGTTTGGAGAAGTTACAACGCTATGAGGAGGCGCTGTCGGTATATGATTTGGCACTGGCGTTATGGGTCGATCATCTACCGTTATGGTTGAAACGGGGGAATGTTCTCTCTCGTTTACAACGCTATCGCGAGGCGTTGGCGACTTACGATCGCACGATTCAGCTACAACCGGGAAATTATGAGGCTTGGTTACGCCGCTGTGAGGTGCTCGAAAAACTAAAACGCACTCATGAGGCGTTACGTTCCTATGCGATCGCCGAAAAACTCAGTCCCGGTGATGCAACGTTACGTCAACGACGCGCGGAGATGGCCAGTCGGCTAGAGAAAGAGGGTCAACCCGAACGATCACAGGGGGATGAGTGAGATGACGGATACCGCCGCACCGGTGAGGTTTCAACAGATTTGGTCGTCGCAACATCCCGCTACAGCAGCGGCGTTGGCGATTTATGAGGAGGCGTTTCCTCTGAGTGAGCAGATTCCTCGTCCTCAGGTTGAGGAACGGATTGATCGCGGGATGTATGAACTTTGGGTGGGCCAACGGACCGAAGAGGTCGTTTTTATGGCGATTTTATATACTCTCCGGGACAGTGATTTAGTGTTATTGGGGTATATTGCGACCCATCAACAGGCTCGGAATCAGGGGATTGGGAGTCGCTTTTTTCAGCAAGTTCTGGCGACGTTGCAGGAGCGCGATCGCTATTTATTATTGGAGGTGGAATTGCCCACGGAAGCTGATCCGATGACGCAACGCCGCTATGGGTTTTATCAACGACTTGGGGCGCTGTTTCTCCAGGATGTACGCTATATTTTGCCGCCACTGTCGGGGGGAGAACCGACGGAAATGTGTTTGGCGATCGCGCCGGGGTATAAAACATCCTCTTTGGACGGCAATCGGGTTCGTCAACTGTTGTGTCAGTTGTTTCAGGAGCTGTATGATCGTCCTCTAAGTGATCCACTGTTACAAACCTGTTTGCAAGAGGTCCCAGAAACGGTCTATTTGGTTTGAGAATGGAGCCAGTTAGTTGTGGGTCTTCTGGATCTAGGGAAAGATTTGTTGCCGAGTATACAAAATTATAGGGGCATAACCTAAGAGACAATCATGCAGCAAATCATGCAGCCGATTAAGGATTTTCACCAAATAACCAAAAAAAAGAGTAACCTAACATTTGTTATGAGATTCTCCAAGGAAAAAACATCAAAATAGTTTGGACATTACCAATAAAAATAACCCAAATCGTCTTAGTCCTCTGGTTTTTTCCAGATAGCGATCGCCCATCTACAATAGTAATCAACCATCACGAATGAATGCTCCCCTTATTAAAGGTATCCAATTTCCGATTAACGACACCGGCGAGAAAACCGCTGTCCTCATTGACTTAGAGGAATGGGAGGACTTATGGGAAGACATTTATGATGTGATGGTCTCCCAAGTCAGAGCAAATGAGCCGGACGTAAACTGGGATGAGTTGGAGGCTGAAATCGTTGAGAATGTCTAATCCATAAAACCCTGAGATGCTTATAGGTTTAAAAAGTTATCTTCTAGCATCTCACCGCCACACGTTCAAAACACCCCTAAATCTCCGGATATTCCTGAATCATCTCCGACTGCACTTGAGCCAAAATACTTGACAAATTGACCGATAACTGAGCCATTTCATGACCCGGCAAATGCTCTAAACGAATCGGGGTTTCACCGGTGTTCGCCTTCACCTGAGACTCACTCTCTCCCAACGTCGCCACTACCTCGCGAATCAGAATCAGCCGCGTCATCGCACCCGACTCAACCACCCTAATCAGAAGCTGCAACTGCCGAGGTTTAGGATACATGACAATCGTCTGCCATTCCTCTTCCGTTAACGGCAAGATCAACCCATCCGCCTCATCGTCAACGACAAGACATTTCACGATCGCCACCACTTCCCCAGCCGTTCCCCCAGTACAACGCACCGTCGCCACATCACCCGACAATCGCTCCACCTGAGCATAGCCCAACTGCTGATAAAATGCCTCCACCCAGGTGCAATCTAACGGCGAAACAACCACATCCTCCTTCTGGATTTCCGGTAACCTCCCCACCCGCAACTGATCTAACAATCCAGGGATTTGGCTAGGTTTCGTGTCAATCATCACCGCCAGATGCAGCAAATTCCCCAACGCTAATTCTCCCAATTGCTGATTCAGGGAATCCGTCAAATAGGATAAAGCAATGGTGGGGGCTTGACAATTTGCCAAAAATATGCCACAAGATAGGGGGTCATAATAATGAGTTCCGGGAACCGTCTCCGCCAAGGGTTCCCCACGCCAGAAAAGGGTCATATTAATCTGAGTCGCCAGTTGAACCCGGAGTGACTGAAAGCGATCGCCCCTCAAGGCCGTCCAATCTTTCCCCTCCTGGTATAATAATCGCTGTAATCCTTGGACAAACTGGGGAGAATTAAGGGTTTTTTGCCAGCGATCGCACCATTGCACCCCTTTTACCGCCTCATCATCCACTGGCGTCACCTCTCCCGGCTCTTCCTCCACATCCCACAACAGAGAACCGGCTCCCAGACGACGAGCCAGTTGCGGCGACACTTGAGGATGCAACAATCGCTGCGGTGGCACATAGGGTTTGTACCACGTCGCATCGGGAATCAGCACCGTCTCCGCCTCTCGCAACGATTCCGCCGCCGTCAACAGGGGAATTGAGAGGCTTCCCTCCGTCGTTTCCAGAGCCAATTGTGCCTCTAAGCGTTGCAACACCGTCAACACCTGGGGAATTTCGAGCGTTGTTAACGGCGTTTCCCCGAACTCAGCGGCTAACTCCTGCAAAAACTCCTGATAATCGGCAACGGTCGGCGTTTTCTGAACTCCCAGCAACGGATAGAGCCAATCAAGTCCCAATTCTGGGAAGCCGTCTAGGGAAATCTCAACCCGTCGCGAACCAAAGAAGGGAACCGCTTGGGTGAAACAGTGGCGGGGTTTCCAAAACCGTTGCGTTCCCTCATCCCAGATACAACAGCGATTGGCAAAACGGGCCTGAAGTGGCGGGGAATGGCTTTGCTGACGGTGGCGGGAGTTGTTGAAATAACGAGAGAGATAGCCATAGATGGCCTTGGCGGAGTCTAACACTGTGGCGGTGGGGTTGGCTGACTCGGTATGGCTGAACCACTGTTCCCAAAGGGTTATAATGCCATCGAGGCGATCGCACACCTGTTCAAATGTCACCGCCTCAAACCCTAAAGCTTGTTCAATCTCCTTCGACACCTCATCCCGGCGATAGAGAACTAAGGGTTTTGAGGTAATCGCCAACGTCGCCTCTTCTTGCCAACAAACCTCTCGCGGTTGAAACAGTCGAGATGGCGGAATCGGTGCTGCGGCGTAGGTTTGCAACCGCTCGGGATTGCGTTCCACCGGGAGCCAGGAACGTTCTCGCAACACATCCGCCAGAGATTTATTGTCAGTGGTGACGGGAGTTTCCTGTAAATCTGACCAATTTTCTAGGAGATAGTGCCAAAGTTGTTGCAACAGGGGGTAACTGGCGTCTAAATTTTGAGGGTTGCTGCTGTCAAGACATTGATCTAATGCGGTGAGCCAATCGGTGGCACTGACCTTGTCTTGCAGTCCTAACTGAGACAAGAAATCTAGCCATGTTTGGGGATTGTCTTGATAAAATTTGAGGTCTGGGAAGTGGATGCGATCGCCAAAAATCTCCTCTAAGAACCGCTGTTCAGGATGATATAAATCTCTCGGCGATCGCAACCGTCCATCTTCACAGCGAATCAAGCGAGCTTGTTGCAATTTTCGCCATAATCGTAAAGATTGAGGATCTAAATCCTCCCAAGAGAAATTATCCCGAATCCAAGCCAAAGCTGTTCGTTGTTCCTGTTCTGAGAAATAGGGATATTCTTGTAGTAAGCAGTCTTCAATAAAGGTAAATGGGTCGAGTTCAGGGATTTCTAAGGCTTCGAGGAGAGGCTTCCAGGAATGACCGTCTTGTTCGACCTTTAACAGCGTAAACTCAATGTTGAGATTGGGGATATCCCAACCCGTTGCGGGGAGATAAAGATTGGGGCGATTTAGAGTTGTTAGTTCGCCATTTGTTGTGATAAAAATTGGCAGTTTAAGGAGTAGATTCCAATGATTTTCGGTATATTTACAATCTCCTTCAATGAACTTAGAAAGAGATAAATATTCCAGTAATTTTGCTGAATACCGAGGATGATAAGGTGGCAAATCTTCAGCCGGTCGATAGCTCAACAAACGGACGATACTATTTGCACTCAAGTAGCGAATCAATGTATTCGGCTTTGCTGTAAATAAACTCGCAAATTGAGTATAGAGTTCATGGCTGACGTCGATAACTTTAATTCCGAAATATTGCAACGTGTCTGAGTCGAGAATTGCAATATCATGGAAAGGCAATAAAGGCATCTCCACTTGATGTCCCTGATACAGCCGTCCATCAGACGCCGGAATTAGTGGTATTTTCGATAATTCTTCCAAGACTCCGTCATTCTGGCTTCTAGTCCTGGATTTTAATCCATGGTGACGGAAATACTGAAAAACTTGAACCAACCAATCTTCATTGGGAAACTCAATTCCCTGAGGCTTCCAAAGATGTCCAGCCTCAATTCTCTGCTCTCGAAAAACTTGCACCAATTTTTGTGCCGCCTTCAGAGCATCCAACGATACAATTTCCGGACAGTTGCAGGCGTTAAAAATTTGCCTAACCTTTGAATGTAAAAACCAGCTAGGATATTGATAAAACAGAGCTTTGATTTGGTCACTCGCTCGATACACCACCCCCGAAGGATTAAACCCAAAGACCTGCAAACGATTATTAGACAAGAGTGCCAGCGGTGATCCTCGCAAAGATTTCCGCTGGTCTGATACGGCAAACTGTGCTAACGCCTTAATCCAATCCATCCGCCGTAACATTGGCTTAGGAGCCTCGTCAAACGGCATTCCCCAACTCTCCTCAACTCGGAGATAATCCCGTAAATTTTGCGGCGTATACTCATGAATGGGACAATCCGCTTGTTTAAACAGTTGGGAAACCTGACGAGGAATTTGGGGGTCAGCGACGGCTAATCCCTCCACCCGGAAGGGTTTAACTAACTTAGACCAGTAAGATGAAGGAATTTGGCGAACCTCTTGAGGTTCCAGCCATTTCACCCACCGATTAACCGTACAATTGCCATCAGGACTGACCTCAAACGTATCCTCTTCTTCCCGAACCGTGGAGCGAATCACCGGACGCTGAGCCAGATGCTTAAAGACCTCTAAATGTAACTGACCCAATGCCGGACTGGTGGTAATTTTCTCCGTCGGGAACAGCTGATAAAATGCCTCGGGACTCTCCTGGCCAATATCCTCCACCAAACTACGATATAACTCCGCACAGGCGATCGCCAACCCATGCTGAGCCAACCGTTGATTCCAAACCGCTCGCGGACGGTCTTTCCCCGTTTGTCCCGAATCACTACTGAGATTATCCCGAGAACTATTTAAATTAAAAAAGCCATTCAGATGAATCGGCCATCCCGACGCCAACGGGAGCGGGAGAAAACAATAGACCTTTCCCTGAACCGCCGCCGGAACCCCTCTCGTCCGACTGGCCGTAATCCGGGCCGCCGCTCCCGTCCAAGGTAACACCTTCTCCTGATTCTCTGACAGAGAGCGAATCACCGTCGCCAACTCCTCCCCCTCATCAATGCGAAGCAACTGCACAATCCGCCAACTCGAACTCGTCACCTGCTGAGAACTCACGGTTTCGAGATGATGACGATAGGATACCAACGCCAACACATTCTCTTGACGGCGACAGGCCGCAATCAACTCCGCCGCCGTTTCCGGAATCGCCGTCATCAACTCCTGACGCGCCGCCGTCACCTCCTCAGGATTCCCAGTGGTAATCCGCAACACCTCCTCCCGGTCCCCCCCAGCATCAGCCGCAATCTCAAATATGTGAATCTCAACAATCGACTTGAGGAACAGCAATAACTCCTCGCCGCAATCTTGCAACTCCGTCAACAGTTCCCGAACATTGGATTCCTCAAAGGGTTGATTGCGAATCTCACTCACCTCAGCCTGTTGCGGCGTTCGCAGCGGTAAACGAAACAGGGTTCCCTGAAAATCCCGAGTTCCCCGAGGAACTCCTCCAGCTTCATAGATGGCCATCACCTCAGGGTAATCCTCCCACCAGCCACTCGCGGCGAACTCCCATTCTCGTCCCGGTTCCGCCTTCGAGGTTCCCGGAACCGCATCTCCATGGGGGTCAAAGAAAATCAGCCGTTCACGAGAGATAAAACTGGGATAGTCGGTGACGTGATACACCGCATTAAAGCCAATCCCAAAGCGTCCGGTTTTCTGCAAATCCGTCGCTTTCTGACTTTGTCCCAGACTACGGATACTCTCAAAATCGCGATCGCCGAAGCTACTATTGTTATAGACCAACATGGCCGGTCCCAGGAGTTTCTGCAAATTCCCCGGAACCGCCGCCGCCTGATGCGTTCGCCAATCTAGGGTAATCTCCACCCGAGTCGCTCCCGCATCATCCGCATTCTGAATCAACTCCTTAATAATCCCCACTCCCTCGGGATAATCGCGGATAATTCCCCGCAAGCGAGCAATTAGAGGTTCAGATTGGTAGAAGGAGCGACCTTGAGACAGAGGCGTCGTCATGGAAAATCCAGAATCGGGTTCACAAGTATTGTAGGGGCAATTCGACCCTGGCGTGACTGTCCTCAATCGCTATAACGACGGCGAAACCGGGGGTCAGCATGATTACTTTTGAGGCGATTGCAGGTAAAACAGAGCGTTTGCAGATTACTTAAATCATGACTCCCCCCTTTCGAGACCGGGATAATATGGTCAATCGTTAATTGAGCCTCCTGGTGAGTCTTCCCACAGGCGACGCAGGTAAAATCATCCCGTTCATAGACATAACGGCGAACCTGTGGGGGGAAAATAATGCGGGGTGTGGGTTCCATCATGGAGTATCTCCACTAAAAACTAGGACAAAACACTCACTTACAACTGGCTCTTGAGCGCCTTACGCTTCAACGCCAGAACTCGGGGCCTGGCGCCGCCATTTAACTCAAACCCCAGTCCTTTCCGAAAAATCTCTGGCATATAATAACGCACTGTACCATTCTTTTCCCGATGTTCGTAAATTACACCCATCTCCTCCAATAACTTCAGATGTCCCGCCTCTAACTCAAAGTCCTCCAGGGTAAACGGAACCACCCGTTCACTCCCCTTGGGAATTGTCTCTCGCCATTCCTTAAATTGGGGATATTCCTGTTCCGCCTCCTCGACTTTCTTCTGACTACAGGGTTCCAAGGCTCGCCGAATCGCTTGAGGGGGAAGCAAACGGTCTGATGACCATCGCTGCAATTGAACTTCTTGACTTTGACTGAGACTAATTTCAGCCGCATGATACAGTAGGCGCACAATATCACGAGCCTGGAGTCGTCCCTTAAAATCCGTCAGTGCAGCAAACACCCAGTTACTGGTATAGGCTTCTTTACTGGTAGACTTGCCTAATTTTTTTCCCCATAAGGCTTCCAGTCTATCTTCAAGTTCCTCCCGATTCAATCCTTCAATTTCGTCTGGACTCACCTCCATTACCTGAGCTTGAGCGCACATCCAATACACCAGTTTTAGGAAAGACTCCAAATTCCAACTCAACTCATAGCCTCGATACAAATTCTCAAATTGAGCTGTATTTTGATGGATGCTATATTTTAGATAATCATACCTTAAGAAAATAACTAAGCCTAAATGAGATTGCCTCAACTCTGAAAATTGCTTAGGTAAGTTAATCAAAGCACGGATAGCCGCTTGTTCATTCGGATTAGACACCGCTTCTTGAAATACATCTTCTAATCCATCAAACAGCATCACAACTTTAATACTATGGCTTTTCAAGAAATTGTTGATTTCAGAAATACTGGAACGGCTTAATGGCAAATTTAACCCTTGAGCTATTAACCCAAGCCAAAACTCTTTCCAATCTAACTCATCATGACTCTCTCGCGAAAATATCTTGACTTTTTCCCTTAACTCTGACATCAGCATTTCCGAACTCTCCCCCGGAACATGAGCCTGAAGATGACGGCGAAAGTCCTCTCGTGCTTCGCGAGTCTGTTGCTGAGCTGATTCAGCAAGATTATCAGACTCTAACAAAGGAAAAATATACGTTTGCCCCTCTTGTGACTCCTGAGAAAAACTCAATACTGTCCCCAAAAACCTTTGCCAGTATTTTAACCGTGCAAGCTGAAGATAGGTAAAGGTTTTACCCGCACCTTTAGAACCCAAAGAAACTACCTTGGGTAAATCATCCTGAAAATGGGCCGCCAAGTTTTTCAGCGGTTCCGTAACTAGCAAGCTCTCTCCTTTCCCATTTTCAGCAAATTCATACTGACCGCAGGTTTCTTTAAACCGCCTCAACTCCTCTTCAACAGAGGACAGCTTACGCTCATCAGAGACTGATTGAAGGACATCAGATGTTGCCGCCTCAAGTTGATTGTTTGCCCAATCTTGAGCCACCTTCATGAGAGAAGTTGCTGCCAACTTTTCTTTCGCTTCATCCCAAGTATTAATATAAAGGAGTTGCTGACTAAAGTCCGTCTCTAAAATTTCAAGTCGCTTAGAATAAAACTCATCCTCTTCAGCAGTTTGTGCCTGTGCATAAGCTTCCCGAAACTGAATCAAAGCCTCTTCAAACTCGGGTAACTGCTTTAACTCTGGCGTTAAGAAACTTATCAACACTGATGGGTCATAAAAATGACCGGAGTCAATCTCCTCACTCCCCGGTGCAAGACGGCTCACTTGTTGTAACACCAAGGTTAGCCCTTCCACAGACTGTCTAGCAGCCGTGGTCACAAAAAAGCGTTGCATCCGCGAATCAAACAGAAGCGGACTCGCAATCTCACTCAATCCCGCACGCAAGTCAATAAATACATAATCTGCACCCAAATGACGACCCAACTCATGAATGGCTTGGCTACAAGTCCAAGACCCGGTTCGTGCTAAATGTTCAGGAAGAACTTGAGTATCAAGTAATTGTTCTTGCCTTAAAAAAGCGGGCAGAAAATAGAGGGTGGATTTCCCCTCTCGCTTGGCTGTTTTTTTAACTTCTTTTGCAAATAGGTCTAAGGCTTCTTTTTTAGGGACAGGACTATAGTGATAAATCTCTAAAAAATCAATAAATGAAGCAAAAGCAGGCTGGTGACTCGCTTGGTCCCAATAGGTTAAACCGGGAGCTTCCAAGTCAGCATCAATCACTAAAACAGTAATTGGTTTATTTTGAGATTTGGCTGCATCCAGTAGTGCAAAGACATAAGCAGCAAGATGGAGCGTCCGACCTACCCCTCCTTTAAAGGAGTAAAAAGTGACCATTTGCGGTGCTGTTAGGGGGGCTAAGTCGTCTAAACCCTGAGTTTGTGACTCCCCCTCTAAATGCTGTTGACGATAAATAACATTGCTCCAAAATGGACGAAATTTTCGTTGTACAGCTCTCAGTCTGGGTTCTTTGACAATAAATTCAACAGGCAGCTCCGCTTCACCAAAATCTAAGTAGATTGAATCCGAATCTGAATCCGATTTATATCGGTCTAAAAACCAATCTCTGAGGAGATTATCCACGTCAGCCTTACTAGATTCTGAAGGTATTTCAACTTCTAAGGCATCTGAAAAACAGTCAATTCGAGTGATTCCGGAGGGGATTTGAGTCCCATCATAGGTTTTCTCTCGTATGAACCGTTGGACATCTAACCAAGTCAAAAGCCGTGAGTTGTTCATAGATGAATAGTTTCCTGAAATCTATAAATTTTCATTGTCTTCTAGCCACTGACAAATTTTAAGTAATGCTTTTTCAATATCGATATCAGATTGAAACGAGCTTGAGTCACGAGAGTTAGTATGAAGATGACCACCATACCGCCACATTTGGTTGATTTGACCCGGACTTATTTTACGCTCTCTTCTCTTCTGATTGATTCTAACAAACCCCATTGATAATGATTTGGGTAAATTGTAATCACGACCTGTTTTAAGCGCATCTAGAAGTGCATTGATATCATGCTGTATATCCAGTAGTTGTGGACAGTCTGCGGTGCAAGTTGCACCTTCTCGTTTCATTAGCGCCAGTTTGAGTCCACATTCGACGGCATAAAATAACAGGAGTCGGTGAGCATTGCTTTTCGATGCACTCTCTTGAAAGGCTTGTAAATTGTTCTCCCAAGCTCTTCTGAGTTCCCTATCTGTAAAACACACCGCCATGATTGAGGTGAGATGTCCTCCTTAACACTCAAAGACTCATCAGGGGAAACAACGCCGGCAAGTTATCCCCCTGATAGTCTATCTCAAGGCTCTCCTAGGATGCAACGTCAGCAAACTCGGCGTCACATCTATCCGTTGATTAGGATGATGACTTAAGATTAGCCGTCGCCGAAACTAGAGAAGTTCACATCCTCGTCGGGAACGGGGAACGTGGTTTCCGGCGTTTCAGCCACCGTCTCCTCAGTAACTCGCTCAGCCTCGGAAGGAGCCGCTTCCAAATTTTCCTCGGTCTCAGCGATATCTTCCAACATCACCGTTGTCGGCGTGAAAATCTGTAAATCCGTCTCCTGAACTGGCGGGAGTTTCACCCGGCCGAGACTCATCTCCTCCAGACAGCCGTTAACCCCAGCAATCGCCTCATTATATTGCTCAATCTTCTCCCGAACCGCCGCCTGGCGTTGGCGATTACTGTCGAGTTTCGCTTCGGCTTCCCGGTCTAGGGTTTTCGCCAAATTTGTCCGCGCCAATTCATACTGAGTTAAAATGGTCTGGGATTGTTCGTTAGCCATTTGAAACAGCCGCTCATTAAGAATGCTGTTGAGAACCGTACGAAAGCGACGAATGACCGTATTTTTGACCTTTTTCTCAAAATCGACTTGCAATAATTGACGAATGGCCGGTTCCGCCGCTACCATCCCCTCATAATCCTGGGAACGACAGGCTTGTTGCAAGGTTTGACGCAGTTGGAAGTTAGGGACGGTGTTTTCTCCATAAAATTCTGGAGTTTCCCGAACATAGGTATCACATTCATACCCCGCCTGTCCAACGACAAAATCCAGAACCCGCTCCTCCAATCGCGAGAGATTTTGGTCAATGGCGGCATCATTGCCGAGGAAACGATAGAGTTTATTGTAAAACTCGGCATTATGGATACTCTCGCGAAGTTGGAAAAAATAGTTGGCGACTAACTCCTCTGAGGCGTTGATTAAGACGGCTTTGAGTTGATTGGCGAGGGTGTAAAAGGCTTCAACTAAAATTGCCATCATGGGAACAACGGCATTTTCAGGATGACTTTTTTGAGCCAGTTTGTAGGTTTCGCCAACGGAAAATTCTTCAATTAAGTCATCGAGCTTTTGCAACATTCGCTTTTGTAACTGGCGGAAGTCTCGCTCGTAGCTGGTGTTGTTTTTGTCGGCGATGGACTCATTAAGGTAGGTGGTAATATGGTCTTTAAGGTCATCGCCAATCTGTTTGAGTTCTTTGTTGAGTTGTTGAACCTGCTGCTCTTTAATGGTGTCAATTTCTTGGGGTTGGCTTTCTAGCTCTTTCCAAGTTTTGATGTAGTCGTTACGGACTTCAATACAAAGTGGTCGCAGGTCATTGGCGAGTGCTTCAAAAAGTTGGGGACGGCGGTCTTCCATGAGGTAGCGAGTGATGTCTCGCCGGAAGTCCTGAATTCCACTGTCGCGAACCAGTTGTTCAATTAGTTCTTGTCCATAGGTGTTAAGGATTTGCTGATATTGCTCTTTCTCGCTGTCGGCGTTACTAATGGCTGGGGTGCTGGGAAACCGGGTCCGAGATAAACGTCCTGGGGTGGAGAAATAGCGGTTGAACTCGAAGATGAATTTTGGGGTCAGGTCTTGTTGGTCGAATGTCGAGGGAGTGTTGGCAAAAATGCTGTCGAGTCCCCAATAATTTTCGGCACTGGCTTGGCGAATTTGACTGCCATAAAATCCGAGCAAGGCACTGGTTTTATAAATGCGATCGCCGCCTCGAAATTGCGATTTAATCTGGTATTCTAAGCGATTGCGAAGTTGGTCATCATACCAGGTAGCATCGATGTAATTGAAGGCATAAAAGACGCGATCGCGAATCCCTGGACTCTTCTGAATTCGCTCTAGCAACTGGGTTTCCTCGGTTGTTAACTCCCCATTTGCCGCCGTTTTAAACACACAAATAACCGCCGATGTGTCGGGATGCTCAATCTTATCATAGGCGATTTTTGCATCTTTTTTAACTGGGGCATCAATGCCAGGGGTATCAATAATCACATTTCCATCTTCTAAGAGCGGATGGTGACAGTAATAGTTGATTTTCTTGAGAACCGAACTATTTTGACTGCGCCGGGCATATTGGGAGGCTTCATCAAGGCTGTTGGCGTTCAATTGTGCCATCGAGTAAGTGGCATTGTTGAGAGTGTCAATGCGATCGCGATTGGCTTGCCAACCCAAAACAAGCTGTTCCAATAACTTCGCCTGTTTGGCTCGTTCCGTGCGACTTTCGCCTCCTTCCGCCTCCCAAATTCCCTGAGACATCTGGCTAAGTTTATCCAGTTGCTGATTATCACTAAGATCTCCCATTTCCGTAATTGCCAGCAGTTGGCTCAATTCCCCAATTTGTTGACGAATTTCTACCTGACTGAGAAACGTTAACTCAACTCGTTCCTGAGTCGGATCCGGCTCATACTCAATGTAGCATTCCGTCCCCGTGGCGTGACCTTGGGCGCTATAGAGCAGTTCTCGCTCCAAAAGAGCGTTAATGAGCATCGATTTTCCAGCACTAAAAGCGCCCGCAAAGACGATTTCAAAGCGAGGCGAGATAGCTTTATTTAAAGACGTGCGGATTGTTGCTGTATCCTGAGTGGGGAGGCTAGATTTTGCGTCCTGGAGTTGAACCAAGGTTTGGACTTGAGTCTCTAGGTTTTGGCATTGAGGAGGGGTCGGATTCATAAAATCTGTCAGTTAAATCAATGAACACACGGCTTTTTAACCGCTATTTTACCAAATTATCGAAAAGTGATGCTATTTTTTTATATTTTAGATAGTCTGAGGATCATCTAAGCGATCTGTAAAATCTACAGGCTTATTTTGATATGATACTCTGGTTTCTGGTAATCCAGGGCGATCGCGGTAATTCAGTAGATAGACTATGAAACGACGGTATTGGTTAGTGGTGGCGATCGCCTTTCTCCTCATGGTCAACGCTCATCGCCTCACTGGCGGACTCTTCCCAGAACAACTGGCCCCCGACAATCTCCTCTCAGGTCTCGAAACCTCCGTCGATGACTTGTCCCTAGACGATGTCAGCGAATCCCCCCCAAGGAGATCCAGAGAATCCACGGCCGAGATTGTCCTCTACGGCGACACCAACCGTAATGGAATTGTCCGCAAACCCGAGGATCTTGAGGGACGCGATCGCTGGTCCTGGGACACCGGAATCCTGCTTCCATTTAACCAAGACGACGACAACCTCAACGGTATCCCCGACTGGCAAAACTCCCGTCCCATCGACTTCGCACGCGATCGCGAACTGGCCCTGCTGCGCCTCACCATCCCCGAACCTTGGCAAAACTCCCCCATCTTCCTCCACGCCAACCAGGCTGCACGTCCCCACCTACGCGCCTTTCAACGAACCCACCAAGGCTGGATTCCCGTCGATTTAACCGGACAAACCCCCCTAAACCGCAGCCGTAACCTGGTCATCGGGATGGAAGCCACAGACTTTGCCAATCAAGACTGGAATGGCTTTGCCGTCGTCACCGCCTTTATCCCCGATGGAGGCGAAATTGTACAACGCGATCGCCTCGCCATGCGCGTCACCCCCTGGCTGATTCCATCCAACCTCAACCCCCCAAAACGAGTCTTTGTCAGTCCCCAGTCCAACAGTACCTTCCTCCCCCAACTCGCCGCCGAAACCCAGGCCCAAAACCTCGATCTCAGCACCGACTCCAGCGGTATCCTCTGGATGCAAGACACCATGGAAATCGGCTTCATGCAGTTTCCCAGTCGCGGCGAACTCCATGTCATTCCCGCCGTCCTCAACGGGATTCGTAGTAGCCGCATCGATGGCTTTGCGCGAACTCTCCTAGGACGAGACTTCGGCTGGTTTTCCGTCGCCGCACCCCGTCCCCTCCCCGCCGCCTACTCTTGGATTGACTGGTATGGCAACTTAGAAGTCTCCCCACCCCTTCCCGGCTATCCCTGGGGTCGGATTTACTACGGCGTCGCCGACGACTACAGCCTCCACCCAGAACTCCTCGCCTTTCTCGACGCACAACAACTTCAGGCCCCCGCCGTGGCCCTCGACACCTCCTGGCTGTATATCGGTCATGTCGATGAAATTGTCAGCTTTATCCCCGACGGAAACGGGTCATTTCTGGCCCTGGTCACCTCTCCGGGGTCAGGGGTGGAATTCCTGGAAAACTTGGCCGCTGAGGGATACGGCGAGGCGACCCTGGCCCAAGGTTTAAGTGGACAGGCCAGCGTCAATCAGTTATTAGCGAATGACTCCCTGATGGACCATAACCGCATGTTGCAACAGAACCATCTCAACCCCATCCTGGACACCCTGAAACGAGAGTTTCAACTGACGGACGATCGCATTCGTCTCGTTCCCGCCCTCTACCGTCCCCTGGGTGATGCCATTTTCCCCAATTTGGTCAATTTGCTCGTTTTGGGCGATCGCCTGCTTGTCGCCGATCCTCACGGGGCAATCATCGATGGCAGCGATCGCTTGCAACAGGTCTTCCTCGACCTCATTGAGGGAACCGGACTCAGCGTCGCTTTCCTCAACGATGCCGAATATCACGAACTCAAAGGTAACATCCACTGTGCGACAAATGTGCTGCGTCAGGGGTCTGAACAAGCCTTTTGGACGGCTTTACCCGATCCCATCAAACCCTAATAATTTGCCATCTAGGTGAGTTAAAACTTTTTCAGGCGTGCTGTTTTTGAAATAAAAAATTACTTGTCTATATCATTAGCAACTTCAAGCAAAATCATGCTGGCACGTGAATTAGGATATCAAGTGGGACTCATCACCTGAATTGCAACAGCAAGGAGGAGTTTTGCAGCTTGTAAGCTTTGTTCGGCTTTCGACAAGAGATCTTGTTGCTCGTTGTTTATAACAAAACACCATCTTTACGAATGTTACGAAGCAGAGCATTGTTATGAGTATGGTATTGCATTTTATCCATAAATATGCAGCTAATAACAACATCATAGTTGAGAGAAATATCTGCAACAATTTTCCCGGTACGTTGGATTTCTTCGCCAGGATTGACAGGCGCTTGCAACACCACCAAAACATCAATATCTGACTCAAGGTCTTGATCGCCACGGGCTTGGGAACCAAAAAGAGTAAGATAGATGAGGCGATCGCGATAAAGTGCGGTCAACTCATCTTTTAAGTCTTTGAGGATAGGTTCAAGAGTTAAGTTCATGATAAATCACTGAGTTATTTCCTACAAGACAACATAAGAACATTTCAGATTTAAACAACAAAAAAATCATCCCTTCAAGAGCCAGCTATCGCTCCGGTGTACCAACAATACAAAAAATAGAATTTTCAATGGTATTGCAAAAATTTCCTCCATTCCCAGACCCCCCTAGGAGTTTTTGACCCTTGCCCTTGGGGGACGACCAGGTGCTAAAATTGCCTCTGGTCAGGGGCGCGATCGCCCCTGACTTCCAGCATCACTCCCCGATGCTGACACGCTCCCAAGCCCGTCACTGGAGGATAGACCCCTGGCTACTACCGTCATCTTAGTTCGTCACGGACAAAGCACCTACAACCTAGAGCAGCGGATGCAAGGACGCTGCAACAAATCCGTTCTCACCCCCGCCGGCCAAGACTCAGCCCGACTCGTGGGACGCGCCCTACACCAAGTCTCCCTCAATACCCTCTATTGTAGTCCCCTCGCCCGAGCCAGAGAGACCGCCGAGATCGTCTGTAGCGAACATCCCAGCGACTTACAACCCAACCCCTCCGACCTCCTCCTAGAAGTCGATTTACCCCTCTGGGAAGACCTGCGACGAGATGAAGTCAAAGAACGCTTCGCCGACGACTATCGCCGCTGGAAACAAGACCCCAAAAACTTCTCCATGGAGATTCCCACAGACGACGGGGGAACGCGATCGCACTTTCCCGTCCGGTCCCTGCGCGACCAAGCCCAACAATTCTGGCAATTTCTCCTCAGCCAACATTCCGAGGAAACCGTCGCCGTCGTCGCCCACAATGGTATCAACCGTTGCCTCATCTCCACCGCCCTAGGAATTGGGGCTGAACACTATCAAGTGATCCAACAGTCGAATTGCAACATCTCCGTGCTGCGCTTCGCCGGTGGCTTAGACGACATCGTACAACTCGAATCCATGAACCAAGTGGGACATCTTGGCGGTGACCCCTTCCCTGATCGGCGTCCCGGTCATCAAGGAGCGCGGATTCTCCTAGTTCGTCACGGGGAAACCCAATGGAACCGGGAATCTCGCTTCCAAGGACAGATCGATGTCCCCCTCAACGATAACGGTCGCGCCCAAGGTCAACGAGTGGCTGACTTTCTCAAATCCCTCCCCATCGGGTTCGCCGTCACCAGTCCCATGTTGCGGCCCAAAGAAACCGCCCAACTGATTCTGCAACATCACCCCCACGTCACCTTGGCCGAAAACGAGCAACTGCGAGAAATTAGTCATGGCCGCTGGGAAGGGAAACTCGAAGCCGAAATCCAGGCCGAATATGGCGACCTCCTCGACCAATGGAAAGTGACCCCAGAAGCCGTGCAAATGCCCGATGGGGAAAACCTCGACCAAGTGTGGCAACGAGCTAAAATTGCTTGGGATGATATCGTCCAGACCTATGCTGACCGACAAGAAACCGGGATTGTCGTGGCCCATGACGCGGTCAACAAAGCGATTCTCTGCAACCTGTTTGGTCTGGGGCCGGAGCATTTCTGGAACTTTAAACAGGGGAATGGCTGCGTCAGCGTCATCGACTATCCCAAAGGGACAGCGGGCCATCCGGTGCTGCAAACGTCGAATGTCACCGCGCATTTGAATGATGGGGTGTTTGACCAAACCGCCGCTGGAGCCTTGTAATGGTTCGTCAACGGAGCAATATCAAGGAGGAACAGCATCGATGACTGGGGTAGAGTGCTCAGGTGAACAGATGGCTGAATCTGTCGTAATCCGACGCGCTCGCGTGTTGGATCCTGAATCGGGGTGCGATCGCATCCTCGATGTTTGGCTACAGGCCGGACGCATTGAACAAGTCGGGGTTGACCTGACCTCGATTCCCTCGGACTGTCGGGAACTCAACGCCGAGGGGTTAATCCTGGCCCCCGGTTTGGTCGATCTCTACAGTTATAGTGCTGAACCGGGATTTGAAGAGCGCGAAACCTTGCAGGCCCTCAGCCGCGCCGCCCTCGCTGGCGGCTACACTCGCCTGGCCCTGATTCCTCAACAGCGAGGCTTCTTCGATCAACCAGCGGGGTTGGCTCAACTGCGAGGCTTAATTGAGCGAATCCCCGGCCCTCGTCCTCAGTTCTTCTTTTGGGGCGCCTTAACTCAGGGGAGTGCGGGAGAACAAATGACGCAACTGCAAGAGTTGCAACAGGCTAACGTGATCGGCTTCGCAGATGGCTATCCCCTCAACGATGACCTACTCCTGCGGCGGATTTTGGAGTATGGACAAGACTTAAATCGCCCCATCGCCCTCTATGGCTGCGATCGCCGTCTCATGGGAGAAGGTGTGGCCCGGGACAGTGCTGATACCCTACGCCTGGGACTCTCCCCCATTCCCGCCAGTGCGGAAACCGCCGCCGTCGCTCACATCTTGGAATTAGCCGCTGAGTTCCTAACTCCGGTACATCTGATGGGCCTATCGACGGCCCGCTCGGTGGAACTCGTGGCCGCCGCCAAAGGAAAGGGCTATCCCATCACCGCGAGTACCCTTTGGACTCATTTACTCTGGGACACTCGCGACTTACAAGAGTATGACCCCAATCTACATCTTGATCCACCGTTGGGAACCCCGAGCGATCGCCACGCCTTACGAGACGGGGTCAAACAGGGCATTATCGATGCGATCGCCATTGGTCATTGCCCTTATACTTATGAGGAGAAGACCGTTGCTTTTTCTCAATCTCCTCCCGGAACCTTAGGGTTAGATGTGGCAATGTCCTTACTGTGGCAGCGGTTAGTCATGACCGGGGAGTGGACACCACTCGAATTATGGCAAGGACTCAGTTCCGGGCCAGCCCAATGTTTGGGACAACGCCCCGCCGCGATCGCCCCCAACCAGCCGGCCGAACTCATCTTATTGGATCCCCAGGCCTCCTGGACGGTTGATCGGAGTTCCCGATCCTCTCAAGCCCAAAACAGCCCCGTTTGGCAACAACGGATTACCGGCCGAGTTCAGCAGATCTGGTGTGGCGATGTTCAACCTTGGGAACCGGGTTAAGGGATCTCAATTGTGCCGGGAGGTGGTGTCACCGATCTTGTTCTTTTTGAAACAAAACGTATAAACTCTTAAAGGTGTTGACAAAATTTGTCCAACTCCGTCTTGGTTACTGAGGGTTTTGTCCGGAACATATGGCAACCTCCGTGGAAACACTGATATATTAGAGAGTGTGACGGCCTGTTGCTTACAACACTCTCAACACCGAGATATTGTTTTTAAGTGGTTTTGGAGCCATTCCTCCCGTGAAGACGAACCTTAACTATATCGGTATCGTACTTCTTGCCATCAGCATGTGGGCGATCACCGGAGAACGAAGTTTCGCCTCGGACTTCAACCGTTCTATTCCTCAACTTGAGCGACCTGAACGGTCAGAGTACGAGCCGGACATCGAACCGGGGGTTCCACCCGGCCCCGGTAGTGGAAGCCGTTAACCCTCGCTGATGCTCCATCGCAAGACCACTGGAGGAGCTGTCCCTCCGGAACTCGGTCGTTTGTCAAGTTATTTCGACCTAACATCACAACTTATCAAGAGTCTTAATCAGTTTAAACAATTTATGGATGTTTCTCCTCAATTTTAACGAAAAAACAAGCATTTAAACCATTTAAAACAGTTTGACTCACACAAGATGTCATCTCTGTTACAAACTTGCCGAGTCCCGAACCGTTCTCCCCTCAATCAGCCCCTAAACCCGTTCACTTCGCCACACCTGCTCCCCTTGAATCAGGGTATGGCCCGTCCACTGCGATCGCGTCTCGGGACAATCACTGCGATAATGGCCGCCGCGACTCTCACAACGAAACGCCGCACTTTTAAGAATCAACTCCGCCACCTCCAACAAATTGCGCAACTCTCCCCAGGCCACCAACTGCGCCGCCATCTCTGAGGATACCGTATAACTCTCGATCGGTGTCAGTTGAGCCATCTGTTGAGCCAGCGGCGATTGCGACTCCCAGGCTTTCCACGCCTGCACTTGAGCGATCGCCTCCTGCAAACTCCCCGCCTCACGACAAATTCCAGCACTCTTCCAAACCCGCCGAGGTAACTCATAGCGAATCGTCTCTAACCGTTCCCAGGAATCCGACTCAGCCAACGGAACCGCCATCGTTTTCTCCCGAGGAGACACCGAGCGAGGTGGGAGTAACTCCAACTGGCCCAACTGCGCCCCAAACACCAAACATTCCAACAGAGAATTACTAGCCAAGCGATTGGCCCCATGCACCCCCGTACTGGCCGTTTCTCCCACCGCATACAGCCCTGGCAGCGACGTGCGCCCCCCTAAATCCGTCACAATGCCTCCCATCCAGTAATGAGCCGCCGGCGCCACCGGAATCGGCTCCTGCGCCGGGTCAATGCCCCAATGACGACAGACTTGAAGAATGTTCGGAAAGCGGCGCTTGAGCTTCTCGGGATCAATTGGACGACAGTCGAGCCAAACATGAGAATCCGCCGGATCCGCCCCGGTACTTTGTAAATAGCGAAAAATCGCCCGACTGACCACATCTCGGGGGGCTAACTCCCCATCCGGGTGATAATCAAACGCAAAGCGCCGCCCCTCATCATTGACTAAATGAGCGCCTTCCCCCCTCACCGCCTCACTAATCAGAAAGCGCGGCGCCTCGGGGAGCGTTAACGCCGTTGGGTGAAACTGGACAAACTCGAGATCCCGTAACAAGACCCCGGCCCGAGCCGCGATCGCCACCCCATCCCCCGTACTCACCGAAGGATTCGTCGTTTTCGCAAACAC
The DNA here is from genome assembly GCA_001637315.1 of Phormidium willei BDU 130791. Classification (GTDB taxonomy): domain Bacteria; phylum Cyanobacteriota; class Cyanobacteriia; order Cyanobacteriales; family Geitlerinemataceae; genus Sodalinema; species Sodalinema willei. Next base: position 19,421 of record LSZA01000026.1, on the reverse strand, counting down.
CTGTCCACCGCCCCCCGTCGCCAACACCACCGCCCGGGCCTCAACCCAGGAAATCCGACCCTCATACAGCACCGAGACGCCTCGACAGCCCCCCGCCTCATCGATCCACAGATCGAGAACAAAGGCCTTCGACAAGGTGGTAATGTTCGGCCGCCCGGCCACCTGACGGCTAAGAGTACTGACCACGGCCCGCCCTGTGGTGTCCGCCGCGTGCAGCACCCGCCGCCGAGAATGAGCCGCCTCTAGGGTTAAGGCTAAGTCATCGCGATGGCGATCAAAGGCCACCCCTAACTTCACGAGCGATCGCACACAGGCCGGCGCCTGTTGCGCCAAAAACTGCACCGCCGCCTCATCACACAGGCCCGCCCCCGCCTTCAGGGTATCGGCCACATGCAGTGTCGGGGAATCATCCGGGGCGATCGCCGCCGCAATCCCTCCCTGAGCCCAGTCACTGGCCGACAGAGGTAAATCATCTTTGGTCAATAACCCAACCCGTAATGACGAGGGTAAGCACAGCGCCGAGTATAACCCCGCCGCCCCAGCCCCCACCACAATCGCATCAAACTCCAGAGATAGAGGAGGACGAGACGTCCCGGAGGCAGCCGCTGAGTTGGTCATGCAAAAAATCGCCCCTTGTTAAATAGTGGTGTCAGTTAGCGTTGACTCCAGTCTACAAGGGGCGTTACCCATTTTGAACCTTAGATGTCTAGGTCTTAGTAAATTCCGTTGTTAATGCGATCATCGCCTTCATTGAGGAACGCTTCGGGATCAGTGGCGGTGAAATACTTGAGATTCTCTTGCAGAATCTGCTTCTGACGCTCACTGAGGCTGGGAATTTCTAGAACCTCTTCGACATTCTGGTAAGGCGCATTCTCAACAATCAATCCGGCCAAGGTCGGATACATACCGCGATATTTGCGGAAGGCCCGGACGTTGGTGTTGTTCAAATCAATCTTTTTCCCAAATTCTGTATCGAGTTTGGCATCAAAGGAGTTTTTTAGTTCAACTCCCTCATTAGCCAACGCAGGCTGTAGGGGCACAACCCAACCGAGCAAGCCCACACAGACACAGACCACTGCCAATAGGCGAACCAATCGTTTCATGTAATGAATCCCTCTCTCAAATAACCGATGTTCGTATCGTTGTTGGAGGCGCGACGGCCTCAGGAACGATACAAAATTTTATCTTTTATCAAGATACTATCATCTTTGCGATCGCCCATCACCCCGGTTTTTGTCTTCCTAGACCTGAATCTCCTGGTAACTCAGCCGCAGGAAGGCATCGAGATCATCGAAATTCCCGGCATAGGTGACCGTCGGCGTATCATAGCCCTTGAGAGCCACTTCATGCTCCTCAAAGACGTTCTCACTGGCACGAATGGCACTGAGATAGCGGTAAGTGGTAGACCCGAGGGCGACATCCTTACGCAGTTCCTTGGTGGCTGATTCCAGGCGAAAGGCCGCGTTGACGGTATCCCCGAGAGCCGTATAATCAGGGCGATCGCCACTTCCGGTGTTCCCCACCATGGCATAGCCTGTATTCACCCCCGCCCCGATACGTAGCGGAAAGGGCAAGGGATAGCGATCGCTCAACTCCCGCGTCATATGATGCAATTCCCCCAACGCCTGACAGACTCGCAGCAATTCCTCCTTACTCACCCCATCCCCCTCTCCCTGAGGCGTATGGAACCACACCGCCATCACCGCATCACCGATATACTTATCTACCCAACTCCCCGACTCACGGATGATATTCCCCGCATGACGAAACCAGGTTCCGATCACTTCCGAGAGCATCCGCTCATCGAGTTGGCGCGTCAACACCGTAAAATCGCGAATATCGACCACCATCACCGAAATGAGGCGACGAACCGATAACACCGCCGTCGCCCCCGAATCTTCCGTATCCGACTCCTCCACATCCGCCTGAACATGAGTCGGGGCATAAAACACCATCTCCGTCTGTCCTAGGGTGAGGCGATCGCCATTATTGAGTCGAACCGGCACACTCACCCGCCGTCCATTGATAAAAGACCCATTGCGACTCCCCAAATCAATCAAATAAAACTCTCCCAAATCCGTTTGCTGAAGCATGGCATGGGCGCGGGATACCCAACGATCCGGGATGGTAAACTGATTCTCATCACTGCGCCCAAACGTCCAGCAGTTATTGCCCGACAGGGCCAGGTAGCGCGGCCCCGATTCGGTCCGCAGGATGAGATGGGGGGTAGATTTCCAAGTCACCACAGGCACACTCTCTATAACAGGTTTGCGAGATTAAGGGAGAGTTCCATCCTAGATTCGGGCGAATTTCCCCTTAAACGATAGCCCATTCAAGAGTTCTTGATGGCAATAGACGCTGCCGGGTCTCTCAATCAGCAATGTCCGCAGCTCGGCGCCCACTCACGCCCCTGTCACCCAAGTTAGCGAAAGACCGACCATCTCATTGAACGCATCACTCATGGCCGACCAATGACGAACCGCCGCAACTCCAAACTCTAATCCTATAATGCACCCTGATCCTATCTTAAGCCGCAAGAGCCGCGAACCAAAATAAGGTATCCACCAAAATTGTACTCAGAACCGCCCCGGAGAAGGCCCAGCGGTGTAACGAACGTGGCCCCTCAGTCCCTGTTCTCCAGAGGGGAATCACCCCTGCCAGCAGTAATACCGCTCCCAGAACCACCGCACAGGATGTCCCCCAGGGGGTTTGAACCTTGGCGATCGCCGTCTGAAAAATGGGCATGGCCAGCTCAGCCTCGACCCGCATCACCTGGCGCCATTGGGGCATCAGATCCACCACATAAAAATATACATCCGTGACCGCTGTGCCCAATAATGACCCCAGTGCAAACCAACTGCCAATCAGGAGACGATGGCGACTAATACACCACAACGGCAGCGGTAACGCTAAACATTCAATCGGTAGATGCCATAAGGGTTCCCAGCGAAACCAGCCCCAGTAAATCGAGCCAGCGAACCAACTCCCGGAAAAGCCCAAGAGTAAATCCCCCCAAATCCATAAACGACGCTGGGTTAACAGGATCGCACTCGACCAAAGCCAGCCCAGGGTTAAGACCAAACTCAACCAGGGAAGATGACGCACCAGAGGCGCTTCGATAAACACCGGAACCGATACCAAGACAATCGACCCGATAAAAATCAGCCAGGTGGGCTGAACGGCGATCGCCCACCAAGGTCGCTGACTCTGATCCGCTGAAGCTGGCTCCGGATAAAGAGTTGGGTTAGTAAAGGGATAGTAAAACAACGGAATTGTTAATTTTTGCAAACAGTTCTAATCAACATAACATATCTCCCCACCAGACCTCGACCTCAGTCGACTAAGGGCCTCAGAGTCCCCGTAGACCGGTAGAATAGTGGTCTAACGCAAAACCTGTTCACCCCTACTGTAACGAGAGAGCGATCGACGGCAATGCACTTTAGCGATTTCATGAACCAATGTGCGGGCAAATGGTTTTCCCAACGAACAAGCCATGCCATCCCGCCCCAGGCCCTAGAAGCCGGAACCTGTGATTTTTGGATTGATCTCATCGAACCGACCGATACCCACCTCCTCGAACGCTGTCAATCTGTGGGCATCACAGCCGATACAGTGGTCTGTGCCATCCGCACCCATTGGCAAGGAACCGTCGGAACCGCCAACCACAACACCAGCGGCGCCACCGTCAGTATTTTCGTGGCCGGCCAACAGCCCAACCAGGGCCAATTCTGGCGCTGGACTGAGGACTCCTCCGAGACCTCAGTCATCCAAGGCCAATACCACCTCGGAGACGACGAAGCCCTCAACCTCTCGGCCAGTACCGATTCCCTCAAAACCCAAGAACGCCTCTGGTTCCTCAACCCCAACCTAAGAGAACGCACCAGCGTCGTGACCCATAACCAAGGAAGCCGTTACGCCTCCTTCTGTTCAGAAATCCGTATGGGACTCGGTTGAGGTCGCTCCTGACCAATTTCTAAACATGGCGATGACAGTTGACAGATGAAATTGCCACTTCAATTATGGCGACACAACGCTGCAAACATCTCTCAGTGTAATGAGTTTGCACTCTTGTGGCGTCTCATTTTATCTGTTAACTGCAAGCCAATTCCAGCCAACATCATGATTGGCGTGATTCCCAGATATCGATAGGTTTCGAGAACCGCTCAGGCCGCTTCCAATGGGGCCATGGTCAGGCCTTCCCGTCGTAGCTGCATATGATAGAACTCCGCTTGTTCCTGGGGTCCCACCCACACCACAGCTTGACCCTCATTGTGGACTTGGTGCGTTAAATCCCAGGCGCGATCGCTTGTCATCTGCGGGATATATTGCAAAAGACAATTCGCCACATGCACAAAAGTATTGAAGTCATCATCTAAGACGATGACCTTGAAATTGGGATACGGCTTACGAACCGTCTGATCTCGCTTAACAGGAGCAACCGTTGGCGCCGTCGCCGCCCGGATCGCAGTCGAAAGCACAACCGTCATGTTACCGCTAACTTGAGTTTTGACTTAGCAGACCATTATATAGCAGTTGACCGGTGACGGGTTATCCTGCCCCGCTCGCCAATCATAAGTCGGGCTTATCTTCTCAATTAAATTTAAATATATCGCAAAAAAAGTTTGCATAACTTAACAGAGCCTCCTAGAATGTAAACAGCCGAACTAAGTATATATGCTCATTTAAAACCAATGGCACAGTTTCCCTGGCTTACCGCCATTTTAGTATTACCCCTACTCGCCGCCGCCTTCATCCCCATCATCCCCGATCGCGACGGTAAAACCCTACGTTGGTACGCCCTAGGGGTTGGCCTGACCGACTTCGCCCTCATGGTCGTCGCCTTCGCCCAACACTACAACTTTGACGACTCGAGTTTCCAACTCGTAGAACGCTACCCCTGGCTACCCCAACTCGGACTGAACTGGTCCCTAGCCGTCGATGGCCTCTCCGCTCCTCTGATTTTACTAACCGGACTCGTCAACGTTCTCGCCATCGCCGCCGCCTGGAACGTCAGCCGTAAACCGCGCCTATTTTATAGCCTTATCCTAATTCTTCTGAGCGCCCAGATTGGGGTCTTTGCCGCTCAGGATCTGCTACTGTTCTTCCTCATGTGGGAAGTCGAATTGGTTCCCGTTTATCTCCTCATCTCCATCTGGGGGGGACCCAAACGTCAGTATGCCGCCACTAAATTTATTCTCTATACCGCACTGGCCTCCATCTTTATCCTCGTCTCCGGCTTAGCCATGGCCTTCTGGGGCGATCGCATCACCTTCGATATCGCCGAACTCGGAGCCAAAAACTTCCCCATCGCCCTAGAACTCCTCACCTACGCCGGCTTCCTGATTGCCTTCGGCGTCAAACTCCCCATCTTCCCCGTCCACACCTGGCTCCCCGATGCGCATGGTGAAGCCTCAGCCCCCGTCTCCATGATTCTGGCTGGGATTCTCCTAAAAATGGGAGGCTACGCCCTAATTCGCCTCAACGTCGAAGTTCTACCCAACGCTCACATCTACTTCGCACCGGCCCTAGTCATTCTCGGTGTCGTCAACATCCTCTACGGCGCCTTAACCGCCTTCGCGCAAGACAACCTCAAGCGTCGTCTGGCCTGTTCCTCCATCTCCCACATGGGCTTCGTCCTCATCGGCATCGCCTCCTTCACCGAAGTGGGCTTAAATGGAGCCGTCCTGCAAATGCTCTCCCACGGGTTAATTGCCGCGATGCTCTTCTTCCTCGCCGGCGTCACCTACGAACGCACCCATACCCTCTCCATGGAAAAAATGGGCGGTTTAGCCAAAGTCATGCCTAAAACCTTTGCCCTCTTCACCGCCGGTTCCATGGCCTCTCTGGCTCTACCGGGAATGAGTGGCTTCATTGGCGAACTCACCGTCTTCATCGGCATCTCTAGCAGTGACGCCTACAGCGACAGCTTCAAACTGGTTGTGGTCCTCCTCTCGGCTGTCGGCTTAATTGCCACCCCCGTCTATCTCCTGTCCATGTTGCGCCGCATCTTCTACGGCAACCCGACCGCTCAAGACGTGGCTCAACAACCTGAGATGGACCTCAACCGTTGGTTTGACGCCAAACCTCGGGAAATCATCATCACCGCCTGCTTACTGCTGCCCATCGTTGGTATTGGCTTCTACCCCAAATTGGCCACCCAAACCTACGATGTCAAAACCACCGAAGTCGCCGCCGTTGTGCGCAATGCCCTGCCCGTCTTCGCTCAACAGCGTCAACAAAATCGCCTCTTCTCCGGTGGCTTGTTTGCACCTGAGATCACCTCACCTCAAACCCTGTTAGGGGTCGCCGACTTAGGCAAAGGGGCTTAGGACACAGGCTCGCGAAACAACGAGTTCTCTTAAACGCTCTCGATAACCGATATAACTCCCTCGACAGAGGGAGTTTTTTTAACATCATCTTATCCGTCAGATCGTCCATGACAGCACCGTTTCCCTGCGGTTGCCAAGGAATCTAGCTATGCTAGGAAAGTGAGAAGCCTTTTACAATCAGATTTCAACTTGTGAAACTTGAGCCGTTGTCCTCAACCCGTTTCGCTGTACAAATCACGGTCTTGTATAGCTTCATTGGCAGTCTCTGGATTGTCCTCTCAGACTATATCGTCGCCCAGATGTTAGAGACTCCCGATCTCTCTAGCCAAGCTCAAACCTTGAAAGGATGGGGCTTTGTCTTAGTCACGAGCGTAGCACTCTATGGCCTATTACTGTACGCTGTGCGATCGCTCCAGAAAAGCTATAGCCTCCTAGAAACCATCCTCGAAAGTACCACCGACGCCATTTTTGCCAAAAATCTCGATGGAGAGTATCTCGTCGCCAATACCGCCGCCGCCGAACTAGCGGGAGTCTCCGTTCAGCAAATGGTCGGCGCTAACGATATTGAGCTATTCGGCGAGACGCTCGGACGTGAATTTCAAGACCACGATCGCCTGACCACCGTTAGCGGTACAACACAACAGGTCGAAAACTGGCTGATCCCACCCAACCCACCGCTGAACCAGCCACCACCAGACCCTAAAATCTATCTCACCTGTAAAGATGTGTGGTATGACCCTCGCGGTGTCCCCATTGGTGTGATTGGCATCTCGCGGGATATGACCGATGCGAAACAAGCCTATGAGGCTTTAGCAGAATCAGAAGAACGCTATCGGAACCTCTTTGAATGTCATCCGCAACCGATGTGGATTTATGACCAAGAAAGCCTACGATTTCTAGCGGTGAATCAAGCGGCCATCGCTCATTATGGCTACAGTCACGACGAATTTATGGCCATGACCATCGAGGCCATTCGCCCAGCGGAAGATGTACCCAGTCTTCTGGATAATCTGCAACATATTCCACGGGGTTACACCGCCTCTGGGATTCGGCGACATCTCAAAAAAGATGGCTCCGTTATTGCTGTTGATATTACAACCCATGACTTTAGCTTTGAGGGACGGCCCGCTCAGGTGATTCTCGCCAATGATGTGACGGAACGTTTGCAAGTTCAGGCTCAACTTGAACGTTATGCTTTTCGCGATACAGTCACGGGATTGCTCAATCGCACCGGATTTAGCCGCAATTTGCAGCAGGCGATGAACCGTAACGTAGAACAAGCCCAGCGCTTCATCCTACTGTATGTCAGTCTCGATGGCTTTACTCGTCTCAAGTTCAGCTTAGGCCATGCCGTGGCACGACAACTGTTAGTTGAGGCCGCTGTTCGTCTCAAAACTTGTTTTCCCAAGGCGATCGCCGCCCGTTTAGAAGATAACGAGTTTGCCATTCTACTCCGTCAAGATTTGGATTCCATTGAGGCGATCGTCGGACTATTACGGCAACATCTGACCTCCATGTATCGACTCAATCATCACGATGTTTTTTCCGATTGCAGCATTGGTGTTGTGGTCAGTGACTTCGCTTATCCAAATCCCGAAGATTACTTACAAGCCGGGGATATGGCGATGTATCAGGCACGGTCAACATTGCCCGATAAATATGTTATGTTTAGCCAAAAACTGCGAGATGCAGCTCTCAATCGGATTCAACTTGATGCCGCGTTACGTCGGGCTTTGGAACGAGAAGAATTTGAGGTGTACTATCAGCCCTTTATTCATTTATCCACATCCTACTGTTTAGGGTTTGAAGCTCTCGTGCGTTGGCAACATCCCAAACGAGGCTTAGTTCCCCCAGGAGAATTTATCCCCTTAATGGAGGAAACAGGGTTGGTTGTTGCCCTCGGGGAATGGGTGTTACGCCAAGCCTGTCAACAGTTAGCCGATTGGCAAACTCAACTCCAGCAACCCCAATTAACGATGAGTGTGAACGTGGCAGCCGTTCAATTAACACAACCCGGTTTTTTAGCCATTATTGATGATATCCTCAGTACAACGCAACTTCGGCCCAATTGCCTAAAGCTGGAAATCACCGAAACTACCTTAATGCAAAATACTGAGCAAATTCGTTGCTGTTTAGATAAAATTCAGCAGCGAGGCATTATCCTCAGCATTGATGATTTTGGGACGGGTTACTCGTCCCTCAGTTATTTACATTTATTTTCCTTTACCGTCTTAAAACTCGATCGCTCGTTTGTCATGCAACTCGAAGCGAGTGATCGCAGTATTGAAATTGTCCGTAATATCGCTCGACTCGCACAGAACTTGCATCTCTCATTAGTCGCCGAAGGGATTGAAACGCAACATCAACTCGCCGCTTTACAAGAACTTGGCTTTAAAGAGGGACAAGGTTATTTATTTTCGTGTCCCTTAACCGCTCAGGCAGCAGAACAGTGGCTCTTAGACAGGATACAATCAGAAGGATGACCGAATCGCCTGTGGTCACACAACACGAACCTAGCCGCCACCTGAATCGCCGATGAAACGAGTTCTAGAACCCGAAGTGATGGATACCTGGGAGGAAACCCTGGCCTACGATGCCATGGATTTTACCGAGGTGAATCAGGCCTTTGTCGAAGAGGCGATCGCCTTGGCCCCAGAGCAAGCCACCGTCCTCGACGTAGGAACCGGCCCAGCTCGCATTCCCATTCTTCTGTGTCAACGTCGGCCTCAATGGACTGTCACCGGTATTGATTTATCTCAGACTATGTTAAAACTCGGGGCCAGCCATGTGGCTAAGGCTGAACTCGGCGATCGCATCCGTCTTGACTACGCCGACGCCAAACAACTTCCCTACCCCGATCACAGTTTTGATCTCGTCATCTCCAATAGCATTATTCACCACTTACCCGATCCACTCCCCGGCCTGCGAGAAATGCGACGAGTCCTCAAACCCGAAGGGGGTCTGTTTCTGAGGGATTTAGTCCGTCCAGTTGACGAAGCGAGCGTTGATCGCCTCGTCGCCCAACTCGGGGCTGACTATGATCCCCATCAAACCCAACTTTTTCGAGACTCCCTTTGTGCGGCTTTCACCCTATCAGAAATTGCAGAAATGCTAGAAACGTCTGGATTTTCGGGAATTTCGCCCTATTTATCTTCCGAACGCCACTGGACCGTGCAACATCCTCACCTGGGACAATTTGCCCAGTCTTCTGTTAAGTCTTAAGGGACAATTTAAGACAGGTCGGATAACCGAATGTTAATCCCGAATCCGTGACTCTACCTCCCAGCTCAATTCAGACCAATTTGCTTGCACCCTCACCGAGAACTGAGATATAGTGGAGGGCATGAGGACTCGCCCAAATTCTATAAATCTGGCCCTAACGCCAGACCAAAGAAAACCTAAAAATAAGCTAGGTTTATATGGGTTTAGTTGGGACATTGCCTTCAATTGCTCCTAATGATCTAGTCACCAAGATTACGTTCGTCCATTCAACTAACTGTTGTTTAAACTCAGGTTAACAGATGCCATTCAACATTGAAACAGCCCGGAATATCTTCCCAGAAACTCTATCGGCCGATGCCGTTCCTGCCACAATCGCTCGTTTCTCACAACTGAACGCCGAAGATCAGTTGGCCCTGATTTGGTTTGCTTATCTCGAAATGGGCAAATCCATCACCATCGCTGCACCTGGGGCGGCGAATATGCAGTTTGCCGAGAATACCTTGAATCAAATCAAGGCGATGTCGTTCCAAGAGCAATCTCAGGTCATGTGTGACTTGGCTAATCGCGCCGACACCGAGATCGGTCGAACCTATGCCGTGTGGTCCTCCAATATCAAACTGGGATTCTGGTACCAACTCGGCGAATGGATGGAACAGGGCATCGTTGCCCCCATTCCCGATGGCTACCAACTCTCAGCCAACGCCAAAGCCGTCCTAGAGGCCATTCGTAACCTGGATTCTGGTCAACAAATTACCGTTTTACGCAATGCGGTCGTGGACATGGGCTTTGATACCAATAAACTCGACGGCTATCAAACGGTCGCCGAACCCGTTGCGCCTCCCAAAGAGATGTCGCAACGCACCAGTGTCAGCATTAAGGGTGTCGATAACCCCACCGTGCTGAACTACATGAACAATATGAACGCCAACGACTTCGACAACCTCATTAAGTTGTTCGTCGAAGACGGCGCCCTGCAACCCCCCTTCCAACGCCCCATTGTCGGTAAAGACAATGTTTACAAGTTCATGCGCGAAGATTGTCAGAACTTGAAACTCATGCCCGAACAAGGTGTTGTTGAACCCGCAGAAGATGGTTACACCCAAATTAAGGTCACGGGTAAAGTTCAAACCCCCTGGTTTGGCGCGGCGGTCGGCATGAATATGGCTTGGCGGTTCCTACTCAACCCAGAAAACAAAATTTACTTTGTGGCGATTGACTTACTCGCCTCACCGAAAGAACTCTTGAACCTAGCCCGCTAGACCACAGAACTCAACCCCGATTGAGAAGCCTGAAACGTTCTCTACAACCGGGCTATCACCACATCAGAGGTATCTCTCCAACCCGATTGGGTGAGATGTCCTCTGATTTTTTTGCCAAAATCTGATATAATCGATCCACCTAAAATTTGGCCCGACCTACAGCATCTTTTCTTAATTTACGAGTCGCCTAATTTCGCCCGAAAGTGGGCCTGATGTCTGCTGCATAGGTCTCGGACTGGTGCAGAGTCAGACCGGCAACTGAATTAGGCTGGTGTGATATCAGTCATGGTGCGGTTTGTCCGTTTTTCCTAATCCCGATACATCTTGAATTCTGATAGATCTGGAATTGGGATTGGGGGCGGTAGCTCATGATAATGGCTTGAAGGGGTTGAACCCCACTCACTCGGCGAGGATGAGTTGACTGAGTGATGTCAGTGTTGTCCGAGCTTGGGGATGGTTTTGGTTGCGATCGCAGCCAAATTTCAGCCGGCCATTTCTCCGGACCATCACCGAACCGATCACAGAGAGTTGACGCTAAGCCTTTTTAACCATGAGCCAACGGTGGGGTCTAAATTTTTTAAATTCCTTGCGAAAACCTTAGACATTATTCAGACTCAAGAGAATGCCACAAACTGACATCGATTGGACAACGGCTGAAAAAGACTTAGCCCAAGCCGCCTTTAAAAAAGCCTATCATCGCGAAGTAGCCGCCCTCGTCAACGACGTCAAAACTAAAGTCGAAGCGATTTCCGGCTTAGATGAACTTTGGCAACTTCATGACTATCTCAGTGCCAGACGTCATGATATTGACGGCAAATATGATTATCGAGATTCAATGTTTCTCTTTGCCTTTTCCCAGTTAATTAAAGAAGGATGGCTGTCCTTAGAAGAACTTGAAGGACTCCATCCCAGTAAACAAAAAAAAGTAGCCGCCTTAGCTCGAATGTAGACCGCCTCAGCCACCCCAGTTCAGCCTCGACCCGCAAACCCCCCATTTGCTAAGCTATGGACGCATTGTTCTTGCACGTGAGTCATCATGGAATCTCAAATCTCCTCCACCAACACCGCCGCTGATCAATGGCGTCAACAACTTGACCACTTTGTTAGAGCCAATAGCCAAGAACTGGCGGCCCTAGCTTGGGGATTGCACCTGCAAGATCCCAATCAGGACACAACTCTCGGCATTGACATTGACCCCAACCCTCACTTCGTCACCTGTCCCCGAGCGGCCTTAGTCACGCTCAATGAAAAGGTGGATAATCAGTTGCGGGTCATGATGGGAGTGGTAGAAAACCACAATCCCAACGTCGAAGTCTTGTTATTGGGGATTGGCCAAGGGCAAATTCAGGCCATTCAATATCAACCACAACCGGAACCTCCCCAATGTTTTGAGGAGGTGGGTGATGATGTTGAGACCCTCCTCGATCGCCTCGAAGCTCGAATGCAAGAGGCAATCACCGCTTAAAATCGAACCGGGTGTTCGGGGCAGACTGAAGGGAGATCCGGAATCCGATGACGGCTAACGGTCAATGATAGGATATGGGGATTCTTGAGTCCAAGGGATCTGTCACTGGGATCTCTCAACTCAAGAGTCCACAATTCTGTTCGCTCTCACAAGGATGTTGTATCACGCCTATGTTTACTCACCGACATTCAGGTCATCGATCGCCCCTGAGATTTTTAGCACAGCCTCGGGATTGGCTCACCTCACTCCTCTCCATCGCGGCGATCGCGACTGTTGCCACTCCTCCCGTCACCGCCGCCACCTTAGTCTCCCCCCATCAACCCCAGTCTTTAGTTCAAGCCAGTAACGGTCAAGAGGTCAACGAGCTACTGCTAGCGGGACAGGAGTTTGTCAGTGCCGGAAACCTCTCGGCCGCCTTGCGCGCCTATCGTCAAGCGGCTCAGTTAGAGAGTGACAATGCTCGAATTTTCTCAGCCATCGGCTACCTCGAAGCACGACAAAGCAACTATGACGCGGCTGTAACGGCCTATCGTCGCGCCTTGGAACTCGAACCCAATATCCCTGAGTTCCACTATGCTCTGGCCTATAGTTTGGCTAATGCGGGAGAGTATGAGGCGGCTGAAGCGGAATATCAAGCCACCGTTGATCTCAACGATCGCAATACCAACGCCTTTTTAGGTTTAGGGGTAATGCGCTATCGTCAAGAAAATTATGAAGGTGCTTTGGCGGCCTATCGTGAAGCGGCGGCCTTAAATCCTGACAATTGGCAAGTTCAAGAGTCCATCGGTTCAACCCTCTTGCAACTTGAGCGTTATGACGAGGCCTTAGAGGTGTTAGAGGCGGCGGCCGAGTTGGCCCCCAATGAAGGACGGATTCAGGTCAATTTAGGGGTGGCTCGTCTCAACCAAGAGGATGTCGAAGGCGCCTTGACGGCCTTTAATCGAGCCGTGGAGTTAAACCCCCGCGATGGCTCGTTATTGTTTGAAGTGGGCCGACTGTTGCTCAGTCAGGGAGAACGGGAGCAGGCTTTAGATTTGTTGCGCCAAGCCTCTCGCTTTCTCGGCGATCGCGCCGATGTTCATTTGACCCTTGGGGAGCTGCTGTTAGACAACAATGATAGCTTGAACGCGATTTTATCCTTGCGTCAGGCGATCGCCGCCGCTCCCGAGCAACCACGGGCGTATTATCTCTTAGGACGAGCCTTACAGCAGCGAGGCCGAACCGCTGAGGCGATCGCCACCCTAGAAACCGCTCTGGAACTGGCAGCTGAACAGGAGGCTGAGGCCTTAGTTGAAGAGATTCAAACTCGACTCGATGAGTTAGATTAGCCTCATCGTTCATAACAACTATCCCAGGGGGCGATCTAGAGTTCGCCCCTTCTTTTCTCGCGAGGGTGATTCTTTTCGGGTTGTCCTCAACCTTGACCCAGTTTAACGATCCTTGAGCCAATCCCGCTCAAGCAACTGCTGACGTAGAGCTTGTTGGGCTTGACGATTGAGAGGAAAACGCCAGAGAAGAGCCATCGCCGGTAACACCGCCAAAATTGGCGCAAAGACAAATAACAGTTTTAACCCCATTAGGGTTTCAGCGCTATTCTCGACCTCGGGACTGTAGCCAATCCAATCTAACAGTGGGTAGGTAATCCCCACGGCTAGAGCATAGCCGAACTTATTACTCATCATCAGTAGAGAATAATACAAACCGGTGCGTTGACTGCCCGATTGCACATTGTCCCAATCCGTGACATCGGCCAAAATTGAGCGTAAAAGAAAGGGACTCGCCGCTGTCGTAACGCCATAGAGCGCGTTGACGAGAATATTCAACGCCAGATTTCCCGGAGGAACCCACAGCAGCAACGGCAACACTACCGACATCCACACCATAGCCACAATGAAGGTTTGATGTTTCCCCAGGCGACAACTGAGCCAAATCCAACCGGGAACCCCAATCAGACTGGCGAGAAAATACATCAGCAGAATAGCGCTTGACCAATTGGGCAAGGCCATCACATCACTGATAAAGAAAATATAAATCGACCCCGTGACACCCGGGGCCAGTCCTGTTAAGAAATTTGCTCCTAAGACTCGTTGTAAGAGATGGTTACGGGCCAGAATTTTGGCGGAATTCACGAAACCAATCCTCGGTTGAGGAGGAGTTGGACGTTCTGGAACCGTCCAGACAGAGACAGCGACGGTCATCGGCAGCGTCATCACCACAAACCACCCCATAGCCCCAAGTTGTAGGGCGGAATTGGCATCTTGAAGTTGTTGGATGATGGCTGGAATCACTAACACCGCCAACATCCCGAAAATTAGCGCAAATTCCCGCCAGCCTTGAACTCGGGCGCGATCGTAATAGTCGTCCGATAACTCTGCCCCCCAGGACATATGGGAGATACTCAGCATGGTATAGCCCACATAGAGCAAAATCAGCCAAATCAGTAAATAGGCGGCTGAGACAGATTCACTGGGTAGAAAAATGGCGTAGGCGCTCGCCATCAACAGGGGAACTGACAAGATAATCCAGGGCCGTCGCCGTCCGATGCGAGTGGTCCAGCGATCGCTCACGGTTCCTAAGATCGGGTCTGTGATAATATCCCACAACCGCGCTAAGGCGAAGATATTGCCCACCACTGATAACCCCAAACCCAATTCACTGTAAAAGGGGGGAACATAGACCACCAGGGGCAATCCCATGGCCGAAATGGGAATTGCAGGTAGGGCAAAGGCAACAATACGCCGACGGTTCAGTTTCGAGTCACTCATGCTGTCATTCAATGGGTTAGTCCCACATTAGTCCCATAGAGGATAAATTGGATCGGTTGAGGGCTTGAAATCGTAACGCAGTAGGTGTTTTAGGGTGGGACTGGCTTGATCGAAACGCTGGCGATCGCAGCCATAGCGGAAATCCTCGAGGGGTTGAATAAATTTTGCCGTATAGTTGGCCAACAAGGACACTCGAGATGTTGTCGTATAGTTTTTGCCCGTATCATGCCAACAGAGTCCGTGAGAAATCACCACAGAGCCGGCCGGTCCTGATACGGAACGGGCCGTGCGGTCAAAGCGTTTGACATCCGGGGTATCACAGAGGGTTTGGCTTCCAGGGGCAAAAATCGGCGCCCCATTGGCTTCATTGAAGTCTTCTAACATCCAAATGGCTTGCACTTCCAAAACGGGGCGATCGGGAAAGGGCGGTTCCATGGCCCAATAGGGATAATCCACATGAATGCCCATCGCCGAGGCCCCAGCATGGAGAACATGAGCCGAAAAGCCCCCCAGGCGCAAACTTTCCCCTAGGATTTCTCGGGCGATTTCGAAGACTTGAGGATGTTCGACCAGGGCCGCGAATTGAGGATCTTGGTAAATTAGGCCATAGACGCGTTGCCGCTTCTCCTCATGGGGACAATGGCGGGCTAACTCCAGAACCTGCGATCGCATCTCCTGAGCCATTTCGGGCGTCAGAACATCAGGAACCACCACATAGCCAGCTCCTGAGAGAATTTCTTGAGTCAGGTGGGTTATTTCAGTCACAGCAAACAGCACTCCCCACAATCGATAGATCCGAGCAAGACTTAAACCCGTCTTGGCTTCGATTGTCCCACGACATCGCAATCGATCAATCCGTCTTTAGGGGAATTTCCCCTGAGAGCCCTCCAATGACGGTTCCGATGCCAACATCCTAACCCCCACCCTTGCCGCCGTGTTTGAGCACTTTAAGCCAATTTGGGCCAAATGCCCTAGAGAAAAACCCCAGTTCTGAGGAACTGGGGTTAAGATGACATGATGTGTCAAAAAACTATTGACAATGCACGCAAAATATGCTAAATGCTAATCCTTCAGTGAGGGAGCCGTTTGCACTGACATGGCCATTGTCGGTTGAGTGACCGGCTCAGCCGCCACCTGATTGGCTTCGACTAAAGACGGTATCGATTCTCGTAACCGTGCCGTCAGTTGAACCGTCGTTGCATCATAGACCTGGGTTAACAACTTCGGATAGAGGCCAATGCCGATAATCGGAATCAGCAAGGAGCCAATCACGAAGATTTCACGAGGTTCAGCATCCACCAACACCTCATGTTCAACCAACTCCTTGTTCTCGGGACCATAGAGGAGTTCCCGTAGCATCGAGAGAAGGTAAATGGGAGTGAGAATCACCCCAACCGCCGCCAAGCAAACCACCACGACGCGGAAGGTGAGACTATAAGCATCACTCGTAGCAAAGCCCACAAAGACCATCAGTTCAGCCACAAAACCACTCATTCCCGGTAGGGCGAGAGAAGCCAGGGCGCAAACCGTCCACATGGCGAAGACCTTTTTCATCTTCTGACCCACCCCACCCATTTCATCGAGCATCAGGGTATGAGTCCGGTCGTAGGTACAGCCGACGAGGAAGAACAAACTGGCCCCAATCAGTCCGTGAGAGACCATCTGCAAGACTGCCCCACTCATGCCTAAATCCGTATAGGAGGCAATCCCAATCAAGACAAAGCCCATGTGGGAAATCGACGAATAGGCAATCTTGCGCTTGAGGTTGCGCTGAGCAAAGGAGGTTAGGGCGGCGTAGATGATATTCACAACCCCCAGAATCACCAAGGCCGGGGCAAAGACCGCATGGGCATCGGGTAACATCCCCGCATTCATGCGAATCAGGGCATAGCCACCCATTTTCAGGAGAATCCCCGCTAGCAACATGTGAGCCGGTGCCGTGGCTTCACCGTGGGCATCCGGGAGCCAGGTATGGAGGGGGAAAATCGGTAACTTCACCCCATAGGCGATGAGGAAGGCCGCATAGAGCCAAACTTCCAAGGCCACCCCATAGTCTTTCGCCGCTAGGGCCTGCATATCAAAGGTGACGGTATCCCCATGGAAGGCCATGGTGAGGGCCGCCGCCAAGATAAACAGAGAGCCGCCGGCAGTATAGAGGATGAATTTGGTGGCAGCGTACTGGCGTTTCTTACCTCCCCAGATGGCCAGGATGATGTAAACCGGGATTAACTCCAGTTCCCAAACCAGGAAGAACAGCAGAATATCCTGAACCGCAAAGACGGCAATTTGGCCGCCGTACATGGCCAACATCAGGAAGTAAAACAGTTTTGGCTTCAGGGTGACGGGCCAAGCCGCCAGAATTGCCAGAGTTGTGATGAATCCAGTTAGGATGACCAGCGGCATGGCCAGGCCATCCACCCCAACCGACCAATTGAGGTTGAGCTGGGGAATCCAACTGTAGGATTCCACCAGTTGCATTCCGGGTTCATTGAGGTCGTAGTAGCTGTAAAAGGTATAGACGATCGCACAGAAGTCAATCAGTCCAACGATGAGAGCATACCAGCGCACCGTTTTTCCGTCTTTGTCCGGGATAACGGGAATGAACAAAGCGGCAACGATGGGAAAAAGTATGATTGTTGTGAGCCAAGGAAAATCCATTCTTTATTGACGCTTGGGCATAGAATCGGTTTAGGTCGCGCCGAAGAAGATGACAGTCGCTAGGACGGCAACGAAGATCGTCAGAGCGTAGAATTGAGCGCGACCGGTTTCAAAGTATTTCAGTCCTTCGCCACTGAGTAGAGTTGCGAGTCCGGTGAGGTTGACGGCACCGTCGACAATGCGGTAGTCCACTTCCATCACCTGACGAGCGAGACGACGACTGCCTTTGACAAAAACTTTGTCATAGAGTTCGTCAAAATACCACTTGTTGAGGGAAAACTGATAGAGCGGCTGTAGGCTTTTGGCGATCGCCGCTGGGTCAATTTTCCGGCCCAGGTACATCAGCGAGGCCAGGGTAATCCCGAGTAGGGCAATGCCCACGGAACTGCCGGCCATGATCACAAATTCACCCAATTCAAACTCTTCAGCCATTTCCGCTAAGGTGGGAACCACCTCGCCTGGGGCATGGATGAACCGTTCAAAGCGATTCGCGAAGGGCATCCCCACTAAACCAATTAAGGCCGAGGGAATCGCCAGCATCACTAAGGGAAAGGTCATCGTCCAGGGAGATTCATGGGGACTATCGCTATGGCTATGATCGTCATGAGCGTCGTGATCATGACCATGAGCCTCAGGACTCAATTGCTTGCGAATCTCCTCGTCGTTGCCCCGGAAACTGCCTTCAAAGGTGCTGAAGTACATCCGGAACATATAAAAGGCGGTGATACCAGCCGTGAGCCAACCAATGGCCCAGAGGGCGGGATTGGCCGTAAAGGCCGCCCCGAGAATTTCGTCTTTAGACCAGAACCCCGCAAAGGGAGGAATCCCGCAAATCGCCAAGGTTCCCACCAAGAAGGTGCTAGCGGTGAAAGGCATATACTTGCGCAGTCCCCCCATCAAGCGCATATCTTGAGCGAGGTCGGGGTTATGGCCAACGACCCCTTCCATGCCATGAATCACGGAGCCAGAGCCAAGGAACAGCATGGCTTTGAAGTAGGCATGAGTCATCAGGTGGAAGAGTCCGGCACTGTAAGCACCGACGCCCATGGCCATCACCATGTAGCCCAGTTGGGAGATGGTGGAATAGGCGAGGCCTTTTTTGATGTCATTTTGCGTAATGGCGATACTGGCACCGAGAAAGGCGGTGAAGGCACCTGTCCAGGCAATGATATCGAGAACAGCGGGAACGGCCTCAAAGACGGGAAACATCCGGGCGATGAGGAACACGCCAGCGGCCACCATGGTGGCGGCATGGATGAGGGCCGAGATGGGGGTCGGCCCTTCCATGGCGTCTGGTAGCCAGACATGAAGGGGGAACTGAGCTGATTTGGCCACGGGACCGAGGAATACCAGCACGGCAAAGAGAACCCCCATACCGCTGCTTAATGCCCCGGTGGAGATGAGGTGTTCGAGGTTTTCACCGATTTCGGCAAATTCAAAGCTACCGGTGGCCCAGTAGAGGGCTAGGATGCCTAAGAGTAAGCCGAAGTCCCCGACGCGGTTGGTAATGAAGGCCTTTTGGCAGGCATCGGCGGCGGCGGGGCGATCGTACCAGAAGCCAATCAGCAGGTAGGAACACATCCCCACCAGTTCCCAGAAAATATAGATCTGAACCAGGTTGGGGCTAATGACGAGGCCCAACATGGAGGAACTGAAGAGACTGAGATAGGCATAAAAGCGCACATAACCGGGGTCATGGGCCATGTAGCCGTCGGTGTAGATC
>LSZA01000025.1 GCA_001637315.1 Phormidium willei BDU 130791 | reverse complement strand
ACCACCTCCCCCCCCGAAACCCGCCGTTCAGCCCGCGGCTGCCCCCCCGGCTCCGGTCGGCTATGTGCGCCCCGATGGCTCGGTTCGTTTGAAGGTTCCCTTTTTCACACAACTCGATAACACCAACAATCCTCATGGCTCCTGTAACGTGACCTCAGTGGCCATGTGTATGGCCTACTTTGGGCATCCCTCAATTAACGGGAATGGCGTTCAACTCGAAGATGAACTCTATCAGTACATGCTCGATCGCGGGCTATCGCGTCACTCTCCCACGGATTTAGCCCAACTGCTCCAACTCTACGGCTACCAGGATGACTTCCAGCCTGATGCGAAATGGCAAGAGGTCAAAGATTGGTTGCAACAGGGGAAACCCTGTATTGTTCATGGCTGGTTTACCGCTTCGGGCCATATTGTGACGATTCTGGGTTACTGCGATCGCGGCTGGATTATCAACGATCCCTACGGTAAATGGACTCCCAACGGCTACGACACCAACAGCAGCGGGGCCGGGATTGTCTATGGTTACCAAGATATGAAAGATATCTGCGGGACCGATGGCGATTTGTGGATTCACTACGTTGATGGTAAACCCGGACAATCACCACCCCTCCCCGACGGTACAACCCTGGCCGCCACCGCCAGTCCCCCAAGTAGCTCCAGCCGCCCCGCTGAGTTAAAACTCCAAGATCTACTCACCAATAATCAAACTCTCACGGTCACCCAAGCGGCTAAGAACCGCGCTCTCATTAAACAAATTCAAGTGCGGTTACGGGCGTTAAAAGTCCTTCATGACAAAGCGGATGGTCTTTATGGTCCCAATACCAAAAATGCGATCGAACGCTTTGCCCGGGCCTTTGAACTGCCCTTGGATCAAATTAGTCCAACCTTTGCCAAAAAACTCATTGAAGTCCAAGAAGTCCCGTTAATGAACGACACCAGTCGTTGGATTGACGTGCCAACGGCGGCGGAGTTGATGGGGGCTAAACTCTCTGACGTCGAAACCTATCTACCGCCATTGATTGAGAAACTCGAAGCCCGAGGTATCCTCAATCAACCGACTCTGGTGGCGGCTTTAGCGACGATCTCCGTCGAAACCGCTGGTTTCCAACCCATCAATGAATGGGGGGGGAATAGTTATTTCCATGAGATGTATGAGGGGCGATCGGATCTCGGGAACACCCAACCCGGAGATGGGGTTCGCTTCCACGGACGCGGCTTTGTCCAAATTACCGGCCGCGCCAACTATCAACATTACGGCGATAAACTCGGAGTTCCCTTAGTCGATAACCCAGAACTGGCCCTCGATCCGGATGTAGCGGCGGGGATTTTGGTGGAATACTTCTGGGAACGTTCAGTCGACCAACGAGCCTTAGCTCAAGATTGGCAGGGGGTTCGTCGTGCTGTCAATGGTGGCTTGAATGGCTGGGATCACTTCTGGCCGGTGGTTCAAAAACTATTACCGGCGGTTAACCCAGGTTAAGCCCCCAATCTTGTCCATTGTTTGATGTCCCAATCGTTTGCTAAATAAATCATGACCATTTCTTTAGTCAAGGTTGCTAAATACTATCAAGGCAATTCTCATCAAGATGCGGCGTTAGCTTATCTTGAACAAGAACTGCGCCAAACTCATCCTGAACTGCTCGAAGCAACTTCCGATTTCGTTAACCTTTGGCGCAATCCTCCTCAACCTCCAGAAACACAAACTCTCAGTCCCGGAATCCCTCAACAGACGAATTTAGCGGTTCCCTATTTATCGCAACTCGATAACGTCAATAATCCTCATGGGTCTTGCAATGTGACTTGTGCGGCGATGTGTTTGGCTTATTTGGGACATCCTCCGATGAATCAATGGGGCGATCAACTCGAAGATGAACTCTATCAATACTGTCTTGATAATGGCTTGTCTCGTCACTCTCCCGTGGATTTAGCAAAAGTGATTCGCGCCTACGGGTATCAAGATGATTTTCAACCGGATGCAAAATGGGGACAAGTCAAAGATTGGTTGGCTGCCGGAAACCCAGTGATTGTTCATGGTTGGTTCACGAAATCAGGGCATATTATTGTCATTCGTGGCTACAACGATCGCGGTTGGATTGTTAATGATCCCTATGGGGAATGGTATGAATGGGGCTACGACAGCCAACGGACTGGGGAAGGGTTGACGTATTCGTATGGCATGATGAGTCGTGTTTGCGGGACGGATGGAGATTTATGGATTCATTATGTTTCCAAGTAATGGTGTCTAATTTTTTGTTTTTGAACTAATTTCTGGGCTAATTAATAGTGTGTTAGACTAAGCAAATTGTACAGATAAAATTCCACTGCTATGACAAGGATTTTAATCTAATATCAATTTGGCTTGTTATTTTTAGCCTCAGTTTTTCATGGAAGACTGCATTCATTTTTCCAAAAAGAATGAATACAGTTTGCGGAATATTTTGAAGATTTGAAATTTTAAAGTTTCAATCTTTTTCCAAGCTACAAACAAAAAAGTAATCCGATTTTGTTGTTGACTAATATCAGGTGTATCAACCATGACAGACGCATTTATTTCCTACTGCCGCCGCGACAAAGAGTTTGTGCAAAAACTCTATCAAGCCTTTTGTGATGCCAAGCGAGAGGTGTGGGTTGATTGGGAAAATATCCCTCTTAACTCAGATTGGCGTGACGAAATTTACCGGGGAATTGAAGCGGGGGATAACTTTGTGTTTGTCCTCAGTCCCGATTCCGTGAAATCTCAGGTATGCCGTGAAGAAGTCGATCATGCTGTGGCGAATAATAAACGGTTGGTTCCCATTGTTCACAAAGAAGTGTCCTATGATGAAGTTCACCCGGAACTTGCTAAACTAAACTGGATTTTCTTCTATGATGATCCAGAAACCTTCGACACGGCGTTTCCTAAACTTCTATCGACATTAGATACGGATTTAGACCATGTCAAAGCTCATACCCGGCTCCAAAAACGGGCGTTAGAATGGGATAGCAAAAACCGCAATCCCAGTTATGCGTTACGGGGAGATGACCTCAAACAAGCTGAACAATGGCTGGGAATTGCCGAAGGGAAAGACCCCAAACCCACGCCTTTGCAAACTCAATATGTGCTGGCTAGTGGCCAGGAACAATCCAAACGGCAGAAGGCGACCCTAACTGGGGTTGCAGCGGGCTTGGTGGTCACCTTAATTCTGGCGGTGGTGGCGGTGAAAGAACGGGCGGAAGCGGTGCAGCAGCGGAACCTAGCCCGCGAGCAAAATGTACGGGCGTTAGTGGCCCTATCTCAAGCCCGTCGGTTTACCGATGATGATTTGGAGGCCCTGCAATTTGCTGTACAAGCGGCCTCAAATTTGGACAGCGCTCAAAACTTCCCGAGCACTCTTGAGGAGCAAACCTTTGAAACTCTACGGGATGCGGTCTATAACGTCCAAGAGAAAAACCGCTTTAATGGTCATCAAGACCAAATCAATCGCATTCGTTATGCACCCAATGGAGAGTTTATTGTTTCAGCGAGTGATGACAGTACGGTGCGGATTTGGAACATTGATGGGAGTGTCAAACATGTTTTAGAGCATGATGATAATGTACGGCGGGTGGAGGTGTTTCCCGAGAGCGATCGCATTATTTCTGCGTCCCAAGATGGAACCGCGAAAATTTGGGACGTTGAGGACGGTGAACTGCTGCATAGCTTAGTTCATGATGCCAGCGTGCGATCGGCACGGGTTCACCCGAACCAAGACTATCTCGTCACCGGAGATATCGATGGACGCGTCTGGTTATGGGAGAGCGATGGGACCCTGCACGCCTCGTTTATCGCACATCAGGGAGATGTCAATGACATTACCTTTAGTGCTGATGGCAGCACGATGTTTACGTCCGGTCATGATACCTTTGTCAAACAATGGTCATTTACGGAGTTACTGGCCGCCGCCGGTGAAACAGAAGCCATAGCGGGGGATGAGGCCCCGGATGAGGCCGGGATGGCTGAGGAGGTTGAGATTCAAGAGATTGTCAATGTGCGGCAAAATCCTCTGGCTCAAGATCAGCCGATGGCCCCGATTCAGGTGTTTTCGGGCCATAGTGATAAGGTCTGGGATATTGATGTTTCCCTCGATGGGACCTATATCGCCAGTGCCAGTTCTGACAACACGGTCATCATTTGGCAGCTAGATGGCGAGCCTTACCAAACTTTGCGCGCCCATAGTAACTGGGTTCGTAGTGTCAGCTTTGCCCCGGATGGTAAAACCCTGGTGACCGGGAGTGATGATGATACGGTGCGATTGTGGAATCTTCAGGGGATTCTCTTGAAAACCTTTAGCGGTCATGATGCTAGTGTTCGTACCGTGCAGTTCTCTCCCGACGGCAATACGATCGCCTCGGGTAGTGATGATGCGACTGTGCGTTTGCGGAGTATTGAGGGGGCTGTGGTGGAAATTCTCCAAGGCCATCGTGCGGGGGTCAAGGGTGTCCGCTTTAGCCCGAATGATCTGATTGGTTCGGTCGCCGATACCACCCTGAATATCTGGCAGGGAGATGGGGCGCAGTTACTGCAAACGGTGGAGTATTCCTCGGGGATGCGATCGTCTCACTTCACCACGGATGGCCGCTTTATTATTACGGCCAGCTATGATGGCACTCTGCAATTGTGGGATTTACCGGCGTTGCTCAATGGTGAGGGACGCGAGCCGGTGCGCCTGTTTGAAGGCCATGAGGCGACGGTGAAAAATTTTGCGGTGTCTGACAATGGTGAATTGATGGCTTCAGCGGGGGCTGAACGGCGTTTGATTCTCTGGCGTTTGAGTGACGGAGCGATTCTACAACAGTTGGATGAGGTGCATGAGTCGGAGGCGACGGATGTGGGATTTTTGCCTGAGGATCAAGGCTTAGTCTCCGTCGGTGGTGGTGGATGGCTCAAAGTCTGGTCATTCGAGGGCGAGTTGCTGCAAGAGTTTCAGGCTCATAATGGCTGGATTAATGCTTTAAGTCTGAGTTCAGATGGTCAATATTTGGCGACGGCTAGTGGCGATAAAACGATTCGCGTTTGGAAATGGCAGGATGGCCAGTTTGAGACGACCCCGGTGGCGATCTTGGAGGGTCATACGGATTGGGTTTGGGATGCAGCGTTTAGTCCAGATGGTCAGGTGTTGGCCTCGGCCGGTAAGGACAATACGGTGCGTCTTTGGGATCTTGAGGGAACGTTGCTGAAAACCTTGTCTGGACACCAAAATTGGGTTCGGGCCTTGGATTTCAGTACGGATGGTGAGAAGTTAATCTCAGCGAGTGCCGATCGCACCTTGATTCTCTGGGACATCGATCCCCTAGAGGAGATGCGCGAGTCCATTGAAGAAGTGGAGGTGGGAACGTTGATGAGCCTTGGCTGCGATTGGCTCGATGATTACTTGACGACGAATCCCACCATTGAGGAGAGCGATCGCTCCATGTGTCCGGGTGTGTAGACCTCGCGGCAAGCGAGATCAGGGAGAAATTTAAACGGTTGTGAGGGGTTGGCGATGGCTTGAGGGCTTACAAGAAAAACCGGTGATCGCCGTGATGCGTGCGCCCTCCCTGATGGTGGGGGAACGGATGGCAGCGGCGGCCATCGCCGGGGGCCTGTCTTATTTAGAGGTCACTTGGACTAGCGATCGCCCAGGGGTTTTGGTTGAACGACTACGGCGATCGTTCCCTCAGGCTCAAATTGGGGCAGGAACCGTCATGACGAGGGCGGCGGTGGCTGAGGCGATCGCCGCTGGGGCGCAATTTCTCTTTAGTCCTCATTTGGATGTGAGTCTGTTGGAGATGGCGATCGCCGCTGGAGTTCCTATGATCCCTGGAGCCTTAACCCCGACGGAGATTATCCAGGCCTGGCAGGCCGGGGCCACGGCGGTCAAAGTGTTTCCCATCTCCGCTGTGGGGGGGGTTGAGTATTTACGGAGTCTACAGGTTCCCCTGGGGGGGATTCCCCTGATTCCCACCGGAGGCGTCACACAAGACACGGCCCCAGCCTTTTTTGAGGCCGGGGCCGTGGCGGTGGGGGTGTCGACGGGACTGTTTGCGCCGTCGGATATCAAGGCTGAGAATTGGTCGTCCGTGGAGGCGCGATCACGAGTCTGGCGAGGGATTCACTTGTGCTAAGCATTACTCCTGCGTTTGAGGCTCTTCGATGGCCATACGCAGGTTAAACTGACTGGCTTGCTCTTGAGGAAGGCGATCAGGATCGTTGATTTGAATCGTCACCGAATCAAACATCAGTCCCTGATAATTCAACGTTTCTAACAGTTCCGGAAGTTGTAATTCTTCTTGAGGCTCGGGAGTGGTGCGAATTTCGTCGAGTCGTAAGTCTTCAACCCGAGTACTAACATTTTCATCTAATTCTAAGGATTCAGCTTCATCGGCACTGGCCTGAGGACTCACGCCAATCACTCCGAGGATGATCACCGTGATGGCAAACAAGCTGGATTTCATAAGGGCCTCCTTGGGAGATAGAACCGAGGCGCAACGAGCCACTCAACCCCAGAGATCCAGTCGGCGATGTTGAAGCCTCGATGGGGGAGCGATACATCCTGAATCAGTTCAGGAATTCGGAGATGGGTGATCTCATGGGGGTACTGCTATCCCCAGGGTAACAAGGGATTTGGCTCGCTGCCAGTCTCAGAACCCGACTCAAGAGAGGATATCAATGGTTCCGGTTTCGCCATCAAGACGAACTCGTTGGCCATCTTTGAGGAGGTTGGTGACGTTGGGGACATTCATGACGGCGGGAATGCCATATTCGCGGGCGACGATCGCCCCATGAGATAAGCGTCCCCCAACCTGAGAAATTAAGCCACTGGCCCGAGCTAACAGGGGCATCCAGCCCGAGTCGGTGTAGGGGACGACTAAAATGGTCTGGGGCTGTAATTGCAAGGCATCTGCTAGTTGTCGGACGACTTTAACCTGGCCCTCGGCTTGGCCAGCACTGGCGCCAATCCCGCAAAGCTGCGATCGCGCCTGTTGGTTCGAGGGCGTTAAGAGAGTCATGGGAGGGGTTCCATAGCTGACATAGGGAATTTCGGGTCGTTGGCGATCGCGCTCCCATTTGGCCTGTCGTTGGGCCACCAATTCAGGAACCAACTCTGCCAAACTGGGATTATCTCGGGCCACCAATCCCCGCACTTCATGAATCACTAAAAAGAAGATATCCCCCTGATGCTGCAACTGGCCCGATTCGATCAAGAGCTGTTCTAAGGTCAGAAAACTCCAACGCAACTGAGCGAGCAAACGACTATAGATCTCCGCCACCTGACCCTTGAGGTTGAGCGCCCGTTGTACCACTCCAGCCTCTGATTTTGGGGTCTTAGAGCGCCGAGAAAGCTCTGAATCATTGTTTTGCACCAATTGAGCAAACAGGGCGCGAACGGGGCGTGGATCCTCGCGCCAGGTGGCCACGGCGATATCGGTTCCCACTTCACTGAGATAGCCAAACTGCTCTAAAAACTCCTCCAACTGCTGGAGAATTTGCTGGCCATCGTTGCGTTCTGCTAGATGGGTAAATAACTCTGCTCCATCGAGACAGTCTTCGGGGAGCAGATGACGAGCTGACTCGGCGATGTTTTCGAGAGCCGTTAGGGCGGCCACTTCGGGCATGGCCCCATTGTCTAAACTCCCTTCGTCCGCTTTAAAGAGGGCTTTCTTGGCTGCAAAGCCGAGGGGGGCGAGGATGTTGTAGTAGGTGACGAGTTCTAAGCCCTCTAAGATGCGTTGAATTCGCTTAATTAGGGCTTCAGGAGACTGGAGAGGAAGCCGGCGATCGCCACTGAAGCGACAGGCGGGATCGGTCTCTAAGGCCTCTAGGAGTGGCTGTAAGGTGTGACGATAATCTTGTTGAAAGTCAGACTCTAAGCGCCATTGACGACGAAGCAGTCGCAGCAAGCCGGGGACATTGCTGAGGGTGGCTCGCCAGGAGGGACGACTCATCGAAGCACCTTCGGTTAAAAAGGCTAGACTCTCGGGAGGAAGTCCCATGCGTAGGAAGATCTCCCCGAGCAATGAGGCGTTGAAATAGGCGCTGGAATAGTGCAGGGTGGCGGTTTGACTGAAATCTAAGCCTTCGGCGCGATCGCCGAGGACGAGGGTGAAGATTTCCCCCCAAACGCCACAGGTAAGGGGGCGGTTGATGGACCAGGTGAGGGGACGAATAAAGCCGGGAATCACTTCGGCGGCAATTTGTCGCGTCCAGATGGGCAGTAGGGTGGTGATGGGGCGAGCTTGCAGCACCCAGAGGGTTTCTCCGTCATAACTCCATTCGATGTCCTGGGGGACGTTTTGCAGTCGTTGTTCTAATTCCCGGGCCAGGACGGCCACTCGTCGCAGTAGGGGGGTGGGAACATCTCCCTTGTCGCCGCTAACCACGAGACGTTCATCTTGTCCGGTGGCTGGCGATCGCCAATCGAGTTCCCCGAAGTCTGAGGACACCTCCACCCGATAGCGTTCAGGGGTGACTTGGCCCGATACGACCTGAGCGGCCTCTCCGGGTAGACATTCAATGGCGACGCGATCGCCACAGCGGGAGACGGGATCGCGACTAAAGGCTACCCCGGAAAAGACTCCCACCACCTGTTCTTGGACTAAAACCGCCATGGCTCCCCAAGACTCTTCCTCGCTGTGGTGGTCCGCTTGTCGTTCCTGGCGATATTGCAAGGCGGCGGGGTTGTCATAGGAGGCCAGACAGCGATCGAGGGCTTCTTCTAAGGCGGGACGACTGGTGAGGTTGGGGACGCTCTCATATTGTCCGGCGGCGGTGGCCTGTTGGCTATCTTCTCCAAGAGCCGATGAACGGGCAATGAGAGGCTGTTCCGGCTGAGGATCGAGGGCTTCGGCAAACAGTTGAGAATCGTCCCCTGGCAGAAAGACCCAACCAGGAGGGACGGGATACCCCCAGAGTCGCAAACGGGAGAGAGTGGCGGCTTTACCACCCACTCGTTCTGGCGTGAGGGGGCGATCGAGACTCAATAAGACGCGATCGGCTCGGAAAAACTGAAAGAGTTTACGGGTTTCGGGTTGTCCCCCGCGAACGGGTAAGTCAAGATCATCGGACATGGTTTGATAAATGATAGACAAGGCACAACTGAGTCCAAGAGCGGCGAGTAATCGCCCCGGACTCTGGGGATACAGCATCCAGGTGATGGCCGGAAGCAGGGCAAGCGAGAGGGTCTGCCCTGCCTGACGCTCGCGAATTAGGGTAAAACTGGCACCACTGATGAGGGCAACGAATAGGGCGATGCGCCAGTCATGGGCGACGATTCCCCAAACGGTGTTGGTGGTTCCGGCCCCTTGTTTAAAGCTATAACGTCCGAGGACTAATGCCATCAGGGCGACCAGTTCAAAACTGGGCAGTTGGGGCAGCATCCAGCGAGCGAGGAGAACCACAAGGATGCCTTTGCTGGCTTCTGAGAGAACGGCCAGGATGCCGGCAACGGTTCCGCCGTGGTAGAAGGCGGCGGACACGCCCAGATTGCCGGTTCCTTGATGGGAGAGGTCTTCATCGCTCACCCAACGGACGATCGCCGCCAGCAGGGGGAGTCCCCCGAGGAGAACACTGGCGATGAGAACGAGACATGCGGCGAGGAAGGGGGGTAGGGACATAGGGGGAACAGGGAACAGGGAACAGGGAACAGGCAGGAGGCAAAAGGCCAGGGGCAAGAACGGACTTGAGATGTCAGGAAAATCTGGCGTATGGTAAGGTGAACGGGGCGCTTAGCCTGATCGCAGTCACTGGCTCGATGCGCCGGTTGTCTCGGGGCTGTTTTTTAGACAGATGGGGCAATTAAAAGCATTCCATGACATCCTCTTGAGAGGATTCGTGGGAGAATAGCAGCTTAAAGTATTACGCACGTTGTGTTAACGAGGGGTTCTATGTCGGTCGATCTCTACAAACCCGGTTTAGAAGGTGTACCAGCCGCTAAGTCTAGTATTAGTTATATTGACGGCACGCAGGGCATCTTAGAGTATCGCGGTATCCGCATTGAGGATTTAGCCAGGCACAGTAGTTTTTTGGAGACGGCATACCTCTTGATTTGGGGGCATCTGCCCAGTCAGACGGAACTTGAAGCCTTTGAACATGATATTCGCTACCATCGGCGGATTAAGTACCGGATTCGGGACATGATGAAATGTTTTCCTGAAAGCGGTCACCCGATGGATGCGCTACAGGCGTCGGCGGCAGCGTTGGGGCTGTTCTATTCTCGGCGGGCGCTCGATGATCCCATTTATATCCGCAATGCGGTGATTCGTCTGCTGGCGAAGATTCCCACGATGGTGGCGGCGTTTCAGTTAATCCGCAAGGGAAATGATCCGGTTCAGCCTCGCGATGATCTCAGTTATGCGGCGAATTTTCTCTATATGCTGCGGGAACGGGAACCGGATCCGTTGGCGGCTCATGTGTTTGATATCTGTTTGATGTTACACGCGGAACATTCGATTAATGCGTCCACGTTCTCGGCGATGGTGACGTCCTCGACGCTGACGGATCCCTATGCTGTCATTGCGTCGGCGGTGGGAACTCTCGGGGGACCGCTGCATGGTGGGGCCAATGAGGAAGTGATCGAAATGCTCGAAGAGATTGGGGCGGTGGAAAATGCGGCGCCCTATTTGGATGATTGTATTCGCCAGAAACGCAAGATTATGGGCTTTGGTCACCGTGTCTATAAGGTGAAGGATCCTCGGGCGAGGATTTTGCAGGATTTGGCGGAGCGGTTGTTCGATCGCTTTGGGGGCGATCGCTATTATGAGATCGCGGTGGAGTTGGAACGGTTGGTTGAAGATCGCCTCGGTGACAAGGGAATTTACGCCAATGTGGATTTCTATTCGGGTTTGGTGTACCGCAAGTTGGGGATTCCCACGGATCTATTTACGCCGTTGTTTGCGATCGCTCGTGTGGCGGGTTGGTTGGCTCACTGGAAGGAACAGTTAAACGAGAACCGCATTTTCCGTCCGACTCAGATTTACGTGGGAGAACGCGATCGCACGTTTGTTCCCCGAGAACACCGTTAGGAGAGGGCGATCGCTGATGCAGTTACATTGTGGTCGTCTCCAACGGCGACAACGGATGACATTCAATCATGTCAAAATCGGGATTAGGCTCTTAGCCATGATCATAATGGTCGGGTTAGGTTGGGGAGGGTTCCGGCTCTATTTACGTTGGAGTCGGGTTCCCCAGGCGGTGTTAGTCCTCGGAGGCTCGCCGGATCGAGAGGTCTTTGCGGCGAAGTTCGCCCGCGCTCATCCGAATTTACCGGTTTGGGTGTCGGGGGGAAGCAACCCGGAATATGCGGAATGGGTGTTTGCGGAGGCGGGAATTCCTCGTCAACGTTTCCATTTAAATTATGATGCGGTGGATACGGTGACGAATTTCACGACGTTGGTGGATGAGTTGCGATCGCATGATATCCGCAGTATTTATCTCATTACGTCGGATTATCATATGCGTCGTGCTTCGGCCATTGGTGAGATTGTTCTCGGAAGCCGGGATATTAGTTTTCGCCCGGTGGCGATTCCCTCGGGATTGGCTCCTGAACCCATTGATAAGTCGATTCGCGATGGGGTACGGGCGTTGGTTTGGTTGGCGACGGGCTATACGGGATCGACGTTACGCGATCGCCTCAATCCAACAGGTTCTAGCTATTTGGAGTCACAGCCGCAGCTGAGTTCCTCGGAGAGTTGGTCCGAGTTCTGAGTTGGGCGAGGGGTCCAGCCTAGGGGCTAGGGGTCAAGCTAATCGATAATCGATAGGACGATGATAGACGGTGGAACTTAAACAGGTCATTATTGCTCATAAAGCCGGAGATTCGTCGAGTAAACAGTGGGCTGAACGCTGTGCGAGGGAACTCGAAGCCCGAGGCTGTCATGTGTTGTTAGGACCGAGTGGCCCTAAGGATAATCCTTATCCGGTGTTTCTAGCCTCCTCGACTCAGAAGATTGATTTGGGAATCGTGTTAGGGGGTGATGGAACGGCCCTGACGGCGGCCCGCCATTTAGCACCGGAAGGGATTCCGCTGTTGACGGTGAATGTGGGCGGACATTTGGGGTTTTTGACGGAACCGTTTGATAGTTTCGAGGAGACGGAAGCGGTTTGGGATCGCTTGCTTGAGGATCGCTTTGCGGTGCAGTCGCGGATGATGTTGGAGGCGACGTTGTTTGAGGGCGATCGCCTCAATCGAGAACCGGTGAGCGATCGCTATCTGGCGTTGAATGAGATGTGCATTAAGCCGGCGGCGGTGGATCGAATGCTCACCTCGATTTTGGAGATGGAAGTTGATGGGGAAATTGTGGATCAATATCAGGGGGATGGTTTGTTGGTGGCGACTCCCACAGGTTCAACCTGTTATACGGTGTCGGCCAATGGCCCGATTATGCACCCGGGGATGAATGCGATCGCCGTTACCCCCATTTGTCCGCTCAGTTTAGCGAGTCGTCCGCTCATTCTTCCGCCGGGGGTGGTGGTGAGTATTTGGCCCCTCGAAGATCGGGATTTAAATACAAAACTCTGGATGGATGGTGCGTTGGCGACCGCAATTTGGCCGGGGCAACGAGTGGATGTAAAAATGGCAGATTGTCAAGCGAATTTTTTGATTTTAAGAGAGGATTATTCCTATTTCAAAACGCTACGAGAAAAACTTCTTTGGGCTGGAGCCAGGCTTCATTATGACAATAATCATCGCAATTGAGAAATCGGACAAAGGTAGAGTCACACTGTCATGGACACTCTAGATAATAGAGAAAACGTTAGGCGAGATGGCGAAATTCGATGTGGTTGGTACTAGGGGAATATAAGCAATAACTGGCTTGATTGGGAGTTCGCCCGACGCTACCGACGCCGACCACCTTCCGGGGTTTTAGGATTTGCGAAGTTGGGGCTTGTTCACCCTCTAAAGTTGTTATTTTCGAGGCGATTTGTCCCGACTCAAAACAATACTCAAAGGCGAATCCTGAACGGCCACAGAAAAGCTGGTTTGCATCGGCTCGGATGAGACGATCTAATAAGATGCTGGCGGGGGTTTCTGGAGTGAGTTCGTCATCACAGCTTACGGTACTTCCGTGAATCAGGAGATTGTCTAATTCCAGAAAGCCAAAATCGAGCGATCGCAACCACTCTACATCTTCCCGAGGAACAGCCTTATACAAAGCCTCGAACACTTCATCTCCATATTGCTCCTTTAAGGCTAAACCCTGGGGATCCGGCCCGACTCCGTACAGGTTAAAGCATTGTTCTTCCCACCAGCCGGTGCAAATTTGGGGTGTGGGTTCTCCGGCTTGGGGCGATCGCAGCTGTTTTAAGAGTTCTGAACATTGGGGATGCAGGCCAACAACATCGCCGAGAATATAAATCGCGTCAACGGGAATGGCTTGTTTGCGGATATCGTCTAAAACGGCGTTGTAGGCGGGTAAATTGCCTTCAAGACCACTTAAAATTGCCCAATGGGATTGTTCTAAAAATAAATCAGTCAAAGTCTAAATGCTCTCGTCGCGTCACGTTCAAGAATAGGGAAGAAGGAAAACTAGCGTTGACATAAATGTTGAGGATCATCAGCTCGCTCGGCAAATTCTAGTCCCTGGGAGAGTCTCCAGGCGAAGATTTTGGGCAGGCCGTGTTCAAGAATCGCCGCACAGGTTTTCTGATAGTCGTAGGGAAGTTCCCGCAGGCCAACGGCTTCGCTCTGGGTATCATAAATGACGTAGGTGGCATTGGGGCGACCGTGGCGGGGTTCACCGACGGAACCGGCGTTCACGAGCCGTTTAATGGGAGTTGAAAGGCTCTGTTCTACGGGAGTAGATGGGGGACTATCGGGGTGAATTTGTTTAACGGAAATTGAGATTTTTGCCTCGTCGAGCGATCGCACATAGGGGATATGAGTATGTCCACAAAACAAGACATCGGCTTCTGTGGATAACACGCGTTCTAGGGCGATAAAACTATCGAGTTCTGGCATTAAATACTCATGTTGGCTGTTGGGACTTCCATGGACAAAACAGAGGTTTCCTTCCCGTAAGCTGAGGGGAAGCTGGGCGAGATACTCCCGTACATCATCCCGAACCACTTGATTCGTCCATTCATGGGCTCGAAGTCCCCGTTGTTCCGCCAGCAGGGAGGGATAGCTACATTCACAGGCGTTGAGGCCATCGACGATATCTTCATCCCAACATCCCTGTACGGTGGGAATGTCTAGGCTACGAATGCGATCGACCACTTCGTTGGGATAGGGGCCATAGCCGACTAAGTCGCCTAAGCAGATGATGCGATCGCACCCCTGGGCTTCAACATCATTCAAGACGGTATCGAGGGCTTCTAAATTTCCGTGGATACAGGATAAAACAGCAATTTTCATGGTTTTTTATTCGTGAACCAAAATCTAAGTTTTTAGATTTTTTTGCGTGATTTAGGTTTGATTTATTTCTGAGTAAAGTTGACTTTAAGCTTGAGCTTAAAGTCGAGTTAGATGTGATTGGTAAAAAAGACTTTTAATCATCTATATTAGTTCATATCCACCCTCGTCTCTTGTGCTGTTTTCAAATACGCTTGATATTGAGCCAGCATCTCATCATTGACAAAACAATCCTGTAGTGTTTCTGTTATGCCAGCTCCATCTAGTCCCTCGCCAACAACTTCCAGTCCACTAAATCCCTGGGGGCGACCATCCAAACATAGGGGAACCTCTAGGGCACGATAGTCACTGCCCTCTAAACCGGAAATAAAGTTAAACAAAAAGGTCTGTCCATCAGCAATATTCAAGATTGCTTTTGCCCGTTCAACGGAACCATAAGCACCTTGTATTAACTCTTGCCAGAAAATATCTAAACTTGGCGGATCGAAAACTTCCCCGGATAGTAAAGCTCGCTGCATTTGCAAGTTGATGATGGACTCAGGAGCCGTTCCTACGCCAACGATCACCTCGTCGGCTTCTGTCCAATGATGCCAGTCGGTTTCCGGACCGTTTGGGGGAACTAGAACGATGTTACGACAATCGACGAGGGGCAAAACCAGGGAATCTAAGGCGATATGAAAGCCCACTTCGATATAAATGGGATTGGCAGCCCCCTGATGTTCGACTAGCTTTACAGAGGCGTTCTCATCGCTCAGACAGTCGAGTTTGGGGTGCAGGGTTTCTAAAGATCTAGCATCGAGGGGAAAGGAACCGCCACCGAGATTCAGGTAGGCGATGGTTTGATTGGGGGGATGCTGTTGTAGGTGTTCGGCAATCCAGTGCGTTTTTCCAACTCCAGAAGGACCAGCAACGAGGAAGACATTAGACATAGAGGAAAGGCAAGAGGCAAGAGGGGGGAGAAAGGAATCGGGAAAACCCGAACGAGGAGAACGCACCCCTAACCCCTCCCAGGAGCGAAAAAACAATGTGCGGGCAATCCGCAAGTGGCGTTCTCTGTTCTACTATTCCCGATTCCCTATCGGTGAGTTTAGTGGAAGGCGGGATTATGGCGAATCAGACTCATAAACTCCTGGCGGGTGCGTGCGTCTTCAGCAAAAACGCCTCGCATAGCACTACTGACTGTCCAGGAACCGGGTTTTTGAACCCCCCGCATCACCATACACATATGAGTGGCTTCGACCACGACCGCGACCCCTTGGGGTTGTAACACAGATTGTAGGGTTTCGGCAATGCTGGCGGTGAGTCGCTCTTGAACTTGCAGGCGGCGGGCGTGCATTTCACAAATGCGGGCAATTTTAGACAGTCCAATTACCCGTCCGTTGGGAATGTAGGCTACGTGAACTCGTCCGATGATGGGCAAAATATGATGTTCACAGGAGCTGAAAATATCGATGTCTCGGATTAAGACCATTTCATTGGTGTCTTCATGAAAGACGGCTCCGTTGATGAGTTCTTCGAGGGATTGGTTGTAACCTTGGGTGAGAAATTGTAGGGCTTTTACGACCCGTTTAGGGGTGTCTTTAAGTCCTTCGCGATCGGGGTCTTCTCCGAGTCCGATGAGCAACGTTCGCACGGCTTGTTCCATTTCGGTTTGTGAGACGCGGGCGCGGGTGGCGGGGGGAATGGAACGACTGACAGAACTGATGCTGGCAGGGACAGACTGTCCGTTGGTGGCTAGATTGTTTGAGCTGTCTAAAGTCATTAGAAAAAAGGCTTAGGGCTAATGGTGAGGGGTAGCTACGGTCTCAGAATTTAGGGATTGAGTGACTAGATTTACAAAATTTAACTATTATTAGAATAGCACTAGATTTCTTTTTTTGC
Organism: Phormidium willei BDU 130791; assembly: GCA_001637315.1. Lineage (GTDB taxonomy): Bacteria > Cyanobacteriota > Cyanobacteriia > Cyanobacteriales > Geitlerinemataceae > Sodalinema > Sodalinema willei. The sequence continues at coordinate 28,606 of LSZA01000025.1, read as the reverse complement.
CAGATTTTGCTCTCGTTTTTTTTGCTCAGCAGACAAAAATCAGGAGCGTCCACTGAGAACTTCGGAGGTTAAACAATCTTTGAGGCTATTGCGTAGCTGAGTTTCGTCGAGGTGGCGACCAATGAACACCATTTGATTTTTGGGTTGGGCGTTTTTCCAGTCATCGACGTTGAGGACACAACGTTTTCCACTGAGTTGGAAGATGTGTTTTTGCTGGCTTTCTTGAAACCAGAGAATTCCTTTGGCTCGGAAGATAGAGGTGGGGAGATGATCGAGGAAGTTTTGGAAGCGTTCTAGGGAAAGAGGGCGATCGCTCTCGAAGGAAATCGAGACAAAGCCATCGTTGTCGAGATGACTGGAATGGTGATGGTGATGTTCGTGGGGATGGTCGTGATGATGCTCATGAGCATGATCGTGAGCCTTTTCTTCGTCAATTTCTCGTTGATAGTTTTCGGGGTGGTTAGAGTGGATATCTAAAATCAGGGGTAGGGGAACTTCGCCAAATTGACACCGTATAATCCGCGCTCCCTCTTTGATTTGCCGAAGTTGTTGTTCGAGGTTGCTGAGTTTAGCTTCGGGAACCAGATCGGTTTTATTGAGCAGAATAATGTCGCTGTAAATAATTTGTTTGCTGGCGGCTTCGCTGTCAAAACAGTCTGGGGTGAAGGTTTCTGCGTCGATGGTGGTGAGGACAGAATCGAGCCGGGTGAAGTCTCTTAATTCAGTGCCGAGAAAGGTCAACATAATCGGCAGAGGATCGGCGACTCCGGTGGTTTCAATCACGAGGTAGTCGATGCGATCGCCTCGTTCCAAGACACGATAGACGGCATCGACTAAGCCATCATTGATGGTGCAACAAATACAGCCATTGCTCAGTTCCACCATATTCTCGTCGATGGACATGAGCAGTTGGCTGTCAATGTTAATGTCACCAAATTCATTGACTAAGACGGCAACTTTCAAATCCTGTTGATGATTCAGGATGTGATTGAGGAGGGTCGTTTTACCGCTGCCGAGAAATCCGGTAATGATGGTGACTGGCATCCCCTGTTTGGGGAGGTTTATCGAGGTGTCAGAAGCTGTGATCGGGTTAGACATCGTGAAATGAGGAAAGTGTGGGGAGCGAACCGTTGGGTGAGGGTATGAGAGATATCCCTAGAGGTACAGCTAGGGACCTAGACTCGTCAAAAACGAGAATGATTCTTATTATACATAAGAACTGAGTTTTGTGACCGTACTAATGGTGTTATCTTTAGATCCTCGGGTTGGGAAAATCCCCGAAACTGTTGATATTGCTATCATCGGTGCTGGCCCGCAAGCGTTGACGTTGGTCACCCATCTGTTGCAGAAAAAAGCCGCGTTGCGCGATCGCCTCGCGGTGTTCGATCGCACTGGAACCTGGATGGCTCAATGGAAGCAGCAGTTTGGGGCCTTAGAAATTCCCCATCTGCGATCGCCGGCGGTTCATCATCCCGATCCCAATCCCTACGCTTTACGAGCCTTCGCCGCTCAGCGTTCTTCGGAGTTATTCCCCCCCTATGATTTACCGGGAAGTCAACTGTTCGAGGAGTTTTGTGAGGATGTGATTGAACGTTGGGGATTAGGCGATGGAGTTATTCGGGCCAGCGTTGTTGATATTGAGCCGATTCAGGTTGGGGGCCGCGATCGCTTCCGGCTGCATCTCCAAGATCATCCCCCCAGTCTGGCTCGTCGTGTCATCCTCGCGACGGGAGACGGAACCCCACGACTCCCCGACTGGATGGCGGAGATTGCACCTACCTATCCCCCGGAACGGTTGCAGCATTCGAGTCAGATTGATTTGCGATCGTTGTATTTGGCGGGAGAGGAGATTTTAATTGTCGGGAGTGGCTTAACCAGTGGTCATTTAGCCTTGGGGGCGATTCGTCGCGGGGCCAGGGTGACGTTGATGGCTCGGCGACAGTTTTATGAGAAGTTGTTTGACGCGGATCCCGGTTGGTTGGGGCCGAAATATCTCAAAGGGTTTCAGGCTGAACGAGATTGGGGGCGGCGATCGCAGATGATTCAAGAGGCGCGAAATGGCGGCTCTCTGACCCCCAAGGTTTTATTCAAATTGCGGCGGCTAGAACGAGAAGGACGGGTTCAGTTTTTAGAAAATTGTCAAATCACAAGAGCAACTTGGAATCAAGGGCTTTGGGACATTGACTGCGACCAACCCCAAGGGTCGTTACCCAGGGTTCACCGTCTCTGGTTAGCCACAGGAAGCGAGTTTGATATCCGCCAGCATCCCTTATTGCAACCAGTGCAGCGGCGATATCCTTTGAAGACGGTGGCGGGACTTCCCCAACTCGATGAGCATTTACGTTGGGGAAAATCGCAACTGTTTCTGATGGGGCCAGGGACGGCGTTACAAGTGGGGCCGGTGGCCCGAAATATCTATGGCGGGAAGTTGGCGAGTCAACGCATTGTTCCCGCTTTAACCAAGTCGAGTTTAGCCCGGGTGGCTTAGGATAGCCTGTTGATTGTTGATAGACACCGATAGGAGAGCAAAATCTAAAGACTCCTATCGGGTTCCCTACCTCAAGCCGACCTTAAGCCGAGAAGCTAGTGTACTGTTGTTTCAGCGAGTTCAAAACTTGAACCCATCGATTTTCATCATTCTCGTCATAAAAAATCTCTGTCAGTTCCTCCACTCGGCCAAGATCATCTCGTAGTTCTTCATTCTTGAGTAAAACTGATAGGTCTGAATCCATCAAAGAAAACAGACGATCATAAGAAATTGAGTCTGGGTCAGAGACCGATGCTTTCCAGCGAATTTTACGATCCGTCAAAACCACTCCTTCTTTGGCATCATTCCAAATGCTAGAGTCAATCAGGGCCAAGACTCGTTCATTCGGTTCAAGAGTGACCCATTTAGACAAAGCAGTTGAGAGTTTGTCCAGAGGAATATTAGGAGAAGTGAAGCCTTCTTCAAGGTCATATTTTTGTTGGATATTGGTTGCTAAAAAAGACTCTAATGAGTTAGATTTCGGCTCTTGTGTTGGGGTGTAAATACGAGTTTCAACCTGTCGTAAAACACCTTGATCTCGCCTTTTGCGTCCCTTCATAAACGACCAGACCAAGAAAGCCGTTCCTGAGGCAACAAGAGCCGCTCCGCCGGTCATAATACTTAAGCCACCTAGGGCCGAAATGGTCGCCGAAATGGCAGCCGCTCCTGAAAGAGTACCAGTCACACCTAAGGTACTGGCTGCTGTCCAAGCGGCCAAAACTGTGGCGGCTCCGGCAACAGTACCCGTTCCGACGGAAATTCCCAGGTTTCTGAAGTCTTCTCCGTCCATTTCGGAAATTAGAGCAATAGAGAGCAATCCAGCGGCACCAATTAGAGCCGCTCCTCCAGTTGCAACGACTAATCCGCCCAACATCCCTAAACCACCCGCAGCAACGGAACCACCCCCCAAAGCGGCAAGGGTGGCATTGGTAGCAGCAGCTCCTGACAGACTGCTCAAGCTAACGCCAGTTGCCGTTTCAGCTCCGGCAGCGGAGAGTAACCGCGTTGCTTGGGGAACAACACCGGCACCCAGGCGATACGTTTCCTTTGCGGATTCGTCGAGGTCTGTAACAGTTTGAACGTCCTGAAGAAATGCCATCACTTTTTCACCCAAGTCGCCGCCTTCACCCAGATTCTTCTGGCGAGTAATTGCATAGATTAACTTGGCATTGTCGGAAATTCTAGAACTCAGGATTAAATCATCTAGCTTTTTGACAATAAACTTGTCCGAAATTTCACGCCCATCTCGAACTTCTTGATAAGCTGTCAAATAGCCAATTTTTTGGGACTCGTTAAATTTTGGATTTTCATCAATCCACTCAACGATGATTAAATCGACTGTTAATGCTCTGGATTTTGCACTAGCAATTGTGTACTCCTGTTGAATTTCTGGCGGCAATTGAGAGGTGGTGACAATTGAATCGAGGTCGCTGAGTGCTTTGAAATTAGTAATGGGTTCACCGGCACGAACCAACTCAAAAGTCCCTAGAATAAGTTGACGTTTATCTTGAGACAATCTTGAAGTGGCTAAGGTAGATTCAAGTACATTTTGAATTCCTAGCAGTCTTGAGTTTGTACTCGCCAAGAGGTAGCGATCTTTAACGGAATCATCAAGTCGCGATGTTTCAATAACATAATCCAAGAGTTGCAACGAGGTTAAATCATTGATATACCTGGCATCTTCAACCTGCTCATAAACGAGTTTACACTTGGTTTTACTTGCATCCTGAATGAAGGAGGTATTATCAATCTCTTGGTAGATTTGATCTGCGAGTCGTAGGGTTCGGTCGTAGAGCGTGTGAGCGATCGCGATCGCCTCACCTCGACGACCTGGAAGTTGAAATGGGATTTCCGTATTGTCAGTCGTCCTTGCCGGAATCTTAAGTTCTAGTTTTTCCCCAGAACGTAGGGTAATTTCCTGTTTTCCCCCGGTACGCGATCGCACATAAGGAATAAACACATGGTATTTCTCAGTCTCGAGATCGAGACTTGTCGTCGTTTCCGGCTCAGCTAGAGCTGGCTGCATCGCCAGAGTATCCCGCAACACCAAACCCATAGCAGCGAGAGTTAGTCCTTGCAAGGCTTGGCGGCGGCTGATGTTGAAGCGAGTCATCTTAGAACCATCATTATGGAATGGTTCCATCATGAATGGTACTGACGTTGAAATCCAAGGCTTTTTTATGATTCTTCGTATTGTTATGAAAAATCAACGATAAAATCTAAAGAAACATCAAGAATGATCGACATTCTCCATCTTAACTTGGGCAATCTTGACTCAACCTAGCCCCAGTCGCCAACCCCTCCCCATCCCCGATGGCCGATCTCTTCGGGAAATCTCCCGCCGCCTATCCCCCCAGATGATACATTGGGACAACTGCCCACAGACGCGATCTACCCCTTGGGGCCATGCCTCAAGTGTACATTTCGTTGTCGTGTAGCCCTGTTTGGATCGTTCCCAAGCCGTTTCTCATTATGAGTCGCATTATTGTTGTCACCTCGGGTAAAGGAGGAGTGGGCAAAACCACCACCACCGCCAACCTCGGTATGGCATTAGCACAACGCAATCGCAAAGTGATCCTCGTGGATGCTGACTTTGGGTTGCGGAACCTGGATCTGCTGCTGGGGCTGGAAAATCGGGTCGTCTATACCGCCGTCGAAGCGATCGCCGGTGAATGCCGCCTCGATCAAGCGATTGTCCGGGATAAACGCCAAAATACCCTCGCCCTGTTACCCGCCGCCCAAAATCGCATGAAAGATGCCGTCACCCCCGCCCAGATGCGTAAGTTGGTGATGGCCTTAGCCAAAAAATTTGATTATGTCCTCGTCGATTGCCCCGCTGGGATTGAACAGGGGTTCCAAAACGCGATCGCCGCCGCCCGAGAAGCCCTCATCGTCACCACCCCGGAAATTGCAGCGGTACGGGATGCCGATCGCGTGGTGGGCCTCCTGGAAGCCAATGGGGTGCGGAAAGTGGGCCTGATTATCAACCGCATCCGCCCGGAAATGGTGGAAGCCAACGATATGATGTCCGTCGAAGATGTGCAGGAACTGTTAGCGGTTCCCCTCGTCGGCGTAATTCCCGATGACGAACGGGTGATTGTCTCAACCAACCGAGGCGAACCCTTAGTTCTCTCCGAGGAACCCTCACGAGCGGGACAAGCCTATAGTAATATCGCTCGCCGTCTGGAGGGAGAGACGGTGGAGTTTTTAGATCTCTCGGTTCCCCCGAAAGGTATCTTCTCTCGCTTGCGTAATCTGTTGAACACCCGAATTATCTGACTCGACGTTGACTCGACTCATCACAATGCTCTCCAATCTGCTCGCCCGCCTGTTGCCGCGATCGCACAAAGACACCAGCCGCAAGGAAGTCAAACGCCGGCTGCAACTGGTGATTGCTCACGATCGCGTCGACTTAAACCCGGCAACCATTGAGGCGATGCAGAAGGAAATCCTAGAGGTGGTTTCCCGCTATGTGGAAATCGACACCGAGGGCCTCAACTTTGCCCTAGAAAGCGATCAACGGATGACCTCCATTACCGCGAATCTCCCCATCCGTCGGGTTCGCAACCCCCCCACAGAAGAGGAGTTAGACTCTCTCCCCGAGTCATTGCCCGAGTCATTGAGTGATGACAACCTGCTTAGGTTGGAACTTGTCGAAGAAGAGGAAGATTCCCCCTTAGATTCCCCAGCCAACGCCTCCAACCGCGACAAGGATCAGAACAACGATCACGATGAGGACGACGATGGCGATCGCCGGGACTCCCGGCAACCCTAAATCAAGGTAAGATGCTTCTGATGTCTTGTTCGCGATCGCCCCTGTACCTGTGACTGTCCAAAACTCCCTCACCCCTAGCCAACGTAACCCCAATTCCCTCGACTACGCCACCATTTGGCAAGACAGCCTCACCATCTTCTGGGGGGATTGGCTGGATTTGCGAGTTCGTATCGCCCAAGTCGCCGCCTCGGGCCTCATCTCTCCCCTGATTTACATTGTCGCCTTCGGTTTAGGCTTAGGGAGTTCCGTCCGCCCCGGAACCGCCATTAGTGACGACTATAGTAGTTATCTACAATTCATCCTACCGGGGATGGTGGCCCTATCCTCGATGGCGATTAGTTTCGGCGGTACTACCTTCTCGATTTGTGGCGAACGACTCTACAGCAAAACCTTTGAAGAAGTGCTACTTTTGCCCATTCATCCCCTCTCACTGCATTTGGGGAAAATGATCGCCGGTGTGGTTCGAGGTTTGATGACCTCAGCATCGGTGATGGTCGTAGCTGTCCTCTTTCTTGGCTTCACAGAACAAGGAATTTCAGCCATTTGGAGCTTTTTTAATCCTCTCTTTTTGTTGGTGTTAATCCTCAATTGTGCTGTCTTTGCCGGATTGGGGGTAATTGTGGGATTGAACGTTAAATCCCTCGAAAGTGTCGGCTTACTCAACAACTTTTTGATTGTCCCCATGTCCTTTCTGGGGGCGACCTTTTTTGACCCTGCCACCTTGCCCAGCGCCCTCAAAGTGATTGTCTTTTGTCTGCCCCTAACCTATACCAGTGTGGGCTTACGGTCAGCCGCTTATGGCGCCTTGGCTGATTTTACCTGGATTAGTATTCCGGTGTTGTTGGTGGTGGCGATCGCCCTGTCTTGGGTGGGTGCTTATCAGTTTTCTCATCAACAAGACTAGGGCTGAACAAGGAATCATTAATCGATGATATTCGATGTTTTTTTGCCTTGTATACCAACTTGTAGAATAATTATTCGCCCCATTATTCGCCCCTACAAAATCTGATTTTGTGGTTTGAATTGCCCACAAAGTTAGTTTTGTTTGTTCACCCTTTACCGTTAAAAACTTATGACATTTACCTATCCTCAAGCCCGACAAAGTGACCAAGTTGATACTTATCATGGCCTCGAAATTCCCGACCCCTATCGTTGGTTAGAAGACTCCGACTCTGAAGAAACTCGGGCTTGGATTGAAGCGCAAAATGAGCTAACCTTTGGTTTTCTGACGAAAAATCCCGATCGCGATCGCCTCAAAGCGCGACTGACGCAACTCTGGAACTACGAAAAATACGGGATTCCCTTCAAAGAAGGCGATCGCTACTTCTACTTCAAAAACGACGGCCTACAAAACCAAAACGTCCTCTACGTTCTCGACAATCTCGACGGCGATCCCCGCATTCTCCTCGATCCTAACCAACTCTCCGACGATGGAACCGTGGCCCTAACCGGTTACGCCATTTCCCCCGATGGCCATTGGTTGGCTTACGCGCTTTCTGAATCCGGTTCCGACTGGAAAACCTGGCGTATTCGTAACATCGACAGCGGCGACGATCTCAGCGACGAGGTGACGTGGAGTAAGTTCTCCGGGGCCGCCTGGACTCACGACAATCAAGGCTTCTACTATAGCGCCTACGATCGCCCCCAAGAAGAGAGTCAATACGAAGACATTAACTACTTCCAAAAACTCTATTACCACCGTCGCGGAACTCCCCAAAGCGAGGATGTTCTCATCTATGAACGGCCCGACGAGAAAGAATGGGGGTTTAGCGGCGATGTCACCGACGATGGCCGCTATCTGATTATCTCCGTCTGGCGGGGAACCGAACCGAAAAACCTCGTCTTCTACCAAGACTTACAAACCCCCACATCGCCACAACTCGACGCGCCCGTGGTGGAATTGATCCACACCTGGGAAGCCCGCTATGATGTGGTGGGCAACGAAGGCGATCGCCTCTGGTTAACCACCGACTTTAACGCCCCTCGCTATTGTCTCATTGCCTTAGACCTCCCCGGCGGCGATCGGCAAACCGTCATCCCCGAAGCCGACGATGTCCTACAAGGCGTGAGTCTCCTCAACCATCAATTTGTGGTGGAATACCTCAAAGACGCTCGCTCTCAGGTGAAACGCTTTCACCTCAGCGGTGAGTTTCTCGGAGATATCGACCTCCCCGGAATTGGCTCTGTCGGCGGTTTTGGCGGTAAAGCCAGCGATACCGAAACCTTCTACGCCTTCACCGGCTTCACCACCCCCACCACCATCTATCGCTACGATCTCACCACTGGCGAGAGTAGTCTCTTCCGCCAGCCAACGGTGGACTTTAACCCAGAGGAGTATGAAACCCGCCAAGTCTTCTATCACAGCCAAGATGGAACTCGGGTTCCCATGTTTATCACCCACAAACAGGGATTAGTCTGTGACGGGAACAACCCCACCTACCTCTATGGCTACGGGGGGTTTAACATCTCCCTCACCCCGAGTTTTTCCGTCAGTCAGCTGGTGTGGATGGAACTCGGCGGCGTTCTGGCCATCCCCAACCTACGGGGTGGCGGGGAATATGGCGAAGCCTGGCACCAGGCGGGAATTAAAGAGAATAAACAGAATGTTTTTGATGATTTCATCGCCGCGGCCGAATGGCTGATTGACCAAGGCTATACTCAGTCTGAGAAACTGGCGATCGGTGGTGGAAGTAACGGCGGCTTGTTGGTGGGGGCCTGTATGACGCAGCGGCCCGACTTGTTTGCGGCGGCCATTCCCGAAGTGGGGGTGTTGGATATGTTGCGCTTCCACAAGTTCACCATCGGCTGGGCCTGGTGTTCAGATTATGGCTCCCCCGATGATGCGGAGGAGTTTAAGGCACTTTACGCTTATTCTCCCTTGCATCGGGTTCAACCGGGGACAGCGTATCCGGCAACTTTAATTATTACGGGAGACCATGACGATCGCGTGGTTCCGGGTCATAGTTTCAAGTTTGCGGCGGCCCTACAAGCGGCTGATGCGGGGGAAAAGCCGCTGCTCATCCGCATTGAAACCAAGGCCGGCCATGGAGCCGGTAAACCCACGAGTAAACGCATCGAAGAAGTGGCGGATAAATGGGTGTTTCTTCAGCAGGTGTTAGTGACATCCTCCCGACGCTGACCTTTCAGGTACAGCGCGGGACTTATAGCTCCGGTGAACCCCTCAAAAGTTAAAATAGGACAATTAAGGTCTAATCGATCGCCTCTCCCCCCAAAACCACAACCATCTCCTATGTTTTCGACTCAAACCTCCCCGAACTGGAAACGCATCGCCAAAGACTTTGAAGCCATCCTAGGCAAAAACGGTGTCATTCGTCGCAAAGAAGAACTGCTGACCTATGAATGCGATGGACTGGCGAGTTATCGGCAAAAACCTGCCTTGGTTGTCCTCCCCAGGACCACCGAACAGGTCGCAGAAGCCGTGGCCCTCTGCGATCGCCTCAACCTGCCCTGGGTCGCCCGGGGCGCGGGAACGGGACTGTCTGGAGGCGCACTCCCGGAACCCAATAGCGTCCTCATTGTCACGGCCCTGATGCGGAAAATCCTCGATATTGATTACGACAATCAGCGAGTGATTGTGCAACCGGGCGTGATTAACAATTGGGTGACGCAAGCCGTGAGTGGGGCGGGGTTTTACTACGCCCCCGATCCCTCTAGCCAGATTATTTGTTCGATTGGGGGCAATGTGGCGGAAAACTCCGGTGGGGTTCATTGTCTTAAATATGGCGTCACCACCAATCATGTCTTAGGCCTAACGGTTGTGCTTCCTGATGGCAGTATTAACCAACTCGGCGGCGAGATTCCTGAAATGCCGGGATATGACCTGACGGGGCTATTTGTGGGGTCCGAAGGAACCCTGGGAATCGCCACGGAAATCACCCTAAAACTGCTCAAAACCGCTGAATCTATTGCGGTGGTTTTAGCCGACTTTACCAGTATTGAAGCCGCTGGGGCGGCGGTGGGGGCGATTACCTCAGCGGGGATTGTCCCGGCGGGGATGGAGATGATGGATAACCTCAGTATTAACGCCGTGGAGGATGTGGTGGCCACGGGCTGTTATCCCCGGGATGCAGAGGCGATTCTCTTGGTGGAACTCGATGGCTTGGATGCGGAAGTGACCGAGGTGACGCGGCGAGTGACCCAGATCTGTCAGGAGAAGGGGGCGCGAACGGTGACGGTGGCCGAGGATCCCCAGACGCGGGCTAAACTCTGGAAGGGACGTAAGGCGGCGTTTGCGGCAGCGGGCCATCTCAGCCCTGATTATTATGTTCAGGATGGGGTGATTCCTCGCACTCGTTTGGCGGAGGTGTTAGGGGAGATTGAGGCCCTGAGTCAACGCAGTGGTTATCGCATCGCCAATGTGTTTCACGCGGGAGATGGGAATTTGCATCCTTTGGTTCTCTATGACAATGGGGTGGAGGGCCAGTTGGAGGAGGTTGAGGAAGTCGGCGGTGAGATTCTCAAACTCTGTGTGAAGGCGGGCGGATCGATTTCTGGAGAACATGGGATTGGGGCGGACAAACGCTGTTATATGCCGGAAATGTTTACGGATGCGGATCTCGATACGATGAAATGGGTACGAGATGCTTGGAATCCCAAGGGGTTAGCCAATCCCGGTAAGATTTTTCCCACCCCTCGCACCTGTGGCGAGGGGGCGGTTCATCCCAAGGCGAAGGCTTATCCGGGTGTACCGCAGTTTTAGGGGTTGACTTCTGTTGTTGAGTTCTGGGGTTGGGCGATCGCACCGGGGAGATGGCGGGCTACAATGCCTGTCGGGGAACTTCTGAGACTGCCGCCAGTTCGTCTGAGGGGAAGGTCATCGGCGATCGCCACCTGTTTGTTTATCTATATCTGACGCTTGTTTGAGACTATGAAACCTGATCGAACCGTTTTACTGAATCAACTGACCAGTTTGGAAGCCCAAATTGCTCAACTCGGGGCAATTCACGATGGTATGAGTTGGGGGGAGGTCAAACGCCTCTTGCAATCCCAACCCGCCGCTACGGGTGGAGATACGAAAGCCCAGGCGATCGCCATCTTAGACCGCTTTGATGCCCTCGATCACCGGGAACAGCCGGGTTTCCAACCGTTAGTTCAATTTAAACAGCAGGTTCGCTTATTCCGTAATCAGGTCAGTAATGCCCCGGCTAATCAACTTCCGGCCGATGTTAATGATTTACTCAGTGGCAAACATCCCGTCGCCCAACTGTTGAAAGCCGTCGATGAGGGCGATCGCTTCAGCGATGCCCAGTGGGCCACTCTCCAACCGACATTAGAGAAAGTGTTTGGGCAAACCATCGCCATGGCGGCTTCCCGAGGCAAACTCTATGTCAGCCAAGTCGCCCCCAACCCCCAACCGGTGGCCACCAGTGCCTCGGCGACAACGCCTTTAGCCTCGCAAACGGTTCCCACTCCCAAAGCTGAACAAGTCCGCCCTCAAATTAGTGGTGGGGCGGATTTGTTGATGTGGGGAGATGCGACAGAAACCACGACAGCCACGAAACCGGCCCCATCTCAGCCTGCCCCTCAATCGGGCCAATCCGAAGAACCTTTGATTGTCTTTGGGGCGAAAAGTCTCACCGGAGGTACGCCAACCGGATCGATGCCCTTGACGGTGTTGGTGCATATTCAGGGATTGGGCGATCGCCAATTTGCCTCGAAAGAGTTTGCCGGAACGCGGGGGCAATCTCGCAGCCTCGAAGGGTTCCAACTGCGCCTTGCCAATGCCTTTCCTGGGGTGAAACTCGAATATATGGCCCATATCTCGGGAGTGGGGGATACCCCTTGGGTGACGGAAGGACACTATCTCGGCAGTCGGGGGGAAAACCGGCAAGTGGAAGGCTTTGCGATTCGCTTAACGGGAGAGTCCGCTAGCCGCTACACTGTCCGCTATTCTGGGCATATTCAGAATATGGGCGACACGCCCGTGATGGGGGATGGCCAATATTGTGGAACCCGTGGTAAATCCTTGCGCGTGGAAGGGTTCCGGGTTTGGGTTGAGTCTCGTACGTAACGCCGCCGAGAGGGGGGATTGCCTCACCTAGACCGCCCCTCTCGCCCTGGAACCGGCCCTGCGGCACTGGTTAAAATAGAATCGTCGATGCGGGCGAGGTGCGATCGCCCAGCCGATGTTTGTTGTTTTTAGGGGATTTGCCTGTGACTTCTACCTCAGCTTCAACTCGCGTTGAACTCGAACCGATTGTTGAATTGGCCCCGAGTTACGCCATTCCCGTGGTTCTGGTTTTGCTGGCGATTCCTCTGATGCTGGTGCAGATTTGGCTGGCGGCGGCGATCGCCCTGTTTGGCCTCTTCTTAATGGTGCAAGCGGCAACCATTCGCCTTGAATTTACCCAAACTGACTTGGATGTGTATCGTTCCGATTCTCTGATTCGTCGTTTTCCCTACTCCGAATGGCTCAATTGGGAAATTTTTTGGCCGCCAGTCCCCATTTTGTTCTATTTCCGGGAAGTCAATAGTATTCACTTTCTCCCGGTGTTGTTTAATGCCAAAATGCTACGCAACTGCCTCGAACAACGCTGTCCCCAATCCTCCCGCTAATCACTCAGTCGCCTTACCATACATCTGCCCGTTTGTCAACCCTTAGGAATCGAGATGACTTTAGAGGAAAACACCCCCTACGGAAGCCCCAACCCCGACCCCAACGCAGAGGATTGGGATGTCGATGCGGAGTCGGTTCCCGTTGAACCCTCTCCTTGGGAAGATGACCCCGCCCCCCAACCTCAAGGGGATGAGTCTAGGCTACCCGAAGGGGCGATCGCCCCCCTAGCCCAACCCCTCCAAGCCTCCCTCGATTCCGCTGATTCCTCCAGCCCCGCCCCGGAAGACTCCAACGCCGGGTTTTATGATGACAACGATGATGAGGAAGCCAGTCATTGGGATGACGAGGACAGTAACTGGCAGGATGATGACGATGATGAGTCAGACCCTTACGCCGACTACGACAGCATCCCCCATGACCCGCCCCCAGGAGAGATGATCCAGGAACCCGTCCAGGATAAGACGTGGCAGGATCATGACGATGATGATGATGACCTGAGTGCCGCTCCCGTCGCCTCTGAGCCAGAGGACTCTGAGCCAGTGGCCTCTGACATTAACGACCCCGAGGAATCTAGGGTGGTGATGGTGTCACCTGTGGCCGCAAGTGAACCGCCTGAGGAGCCGTCCCCCCCCAATCCCCAGCCTGAGCCAGTGACAGCAGACACCGGGAATTCGGGTGTTGGAGATTCGGGTGTTGGGGATTCGGCTATCGAGACCCCCAAAACTACCCCTGAACCAGAAACTTCCCCAGAGTCTCCTCAAGCCCGAGCGACGCCAACCGCATCTCCGGCGGTGCAGATGGAGATTGCCGCTCTCGAACAGCGGGCCGAGGCCTTACGAGCCGAAATTAGCCAACTCGAACGGGCTAAACAGGAGATGCAGCAGGCTCAAGCTGAGTTGCAACGAGATTTAGGGCGCTTAGTGCAAGACGGGGTCAGTGAACTCAAGAAACGCAAACAAGCTCTAACGGTGGATATCGAGCGTTTAGAACGCCGCCAAGAGCGCATCCGTAAGGAAATGCAAACGTCCTTCGCCGGCGTGTCCCAAGATATCGCCGTGCGAGTGCAAGGGTTTAAAAACTATCTGGTGGGCAGTTTGCAAGACTTATCGGTTGCGGCCGAACAGTTGCAAATTGAGCCAACCCAAGCTCCCGCCGCCGCTCCAACTCCCGTCGAGGGCGCTCCCCGTCGCTCCCGAGGAGAGCGGGGTGAGAGTCGCGGTGAGGGGGCCGCAAGTCCCCAGTTTAGTGAACAGGGATTTCGCGAACAACGACGTTTGATTCGTCGGGCTTTGGATCAATATCGCAACAATCCTGATTATTATGGTCCCCCCTGGCAGTTGCGTCGTACCTTTGAGCCAGTCCATGCGGAACGGGTGGCCAGTTGGTTTTTCACTCAGGGCGGACGCGGGGCGATGAAGTCCACCAATAGCCGCCTTCAGAATATCTTGATTGCGTCGGCGATCGCCTCAGTGTTGTATCTGATGTACAAGCGTCGGTTACGGGTGTTAGTGCTGGCCAATAGCCCTGAACGTCTCGGAGAATGGCGGCGCGGCTTACAGGACTGTCTAGGCATCTCTCGGGCTGATTTTGGACCCGATCGCGGTGTGGCTCTGTTTGAAGCCCCTGAACCCCTAGCACAACGGGCTGAGCGGTTTATGCAAGCGGGACTGATGCCCCTGATTATTGTCGATGAGTCGGAAAATCAGCTCAGTCTGGGACTGTTGCAATTCCCCCTCTGGCTGGCGTTCGCCCCGGACCCAGAATCGACGATTGTCCGAGACTGGTAATCCCCACCATCGAGTCACTCGTGAACGGTCATGTTGTGGACATAATCATTGCCTACAGTAAGGGTCAAGTAAACATGACCTCGGTAATCACCGCTAACACTATGATTAAATTGTCCTTGTCCCCCATGGTCACGATCGCCACCGGATTATTAAGTACCGCGACACTCTCGATGGCGACGTTCGTCAATCTTCCGGCGGCCCAGGCCAACGACGACAGTTTAACCGGAGTGGTTGAACGAGTGTGGGAAGATGGGTTCCGTTTACGGGTTGGCGATCGCAGCATCACCACCGATACCTGGGCTGTGTGCGGGGATTCGACCCGTCAATATGTTCGTGTCGATGATCGCCTCACGGTGACGGGAGAATTTGAATTCGGCCAATTCGATGTGTTTGCGATCGTCGATGAGGCTGGTAAAGAGGTTTGTGATTGACATCTTTCCCCACTTAAGCCGTCAAGCGTAGCGAGATGGCTTAAGTGGGGGATTCCCAATCCTCGCGAATTAGGGGTCGGGATGAGGAGACCGAAAAGGAGTTAGACATGGGTGTACAGAATGAGATTTGCGCCATTGTCCTCAAGTTAGCGCAAGTGGGTTAACGGCAAAACCCATGCTAGACTCTCCTTTGGGCGCATTCCTGGTTTCCCCCTCTTTGTTAAGCACAATTCATACTATTTTTGATGCGTTGACCCTGTCGAAGCAAATCCGATGACCAATCACTTTGGATCTTGCCTGTGTGGCACTGTGAAATTTGAGGTACAAGGCGACTTCGACAGCTTTTACCTGTGTCATTGTCAGCATTGCCAAAAAGATACGGGTTCTGCTCATGCGGCCAATTTAGTCTCACAGTCCGCTAAATTGATCTGGTTGGCGGGGGCGGATGCTGTAACTTCCTTTACACTTTTAGGTACTCGTCACAACAAAAGCTTTTGTAAGTTGTGTGGTTCAGCATTGCCAAGCACTCAGATCGCAGGTTTGCTCGTCGTTCCCGTAGGGTGTTTGGACAGTAAAATCTCTATGTTGCCAACTGCCCATCTCTTTACCTCCAGCAAAGCGGCTTGGAATAGAGAGTTAGGGGATTTGCCAAAGTTCGAGGGGTTGCCAGAGTGAGCAACCATCAGATTACCCGTGGCTGTTGGCGGACGGATAGTCCCCTTGGCTCAATGGGCAATTCCCTACAACCCTGGGCGAATGCAAATACGTTGGCGCGAGTCTAAACCGGACAGCACCACCTCCACTCGGGGATTCCCTCCCCGATACACCAGTCGACCCAAACAGACTTCACCTAGGCGAAAGAGTAAGCTATTACCATTATCTGCGTAAATTGTCAAGCCATTGCGACGAACTAATCCCCCCTTGCGGGTGAGTTTGAGGAACACCGCTTCCTCCGTCTGGCGAGACTGTAACGTCACCTGCAAGGATTTCGTGGTTTGGACGGCCTCCACGGACACCCCCCCTAAGACAAATTGTGCGCCGTTACCGCGACGTTGCAACAGCACTCGTTGCGGTAATCCCTCAACTTGCACCGTTCCCGGTAGCCGGTTGGGTTCAGACGGTTGGGGTTCCGGGGGAATGCGGCTGGGATCGATGTGCCACTGCTGGCCCTTGCGTTCAATCTCAGCGCGAATCGCCTCGGCCCGTTGGGGATTGGTTCCCTCGGCGAACTGTTGCTGCTTTAACTTGCTGGCTAACCAGCGTTGTTGGGCGTAACGTCGCCAGTGGGAACTGAGATCAGCACTCTCGATCAACTGTTCATAAAAGTTGAGACAGGGAACCCACTCCCCCACTCGTTCAAAACTCGCCCCCACTTCCGCTGGCGTCAGATGGCGGGACCAACGTTCATCTTGGATGATTTGATTGAGAAACTCCACATAACGACGACGTTGGGGACGAGTCTCCTCGGGGGTGAGGTTGGAGGTGGCCAGTTGACGCACCACTTCCCAGGTGAGGGCCTGACTGTCGGGGGCCTGGCTGCGATCGAGGGTTTCGATCGCCTCCAACCAACGACGGGCCTGCAAGAGATATGGCACGACATCATCCCATCGTCGTTCGAGTTCCAAGGCCCAACGGATCTGATCGAGGTGTTTCAACCAGTTGGCTTTCCCCGGCTTCCCGGCTTGTTCCCAAACATCAATAATCTGTTTATGGGCCTGGGCCTCCCGTAGATAGGATAGTCCCTCAGGAAACCCCACCTGTTGGGCCTTGGCTAAAGAATACTGCCGATGGTCGGTGGCGCCGCAGGCTTCCCAACATTCCACGGCGCGACGCTGATTTTCTGGAGTTTGGGCCGCGTAGAAACAGGAACCGGCGCTATCGAGTAATTGAGGATATTTGGCCTGGGCCAGTTGTTCGAGGGAATCGCCGTACTGTTGCCATTCCCTGGGGGTTAGGGTTTCTTTGGCGTTGAGGAACTCTTGGATGGTGTCTCGGTAGGCTTGGATGGCCATGCGCCAGGGTTTTTCGGTGTAATGGCGTTGGGCCTGGCTGATGTGAGTCTCTAGCTGTTGGCTGAACTCTCGCAGTTGACTCAGTGAAGCCGGTTGATTCACCATGAATTGGGCGATCGCCGTCTCAATGGCCGAACCGCGATACTGTTGATGCCAATCCCGCAGTTGGGGCCAGCACAACCCCTGCCAAAAACAGGTTCGGGCCTCGTGAGGTTGCTGTAAGGCCAAAAAGCGTTCTCCGGCGGACTGAAACGCTCGTTCAAACTTCAAGGCCCAGGCTTGACAGGTGTCGGCTTTCTCATAGCTATTGAGAGACCGGTAAAAGTCGGCGGCGCGATAGAGAAATTCGGGATTCTCCTGACTTAAACCGTTTTCCCAAAACTGTTGCGCTTGTTCGAGGCGGTTGTCCCGGTTGAAGACGGCGAAACTCTCCCCCCGGGGTAAAAAGCTAATTTGGGCCGCATCTTGGGGTTGGAGTTGGCTGGCTTGGATGGCGCGATCGCATCCCTTGCGATCGGCAAATCGCCATAAGGCCTGATCCCCAGCGGGAGAGTCTAAAATCACTAACGCCTCTGTGGGACGACTGGCCGCTACATAGAGTTTATTAAAGAAATACTCCAGTTCTAAGTTGCGTTGCTGAGCGTGATAGAGTTTGTCCAGACTGGTTTGCCCTTGGGCCAGTTCATCTCCGAAGTGATAGAGAATCACAAAAGGAAACTCCAACCCCTTGGCTTGACTGGCGCTGAGGATATTTTTTGGGACTTTATCCTGCTGAATCTCAGGAAATAGATCTCGCAACAGTTCATCCTGTCGTAGATAGTTCAATTCTCCCCCTTCTTCACAGGGAATGAGAATGATGGGGTCATTTTGGCATTGTTGGCGAAATTGAGCGGCGTCTAGGTTCTGGGAGAGGATGAATTTTTGCGGAGGAATGCCGTGTCCGGGTTTCCAAGGGACTTGTAAGGTCAGTTGATGGCTTTTGAAGAATAAATAGCGCCAGAGAAGAATTAAATTTGTCAGCCGCACGATCGCCCCTAGGGATCGGTAGTTGGATTTGAGTTCATGGAAGGTCATCTGAAGGTTCAGATGGCGATCGGGATCTAAACTCGCAATCACCTGTTCATAAAAGGCCGCCCGCACACTTGTCCAGCGAAATCCAGTGGGGTTTAGGGTTTGTAATGGATCGCCCGCAAAGGCAAAGGGTAAACTCTCCACAGGGGGATAGAGTTCGTAATCGGTAAAAATCGAAAGTTGCACCAACAGTCGCAATTCTAATTTGGTGAAATCCTGGGCTTCATCAAAAACAAGAGCGCTATATTTTGGGGTTATTTTTCCTTGTTTTAAAACCTCGCGAATTAAATCTTGATCATCCCAAAAATGGTTGGATTTTAAGTATTTTTTATACCAGGAATAGACGGAATTGCAAACAAAGTTAAAGGTATCTTCAGGAACCGTGCGTTCTCTGCGAGGAATATCCGAATAATCCTCAGCCACCATATCCTCTAAATTGTAGCCCTTAATAAACGCTCGAATAATATGCCAACATTCCGCCGGAGATAGTTTTCCTGGAAAAGAGGATTGATAAGCTCGTTCAAACTGATAAAATGAGATATGTTTATCTAAATCAAATTTTGCGACTGTATCCGCATCCAGTTGAGCCAATAAAAAATCTTGAAACGGTGTAAAAAACGTTTCAAAATCAATCTCAATTGACCTATCCGCAAAATGATGGTGGTGATTGAGGAGTTTCCGCACTCCCCGACGCGCCGATTCAAGTAAGCGTTTGTTATAGGTAATAAATAGAGGATGAACCGCTACCTCTACCTCAGGAAGTCCCGGATTATGCTCACGAATATCAATGTATTTTTGGCAATAATAAGCAAATAAGTAAAACAACATCGTCGATTTGCCACTTCCCGCTCGACCATTGATGAAAATAGGCAGTTTGCCGGCTTCTAGGATGCTTTCTTCTTCCACAGATAGAGCAAAATTTCCTTCAGCTTCTCGCTCAATTTCATACCAAATATCGGGGTCAAGGAGTAAATAGCGAGGATAATATCGTAGGGAGTATTGGGCGATATCGTTGCGGGAGAGGGGATGAGTGAGGCGATTCTCCAATCCCGGACCATATAAATTGAGTGAGACCCCTAATTGTTCAATCTCTTGTAAACTAGGACGTTCCGTGAACGGAGAAATCAACAAAATCGCTAAGTTCCCAGGGCTATCGGTGGCTTCAATTCTCGAAAAAAGAATTGCTTTTTGGCGGGTTTTGTGGTAACACAAAAATAGCCCTTCATAGGGAGTCGGCTGTTCTTGAATGGCTGGATTTGAGTCTTGTTCAATGAGTCCATAAACCAACTCATGATAGGTTTGCCAATGACGGTCAATCTCGACGGTTTTGAATTGTTCAACCCAGATGCGCGTTTCATAAATCGCCCCCCCTTGGCTATCCATCAGTAAACTGGGTTTGTGCAGCCATTCTTTTAAATGTGCGGGCGGATGTTTGGGCTGTTGTTCGGCGCTTAAGGCATCTTTTTGATGTTGGATTTCACGCTCGATGTCGAGGATATTGGGTTTAAAGTGAGTTTCGCCGTATTGGTCGGGATTATCTAAAAAACGGTGTTCATAATCGGGTTGACCCCGTTGGAAAATTTTTAACAAGCAAAACACCCGATCATTGCCGACTTTTTGGATTTTGCCAATCAGACGCAAGTTATGGAAACGATGCTTAAGATATGGGTAATTCCAATCAAAATGACTTTGAATGGCGGTCAAACCCTCGGACTGGATTGAGGCTTTGAGTTGGCTTAATTTATCAAGTTTGTTGTAAGTCTGGGCTTCTTGTCGGCAATTTGGACTGATATAGACAAACATGGCAGCACGATCTCAACAATTTGGCGAGTTTAGGAGAGTATTCTGGAGAGAGATGAGGGCGTTGCGTGAGGATTTGCGAGCAACAGACCCCATTCAGAAAACTCCCTAACCCCCTATTATATGAAAAATGAATCCGAGTTTAATCTAAAGAAAATCTTATAGTCCTGAAAGAAAGGGGTGCGATCGCCGGAAGTGGTTTTACCATAGAAGCAGCGATCGCCGACCCTCCCGAGTCCATAACCGACCTGAACACCCTAAACAGCACTCCTGTATGACACCCAGCGAATCCTTCGAGATGCCCCAACGGGCCTTAGACCGCGACTGTACCACCCTATCGCGCCATGTTCTCGAACAGCTACAAAGCTTCTCCCCCGAGGCCCAAGATCTCAGTACCCTGATGAACCGCATCGCCCTAGCCGGGAAACTCACGGCCCGTCGTCTCAGCCAAGCGGGCCTGATGGATGGGGTTCTCGGCTTTGCTGGGGGAGAAAACGTCCAGGGAGAAGACGTCAAAAAAATGGACGTCTACGCCAACGAAGTCTTCATCTCCGTCTTCAAACAAAGTGGCCTCGTCTGTCGCCTAGCCTCCGAGGAGATGGAAAAACCCTACTACATCCCCGAAAACTGCCCCATTGGCCGCTATACTCTCGTCTATGACCCCATTGACGGGTCCTCTAACATTGATGCCAACCTCAACGTTGGGTCGATCTTCGCCATCCGTCAACAAGAAGGTAACGACGAAAGCGGAGAAGCCTTAGACTTACTGCAATCGGGCCATAAACAACTCGCCGCCGGCTACATCCTCTACGGTCCGAGTACCGTCCTCGTCTACTCCATCGGGACTGGCGTTCACTCCTTCACCCTCGATCCCACCCTAGGGGAATTTATCCTCTGGCAAGAGAATATCCAAGTGCCTGACCATGGTTCCGTCTATAGTGTTAACGAAGGCAACTTCTGGCAATGGGACGACTCGATGCGAGATTACATTCGTTACGTCCATCGTCACGAAGGCTACACTGGACGCTACAGTGGCGCCCTCGTGGGAGACTTCCACCGTATTTTGCTACAAGGCGGCGTTTTCCTCTATCCCGGAACCGTGAAGAAACCCGAAGGGAAATTGCGGCTTCTCTACGAATCGGCCCCGTTAGCCTTCCTCATGGAACAAGCCGGCGGACAAGCCAGTACCGGACGGCAAAAAATTATGGATGTGGTTCCCGAGAAACTGCACCAGCGAACCCCGTTGGTCATTGGCAGTCCTGAAGATGTGGCGTTGGTGGAGTCGTTTATCCAAGAAGGGACGCGCGGCGATCGCCACTAACCCCCATCCTACAAGTCAGGGAACCCTGAATCTTCCCCGATGGCAAGTGTTGACAAGTCCAAGTCCACAATTGTCAACTCAATACTGTCACTCTAATCATCACAGCTTCTATGGTCGCTATCCAAGACAATCCCCTGCGCGTTGGCCTGCAACAAGATCGCATTCCTGAACCGCAAATTCTGATTATCTTTGGTGCATCTGGGGATTTAACCCAGCGTAAGCTGGTTCCCGCCATCTACCAGATGCACCTAGAACGTCGTCTCCCGCCGGAATTAACCATCGTGGGAGTTTCACGCCGGGACTGGAGTCATGACTATTTCCGAGATCATTGTCGTCAGGGTGTCGATGAATTTGGCGGTGGTTTACAATCCGATGAGATTTGGAACAGTTTTGCGCAAGGACTCTTCTATTGTCCCGGGAACATCGACAATCCTCAAGATTACCAAAATCTAAAAACCTTCCTCAGCGAACTCGATGAAAAACGAGGGACACGGGGAAATCGAGTCTTCTACCTCTCGGTGGCCCCACGTTTCTTTGGAGAAGCCACCCAACAACTTGGGGAAGCCGGACTGTTGGCGGATCCGACGAAGCAGCGATTGGTGATCGAGAAACCCTTTGGTCGGGATTTAGCCTCGGCTCAACGGCTCAATCAGGTGGTACAATCAGTTTGTGACGAAAAACAAGTCTATCGCATCGACCATTATCTCGGCAAAGAAACGGTCCAAAACTTATTAGTATTTCGCTTTGCGAATGCCATTTTTGAACCCCTTTGGAATCGGCAATTTGTGGATCATGTGCAAATTACCGTAGCTGAACGGGTGGGACTCGAAGGACGGGCCGGCTACTATGAAACTGCCGGGGCCTTACGGGATATGGTGCAGAATCACCTGATGCAGTTGTTTAGCCTCACGGCCATGGAAGCCCCCAATTCCTTAGATGCCGACAGTATTCGCAACGAAAAGGTTAAAGTGGTTCAAGCGACTCGTTTAGCGGATACTGAACATTTGGAGAATGCGGCGGTTCGGGGACAATATACTAAAGGTTGGATGGATGGCAAAACCATTCCCGCCTATCGCGATGAAGATGGTGCTGATCCTGAGTCGACAACGCCAACCTATGCGGCCTTGAAGTTGAGTATCGACAATTGGCGTTGGAAAGGAGTTCCCTTCTATTTACGAACCGGGAAACGGATGCCGAAAAAAGTCTCCGAAATTGCCATTCAATTTAAGGATGTACCCTTTTTGATGTTCCAATCGGCGGCTAAACAGGCAAATCCCAATGTTTTGGTGATGCGCATTCAGCCCAACGAAGGGATTAGTATGCGCTTTGAGGTGAAAACGCCGGGAACCTCGTTGCGGACGCGATCGGTCAACATGGATTTTCGCTATGATGCGGCGTTTGGGAAACCCAGTACCGATGCTTATAGCCGTTTACTGATTGATTGTATGCTCGGCGATCAAACGCTGTTTACCCGTGGTGATGAGGTGGAAGCCTCTTGGCGCGTGTTAACTCCTGTGTTGGAAGTGTGGGATGCACCCGCACCAGCTGATTCGATTCCCCTCTATGAAGCCGGAACCTGGGAACCCGTTGAAGCGGAATTGTTATTGAATCGAGATAATCGTCGCTGGCGGCGTTTATAGCTTCAAATCGCTGCGGGTTAACGGATTCCGGGGATTCCGATGAGGATGGCTAGGACAAGTTGGCCGACGAATTGGGTCCGGTTGCGTCACACTGAAGGTGATGTTGGCCCGTTGTGGCGTTGTTGTTTTCACGTTTAGGGAGATGATTGATGATGAGTACTAACACACCCGTTGTTGCTTTACAGAAACCTAAAGATATTTCCTTGGGGGAGATTGAGGCCGAACTCAGTCAAATTTGGCTGGGACAGAGTAAGGGACAGGCGGCGCCTTTGGCCAGTCGCGCCTCAACCTTCAGTATGGTGGTCTATGAACCCGAGGAGTTTCAACAGTTGTTGGCGGCGTTGGGGTTTTATGATTGTCCGATTGATGGGGTCAATGGGGAAGAAGCCCGTCAAGCCATTGAAGCGGCGCAGAAACAGTATGATCTCAAGGTGACGGGACATATGAATGCTCCGACGCTGCGCAAGTTGCGGGAGGAGTTCAACCGGTTGTCCCCGCAAGACCAGCATTATGACAATTTGGATGCGCGGGGATTTCAGATTAGTGAGGCGATCGCCGCCGCTAATCCTTGCCGCATTATCACCATTTGTCCGACCTTCGGTATCGAAGACAAGGGCGTGACGGCCCAAGTCTCGGCCTATTGTCCGCTTCAGCGTCAGAGTTCCAAGTTAGTCTGTTGCGAGTACATCACTCTACGGGGAACCAAGGACGCTCTCAACCGGGTGGGGGATTTAGTCACCTCCCTGATGGTTCCCGAGTTACCCCGTTTTGTCTGGTGGAAAGCCACCCCGAACCCGGAACAGGAGTTGTTCGCGTCCCTGGCTACCGCCAGCAACTGTACGGTCGTCGATTCGAGTTATTTCAGTGATCCGCGATCGGAATTACTGAAAATGCAGGAGTTGGTGCAGCAAGAAATTTATATTGCTGACCTCAACTGGCATCGTCTCTCGGCCTGGCAAGAGTTAACCGCCGCCGCTTTCGATCCCCCCGAACGGCGGATGTCCCTGGGAGAAATCGACAGCATCACCATTGATTACGAGAAAGGCAACGACTCTCAGGCTTTGCTATTCCTGGGTTGGTTTGCTAGTCGCCTCGGCTGGACGCCTATTTCCTATTCTGTGGAGTCGGGGGATTACGATATTACTCATATTAAGTTCGAGGGAGAGTGCGATCGCGAGATTCTAGCCGAGTTAGCCGGGGTTCCTGTGGCGGATACCGGCGAGATTCCTGGAGATTTGGTGGCCCTGCGCCTCAATTCCTCTAATCCTGAGGCCGACTGTTGTACGATTCTCTGTTCGGAAACCACCGGCTGTATGCGCATGGAAGCTGGGGGAAGCGCCCAATCCTGTCGCACGGAACAGGTCACGGCTCTCTCCGACCAGAAAGCTGAGGCCTTAATGGCTCAACAACTGCAACGCTGGGGCCATGATGTGTTGTATGAGGAAAGTCTCGCGGTTACCGCACAACTGTTAGGCTTAGGGTCTTAAGTTCGCTTGCATGAATTGGGGATTTTGTCAAGCTCACCGCATTTTTTGGTGAAGTTGTGTAAAGAACAAACCTCATCGTGAGCGACGGACTGACGACCGAGGGGGGCAAATTTCCCCCCATCCCTCTCTCAGTTCGATCCGAGCAAGCTCTCTCTCGCTGCGGTGGTTGTGGAGGCTCTCAAGTCTCTCTCTGTCTAGGCTGTAGCGGATACAACTTTGTTCTGAGCGGGCAAAAATCGGCGGGTGGCTCTGGGACTCTCTCTGGTAAATTGCCTAATTTTGCACACAAGTAGGTCAGTGTGAAAATCTTAGCAAATCCCTGAAACCCTGTCAAATCCGTTCTCTTATTAGAAATAATTCTTGACAAGCTCTTGACTTTGAAGTTTTGTAACAAGCCGCAAATTTTAAAGATTAAAAGTAACGTCGAGCCAAGATTAGTTTTGCTTATTTTTTTCTCAAGCGGTCCCCAGAATGGGAAAATTTGGTCGTTGACCCCATCTAGGGCTAAACTTGGAGACGATTGTAACCCGTACAGATAACCCTTTATCCCGTCTCCAACGTGAGTGTAGCAACCAAACTTCAAGAAACCATTGCCGCCCACGGTGGCACTCTAATCAATCGCCTGGCCACCGCTGAGCAGAAACAGGAATTTCTCGCCCAAGCCGATAACCTGCCTCGGGTGACGATGGACGATCGCACCTTCTCGGACCTGGCCCTAATTGCCATTGGTGGCTTTAGTCCCCTAACCGGCTTCATGGCCGAAGCTGACTATCAACGGGTCGTCAAGGAAATGCGCCTGGCCAACGGTTTGCCCTGGTCTGTCCCCATTACCCTCAGTGTCAGCGAAGAGGTCGCCAACGGCTTGAATGTAGGCGATCGCGTACGCCTTGATGACAAAAGCGGGCGCTTTGTCGGAGTCTTAGATCTAACCGAGAAATACCACTACGACAAACTACAAGAAGCCCTCCATGTCTATCGGACTAATGAAGAGAAACATCCCGGAGTCGCCGTTGTTTATGCACAAGGCCCGGTTAATCTAGCCGGTTCCGTGTGGATGCTCGAACGAGATCCTCATCCCCTATTCCCCAACTACCAAATTGACCCAGCCGACTCGCGACAAATGTTTCTCGAAAAAGGCTGGAAAACCGTCGTCGGCTTCCAAACCCGTAACCCCATCCACCGCGCCCATGAGTACATTCAAAAATGTGCCTTAGAAACCGTCGATGGTCTATTTCTCCATCCCCTCGTCGGCGCCACGAAAAGCGATGACATTCCCGCTGATGTGCGGATGCGTTGCTATGAAATTATGCTCGATAAATACTTTCCCCGCGATCGCGTCATGATGGCTATTAACCCCGCCGCCATGCGCTACGCCGGACCTCGGGAAGCGATTTTCCACGCTCTAGTGCGGAAAAACTATGGCTGCACTCACTTCATTGTGGGACGCGATCACGCCGGAGTAGGAGATTACTATGGAACCTACGACGCGCAAGAGATCTTCGAGGAGTTTGAACCCGGAGAACTGGGGATTACGCCGATGAAGTTTGAACACGCCTTCTACTGCACTCGGACCGGAACCATGGCTACCTCAAAAACCAGTCCCAGTACCAGCGAAGAGCGAATTCACCTGTCAGGAACCAAAGTCCGTGAGATGTTGCGGCGGGGTGAACTTCCTCCCCCAGAATTCTCTCGCCCGGAAGTCGCGGCAGAACTGGCTAAAGCGATGCACGACTAATCGCCTTCATCGTGTCCTTGGGGAACCTATTATTAGGGAACAGAATCACAGGCGTCTGTTCCCCCTCTCTCAGATAGCAGTTGACCGTGAAAACTGGACGGTTAATGATATCAAATCTAACCCAAACCAGGATTTTTATGAGGGTGAATCTCGGGTTTCACCGGTCGACTGCTATCTCCATTAACTCTTAACTCTTAACTCTTAACTCTCCTACGCAACTATTATGAAACGACGGGGTTTTCTACAACAATCGGCCTGGCTGCTTGCGGCAACAACGGCGGGTGGACTGGGGTTGATCTCCCGAGACCCTCGTCTGAGGGAAGTCCTCGCCGCCCCAACGGCTCGTAAACGAGCCTTATTGATTGGTATTAACCGCTATCCCGAGTCCAGCGGCAGTGATTTAAGTGGAGCCGTTACCGATGTACGGTTGCAAGAGCAAGTGCTACAGCATCGCTTCGGGTTTGCCGCCAAGGATGTTCTCAGCCTCACCGATGAGCAAGCCAGCCGCCGCCAGACCCTCGAAGCCTTTAATGACCATTTCTCAGGGGTGACAGCCAACGATGTTGTGTGGCTACATTTTAGTGGCTATGGGTCTCAGGTTCAGCCATCCCCCAACTCTGAAGCCGTCGAACCGAGTTTAGTCATGGCCGATGGTTTGGATTTGCCCTTGACGACTCTGTGGTTGTTGCTGCGATCGCTGCCCACGGACAAAATTATGACCGTTCTCGATACCAGTTACACCTATCCCGGTCATCCCCTGTTGGGCAATCTCCGAGTGCGATCTCGTCCCAGTCCCACCGTCGTGCAACTCGATGACGCTCAACGACAACTGCAAACCCAATTACAAGAGCAACTCCGTCGCGCCAACCAACCGGGTCTCAAACGAGATGGCCCCGGTTGGGTGCTATCAGCCGCCACTCGGCAACAGGTGGCCACCGAAAGTCAATGGCAAGGATTCAGTTCCGGACTGTTTACCTATGCCTTAAGCCAACAACTCTGGTGGCTGTCTCCCGAAGCCTCCCTCAGCAACCTCCTGACTCGCACCGACCAACTCGTAGAAGCCTTTGCCGGCGGTGAACAAACCCCAAACATCTGTCGCGGGGGAATTGACCAATGTGCCATCTCAGGAGAACTGCCCCCGCCCCTCGTGCCTCAACTCGCCGCCTTGGGCGCCGATGGAGTCATTTTAGCCAAAAATTCCGGTAACGACCCCTTCAAGCTCTGGCTAGGGGGCTTACCGGTGACAGTTTTGAACCGATACGGGGTGGGGTCATTGTTCTCCGTCTTGCCCGAACCGGGAACCCCGCCTCAAAGCGATGTGAAACTGCAACTGCGATCGCGATCGGGCCTAACGGCAACGGCCCAACTGTGGAACGGCCCGGACAGCCAAGCCACGGATGCCGAATCAATGGTCTCCGGGCGACTGTTACGAGAATCGGTCCGGATTTTACCGCGAACCCTCCCTCTCATGGTCGCCCTCGACAGTCGCTTAGAACGCATTGAACGCGTCGACGCGACCAGTGCCTTCTCCGGAATTCGCGATGTCACCTCCGTCAGTGCCGGAGAACAGCCCGCCGATTGCGTGTTCGGGCGAGTGCGTCGAGCCACCATCGCCCAAACCTACTCCAGTGAGTTAGTTCAACTTCCCAAAGATCAAGGGACTTACGGCCTGTTTTCCGTCGGACGAGAACTCATCCCCAACAGTATTGGCGAGGAAGACGAGGCCATCAAGAAATCCGTGCAACGCCTAGTTCCCCAACTGCAAGCCTTGCTGGCCGCCAAATGGCTCACCCTGACCTTAAACGAAGGGGCCTCGCGTCTCGGCGTGCGGGGAACCTTAAGTGTCCTCGATCCCGATGAATCCGTCGTCTTGCAACGGCAAACTCGACGGGCGCGACGGGCCAAGGGCGTCCGTCCGTTAGCCGGGGTAGAAGGAACCCTCGATATTCCCGCTGGCAGTCAAGTGCAATATAACCTGGAAAACTTAGGCGATCGCCCCGGTACTATCTCATGTTTGGCCTCGATAGTAGTGGTCGGGCCGTGGGATTCTATCCCTATGAAACCGTCGCCGATGGCAATCCCCCGACCTTGCAGCAACCGCCTCTCAATCCCGGTGAGTCTGTTACCCTTCCTTGGACCGAAGCCGAAACTTGGTCCGTGGGACGACCGATTGGTACTGTGTCGATGAAACTCATTTGTTGCGATCGCCCCTTCGGCCAAGCCTTAACCTTCCTCGCTAGTCGGCAAAACTCCCCTCGCAATCCCCGCAGTCTCACCCCCCTAGAGTCTCCGCTACGAGTCGCCAAAGCCATTATGGAAGATTTACACCGGGCCAGTTTACGCAAAACTGATGCTGATGCCTTCCCCGATGATGTTTATGCCTTGGATATGGAGGTTTGGACGACGTTGAATTTTATTTATCGGGTGGTTTAGGGGCAAGAGG
>LSZA01000024.1 GCA_001637315.1 Phormidium willei BDU 130791 | reverse complement strand
AATGATAGTTCTCTGGTTCACGGTGGCCAGGGCAATGATGTCCTCTTTGGTAATGCCGGCAATAACACCCTCTATGGCGGCCAAGGCGACGACACCCTCTATAGTGGTCGGGGGAATTCCCGCCTCTTTGGCGATGAGGGCGATGACCTCCTGTTTGGACAACGGGGCAACGATACCCTCATCGGCGGCGGCGGTCAAAATGGTTTCGCCATTAGCAATGAGGCAGAAAATAACCTGATCCTTGACTTCGATCTCACCCAGGATGCCTTTGTTCTCTTTGACGGCATCACACGGGAGGACTTGACGTTCGACAGCCGCGATGGCCAAACCCTCCTACAACGCAATGGCCAAACCATTGCCATTTTGGTGGATGTGGGGTTAGAGCAGGTTAATGAGATTACTTTCCGATAATCTGTAAAAATAGGGGGCGATGCTCATACACCATCGCCCCTTATTGAGGGAGTTGGGAATTATCTGTACCCTTAATGTTGCAAGCTATTCGCAAATCTATCCCCAGCTTGAGTCCGGCTGGGTCGCTGTGGACGGGAGTGGCGATCGCCATTGCGTTGGCCGTCGCCACTCCCGTCTTCTTTATCCTCGGTAGTTTTGCTCACGACTCCCGAGAGATCTGGGAGCATCTCATCGCCACCGTCCTGTTTCGCTACATCGAAAACACCTTCATCCTCATGGTTGGGGTGGGATTGCTGGTCATCCTCATGGGAGTTGCCTGTGCCTGGTTGGTGGCGGCCTGTGAGTTTACGGGACGGCGAATTTTGGAATGGGGTCTCTTACTGCCCTTGGCGGCCCCGGCGTATGTCCTGGCCTACACCTATACAGAATTTCTCGACTTTGCCGGTCCCGTACAAACAAGCCTACGGAGTCTCACCGGCTGGGGGTTTGACGACTATTGGTTTCCCAATATCCGCTCCCTTTGGGGGGCGATCGCCCTGCTGAGCCTAACGCTCTACCCCTACGTCTATCTCCTCAGCCGCGTCGCCTTCCTCGAACAATCCATTTGCACCATCGAAGCCAGTCGCGTTCTCGGCGCCAATCCTTGGCAGAGTTTCTTCTCTGTGGCCCTGCCCCTAGCTCGTCCAGCGATCGCCGCCGGAACCGCCCTGGCCCTGATGGAAACCCTAAACGACTTCGGAACAGTCCAATATTTCAGCGTCGATACCTTCACCACCGGCATTTACCGCACCTGGTTTGGCTTCGGAGAACGTATGGCCGCCAGTCAACTCGCGGCGGTTCTCTTAATCTTTGTCTTTGCCCTACTCTGGCTCGAACAGCGATCGCGTCGTCAAGCCCAATACTACGAACCCTCCGCCAATTCCCAACCCCCTGCTCGCTATACCCTAAATGGGAGTCGAGGACTCCTGGCCGCCGGCGTTTGTCTCCTCCCCATCACCCTCGGCTTCCTGATTCCTGCCGCTGTGCTGCTACAGATGGCCCTGAATCACGCTCAAGACACCTTCGGCCCACGCTTTTGGGACTTTGCCCGTAACAGTCTGCTTCTCTCGGGCCTTACCGCCCTCATCGGCGTGATCATCACCCTCATTTTGGCCTATGGCGTGCGTCTGAATCCGTCCCAACTGATGAAAACCGCCGCCCGGGTTTCCGGCATGGGGTATGCCATCCCCGGCTCGGCGATCGCCGTCGGTATCCTCGTCCCCGTTGGTGTCTTAGACAACGCCATCGACCGTTGGCTGCAAGCCACCTTCAACGTCTCGACTGGCCTGCTCTTGAGTGGAACGATGACGGTGCTGATTTTCGCCTATCTCGTCCGCTATCTGGCCGTCTCCCTCGGCAGCATTCAATCGAGCCTGGCTAAAATTTCCCCCACCCTGGACGAAGCCTCCCGCAGCCTTGGCTATAGCCCTTTCGCCACCCTCACCCAAATCCATATCCCCCTCCTCTGGCGAGGGATTCTCACCGCCGCCATGATTCTCTTCGTGGATGTGATGAAAGAACTTCCCGCCACGTTGATCATTCGTCCGTTTAACCTAGATACCCTCGCCATCCGCGTCTATAACCTCGCCTCTGACGAGCGTCTGGCCCAAGCCTCGGGGCCGGCCCTGGCCTTAATCGTCATCGGCATGATCCCCGTGATTTTCCTAAGCTGGCAAATCAGCCGCGATCGCCCCAGCCAGTCGTGAACGGCCACAGGGATGCGATCAGGCGATCGTCGATCTGTTAGATTGAATGGCGAACAGCAATCGGTGTACTGACGGATGGGTTATCTAATTGCCACAACAAACATGAAAGGCGGTGTCGGGAAAACGACCCTCACCGTCAATATGGCCGCGTGTTTAGCCAAGGAACACCGCCAACGCGTGCTGGTGGTGGATCTCGATCCCCAAGTCAGTGCCACCTTGTCCCTGATGTCCCCCACGGATTTCGCCAAAATCCGTAAAGACAAGGGAACCCTCAAACATCTCCTACAAAAAGCCATCACCGGCGATCTCACCAACAGTCCCGTTCGGGATATCATTCGTCCCTATGGTGGCAACCTGCAAGGAATTGATGTCCTTCCCGGAGACATCGACCTCTATAACGACTTCCTCGTCTCCGAAGTTCTCTATCGCAAAGCCATTCGCAACCCAGAACGAAACTTCGAGGGAGTCTGGAATACCTTTGAGGACTCCCTCATGCGCGGGATTCTCAAAC
Organism: Phormidium willei BDU 130791; assembly: GCA_001637315.1. Taxonomy (GTDB): domain Bacteria; phylum Cyanobacteriota; class Cyanobacteriia; order Cyanobacteriales; family Geitlerinemataceae; genus Sodalinema; species Sodalinema willei. Next base: position 43,406 of record LSZA01000024.1, on the reverse strand, counting down.
CCATCGTCGATGACTATGACTTCATCCTCCTTGACTGCGCCCCGAGTTACAACCTCGTCACCCGCAGCAGCCTCGTCTGTAGCGACTTCTACCTGATTCCCGCCAAACCCGAACCTCTCTCCTACATTGGAATGCAGCTTCTCGAACGACAGGTGAAAAAGCTCATTGAAATTCATCAAATCGAGAAAAAAGTCCAAACCCAACTGATTGGTATCGTCTTTACCATGTCTCGCAGTATCTTGGCCGGACGCTACTACAAACAAGTGATGAAGCGGGTTCGTCAGGAGTTTAACGAAGCTCAAATCTTTAAAACCTCCATTCCCATGGATGTGAGCGTCTCGCGGGCTGTCGATAGCTTTAAACCCGTTGTCCTCAGTGATCCCAACTCAGCCGGTTCCAAAGCCTTCCGAACTGTTACCAACGAACTCTTACAAAAGTTACAAACCTTGACACCCGCCGCCCGCAGTGTCCGGTTATCCAAATTAGAATGAAGACAAGGTAAGATGGCCCCCACCCCTAAGGGGGAGTCCCCCCTTGTATTTGTCCAATTCTGCCAATCTCTTCATTCATTCATTCATTCAATGAACGCCCATCGGCTCCTACTGATCTCATGTTGCACGCTACTGGTGAGCCTATCTCCGAGTCTAGCCCGACAGGCTCAAGGATGGTCTCTTGGACCTGATGTTAGCTCTGATGTTAGCTCTGATGTTCACTCTGATATTCACTCTAACGTTAGCTCTGGTCCTCTCGCACAAGCCTCACCGGCCTGGCGAGACTTTCGATCAACGGAAGGGCGCTTTGAGGTGATGTTACCGAAGCCTCCTGAACGGATGCAGCAAATGATCGATTTACTCGGAGAGTCGATTCCCTTATACTCGTTTGCCTCTGAGGATACTTCGGCTGATTATTTAATTAGTTATGCGGATTACCCTCAAGAGTTTATTAGCCGCATTGGTGAGCCGTCAGAGTTTCTCGATGCAGTGAAAGAGGGATTTGTCGGAGGAGTTCAGGCCCAGGATGTGGTAACCCAGTCCCGCCGCTTACAGGGCTATCCTGGGTTAGTTGTTGAATACATGACCCCTGATGGTGCGGCGGGCTATGCTCATTTCTATTTGGTGAATGACCGGCTTTATCAAGTGATGGTCACGTCTAAAGGCAGCAATTCAGACAATTGGCCGGAGAATGCTCAACGCTTTTTAAGCTCATTTAATTTGCGTTAATTTTTGATGAAAACGGTTGACAAAAAACAGACAAGAAAGGTTAAACAGTTTAACCTTTCTTGTCTGTACAAATAATGTACATTATTTGCACATTATTTGTAAATTATCTGGAGACTCCGGTTAGCCGAGCCGATGGTTACTCAGATGGCTGGAATTGGGCTAACCGGTCACGAAGATCATTCAACTCCTCGGAATCTGACGAGAATTGGCAGGCCGGTAACTCAACGATAAACTGAGTGCCTGAGGGAGCATGGGGTTGACAGTAAAATGCTCCTTGATGTTGTTCTACAATGATTTGATAAGCATTGGATAGCCCCAGTCCCGTTCCTTTGCCAATGGGTTTTGTAGTAAAGAAAGGATCGAAGACTCGTTCAACCAAATCATTGGGGATTCCCAATCCATTGTCGGTGATTTTAATCCGCACGATCGCCCCCTCATTCTCCTGGTCTGGCGTTCCTTCAGTGGCTTCAGTAGTCAGACTCTCGCCATTGACTCCAGATGCCCAAAACTCCGTCGTCACCCGTAATTCTGGCTTAAAGGTCGGGTCTTGTCTCAGGCGTTCCTCTAAGGCATCAATGGCATTGTTGAGGATATTAAACAGCGCTTGATTCAGTTGTCCCGGATAACAGCTAATCTGTGGTAAATCCCCATACTCCTGAACCACCTCAATCGACGATCGCGACGCCGCTTGAGACAGACGAGACTTGAGAATCGTCAGAGTACTCTCAACGCTGCTGTTAATATCAGCGACTTTACAATCGGCCTCATCCAAGCGAGAGAAGTTACGCAGCGAGAGGATAATATCACGGATGCGATCAGCCCCGACAGCCATCGAATCTAATAGTTGCGGGAAATCCTCCCGAACAAAGTCCAAATCTAACGCCTCTAGGAGATCGGCGATCGCCGCGTCGGTTTCCGGGTAATAGGTCTGATAGAGATCAATCAACTCCAACAACTGCTCACTGTATTCACGAGCATGATTGATATTCCCGTAAATGAAACTAATAGGATTATTGATCTCATGAGCCAGACCTCCCACGAGTTGTCCCAAGGATGCCATTTTTTCCGATTGCACGAGTTTTGCCTGAGTTTGTTGTAGGGTTTGCAGAGTTTGATGAAGTGTGTCGGCCTTCTTGCGTTCAGCGGCTTCGGAATCTCGCAACGCCGCTTCAATCTGACGACGTTCGGCTAATTCATTTTTCAGGGATGTGATCAGATTATGCTGACGCAAGGCAATCCCTAACTGCACCGTGAGTTGTTGCAACACCTCCAACTCCGGCTCGAGCCAGGGCCGCGTCTGCTGACACGAATGGACAATCAACAGGCCCCACAGTTCCGGTTCATCCTCAAAGGAGTGGGGATGCCACAGCAGCGGTAAGACTAGATTAGCCTTGACCTGAATCCGGTTCAGCAAGGCCTTATGACAATCCGGCAGGTTACTGGTCGCGACGTTCTCAATGCCTCGGATGCGTCCCCGGCGGTACTGCTGGATATACTCATGACGGAAACAGTCATCCTCGAAATGTTCACCGAGAATGGCTAAATCGGGGTCTGACACCGACTCAACAATGACATCCCCACTCCAGTCGGGTTGAAAACGGTAAATTACCACCCGCTCAATGTTGAGGAAATCACGAACCTCGTTGACGATTACTTGCATCACCTCCTCGAAATGGACAGAGGACCAGACTCGTTCGAGGGTTTTGGCTACGAGTTGGATGCGTTGAATCTGTTGTTCTAATTGGGATTTTGCCAGTTTTTGTTCGGTAATATCGATCGCCACCCCATACAGCTGAACCACCTCACCCGAGGGACCTCGTTCAGCTTCTCCTTTGATATCTAAATAGCGTACTTCCCCGTCGGGAAACAGGAGGCGATGTTCGAGGTGCAGCGATTGGCCATTATTGAGGAGTTGGTGTTGGGCCTGCCACCAGGCGGCGCGATCGCTCGGGTGAATGGTCTTGAGGAAGTCTTTGAGCCTTAAGGGGCGATCGCCGCTATCATCGAGGCGATAGATGCGGCGAATCTCCTCAGACGCGTGAATTTCACCACTATGGGGGTCATAATCAATACTGCCGATATGAGCAATCCGTTGCGCCTCTTGCAACTGGGCCTGGCTGGCTTCAAGTTCAGCCGTACGAGCCTGAACTCGTGCTTCTAAGCATTGATTGGCCCGTCGCAGTTCCTCCTCAATCTCCTGTCGGCGCTCCACTTCCGCTTGCAAAATTGAATTGACCATTTCCAATTGTTGCGGGGTTTTCAGGGACAAAAATTGAGGCAGTAGAGTCACCATCGATACAGCGGTATAGCAAGACACCACAGCGGTGAGAGCCTGTTCAACGCCTGATAACCAATAGGCCGGATACCAGAGGGTCCAAATTTCTAGAAGATGTCCCACACCACAGAGGACAATAAAGGCGCCAAACAGGTAAAACACGTTCAAGAACGGGACATCTCGACGTTGGGCTACGAAATAAATCAAGAGGATGGGAATCGAGAAGTAGGCGACGGCAATCAGGCCATCACTCACGACATGGAGACCCACTAAAGGGGTTTGCCACAGGTAACAATGACCATGAGGCATATAGCTCTGACTGGGCGAAAAAATAGTTTGAATGAGTTGCTTAAAAACGTCCCACATTTGTTTTATTTATGGCTTATTAAACGATAGGCTCGAACAGAATCCCTCCCAGCCTAAATAGACTGGGGTTAAGCCTTAGAAGTTCATTGTCTTGATCACGGTTGTGATCGCCGTCGTGATCCTGAACCTGTGATCATTCTAAACCCTGACTGAATTGAAGATGATTAAGCCTTGTTATGTTCGAGGTGTATCGGGGAGATAGAACGGGTCAATCAGCCTGAGGCTTTTATGTTTAAGTGCCATGTCAATCGTCATGTCAATCTCTGTTCTGTGATTGATCGTCATAGGTCATCAATCCTAGAATTTGCCCGAGAAGGAGGTAAGACTCGGGTATTTAAGGGGCAAAGACTTCCGCAACGAGATGGGTGATGTTCGCCAGGAACTGGTCTCTTTGAGAGCGATCGCCCCTCAGGTCAGTTTCTGAAGTCTCCTGAGATCCGAGGTCTCGTTCTTGAGGACAATTGGCCTTAGCTCGATGAGGTGGCTTGATGGAAGTCGGGACGAACCAACGATGACTGGTTTCACCATCGCGATGGCGAATTGAAGGTCGATGCCGCATCGGGATCGCCATGACATTTTCTAAGGTTTTTGCCAATTCACCCCCCCGCAAGGTTTGATGATTCCCGATTTCTCCCTGATATTTCTTGAGTGCTATATCTCGTAAAAAATCTCCAAAAACAGTCATTACGGTTTACATAAAAAACGGTGTATGCTATTATAGTTGCTGCTCTAAGAATGAGTCCAGTAAGGATATCAACTTAAGAAAGTAACTTAATTACAATTATGGGTAAATTTAGTAATTGAATTGAGTTATCACCTCAGCCGTGACTAGAAACGTTTAGACATTACAGCTTCATAAAAAATAATGACGTTCAGGGGGGCGACCCAGGTGAACTAGAACGATGACGCGTCAAGTAAAGGCTAGACTCAGGAGTGAGCCGTCACGCATCTTAATCAACATCCCAGATGCAAGATAAGTCAGGCTTGTTAAGATATAAAATGGGGTCCCGACCCTTCAGTGTCAAACCTGACATCCTTGAGGACCTATCATGGTGGAACGATCGCATTCTAACAATCCCAACAAACGAAGACGTGGCTTAATTCTTAGCTCCCAGGGCTGGCAGCGGTTACAGGCGGCTGAGCATTTGTCCTGTATCCAGGATAACCAGGGCAAACCCTACACCCTCGAACAACTCGGAGAACGAACCGGATTAAGTTCCAACACCCTCACCAAACTCCGCCGTCGGCACAAACCCGTCGATTGGCAAACCTTAGACTCCTATTTCGAGGCATTTAACCTCAAAATGGGTCGCCACGATGTCATTAACCCAGAGCAAAACTCCCCAGACACCGATCTTGCGGCCTTACAACAAGCGCCGTTGAAAGGACAATTACCCGTGGACTCGCCTTTTTATATTTACCGTGGTGAGATCGAACAAGTCTGCGCCCAAGAAGTCCTCAAACCCGGAGCGCTGATTCGCATCAAAGCTCCCCGTCAATTCGGTAAAACCTCATTGATGGCGCAAACTCTGAGTCATGCCCGCGATCGCGGTCTACGTACCTCTGTTGTTAACCTCCAGGGCTTAAATTGTCAAGTCCTGCAAGACCCCGATCGGTTTTTGCAATGGTTCTGTGCCGTCGTCGCAAAAGACTTAGGTCTCCCCAACGAACTGGCCAGTCGTTGGGATGACCTATTTGGCAGCAGTTACAGTTGTTCAGATTACTTTGAAACCTATCTATTGCCCGCCGCCCCCACGCCATTATTATTAGTCATCGAAGAACTCGACGAACTGTTTGCCTACCCAGACCTGGCCACCGACTTCTTTGGGATGTTACGGTCTTGGTACGAACAAGGGCGTTACGGCCTCGAACAACGAGCCATCTGGACCAACCTGCGGTTAGCCATTATCCACTCCACCGAAGTCTGGCTGCCCTTAACCTTGCATCAATCGCCCTTTAACGTGGGATTACTGGTGGAATTACCGAAGTTTAAGCCCACAGAAGTTGAGCAACTGACCTGTCGCTACGGTCTCAATCCTCCCGGAGCCTATAGTCGGGCTATGTTTGCCCTTGTTGGTGGCCATCCCTACTTAACTCAACTGTGTTTGTTTTATCTCGCTCAAGGACAGTTAACCATCGAGGACTTATCCTCCGAGGCGATCGCCTACCATAGCATCTTCAATAGCTACCTAAGACGGCAACTGCAACTGATGGAACAAGAGCCTGGCCTACTCGAGGCCATGGAACAGGTGGCCCGGAACCCCGCCGGCATTGAACTGCCCCATCAGAGCGCCTACCGTCTTCAGGGCCTCAGTGCCATTACCCTCAAAGACCGTCTGGCCGTCCCCAGTTGCGAACTCTATCGTCAATACTTTGCCAGCTAGTTTGCCAGCTAGATTCTCCTGAACCTGTCCCGATGACTCTGACTCCAACCCCCCGCTCACCCCAACACCAATTTAGCTATCAAGTGGGGGGGTCTCTCCCGCCCGAATCTCAGACCTATGTGTGGCGACAGGCCGATGACCAACTCTTGAATGCCCTGCTGGCGGGGGAATTTTGCTACGTCTTTAATTCCCGACAAATGGGAAAATCCAGCCTGCGGGTGCAAGTGATGGCCCGCTTACGGGAGGCGGGAGTGATGCCGGGAGCCTTGGACTTAACGGCCATTGGCACCCAACAGGTGACCGTCGAACAATGGTACGCCGCGATCGCCGCCATTCTCAGCAAACAGTTCCAACTCGCCACCCCCCTACGGCAATGGTGGCGCGATCGCCTCGACATTCCCCCAGCCGCCCGTCTGGGGCAGTTTATCGAAGAAATTCTCCTAGAGCAAACCCAGGCCCCCCTAGTCATTCTCATCGACGAAATCGATAGCATCCTGGCCCTTAAATTTGCCACCGACGACTTTTTTGCCCTGATTCGCACCTGCTATAACCTGCGATCGGAATCCCCCGACTATCGCCGCTTAAGCTTCGCCCTCTTTGGCGTCACCACCCCCGGAGAACTCATCGCCGACAAAAACCGCACCCCCTTCAACATCGGACGCGGCATCTACCTCGACGGATTGCAAGCCCAAGAAGCCACTCCCTTAGCCGCCGGACTGATGGGGATCGTCCCTCATCCCCAACCCGTCTTAGAGCGGATTCTCTATTGGACTGGGGGGCAACCCTTTCTCATGCAAAAACTCTGTAACCTGGTCGTCAGTCACTATCACAGCCAACAAGTCCCCAAAACCAACGACCCCAGCTGGATTGAAAACCTCATTGATATCTGTGTTCACAAACACATTTTGCATCACTGGGAAGCCCAAGACGAACCCGAACATCTCAAAACCATCCGCGATCGCCTCCTCTACGACGAACGGCGCGTGGGCCAACTCCTAACCCTGTATCGCCAAGTCTGGCTAGCCGAACAGTCGCGCTCCTCACATCACCCCATCCCCGCCAACGAATCCTCCACCCAAACCGAACTACTCCTGTCGGGAGTCGTCGAGAAACGCGACAGTTACCTACGCGTCAAAAACCCCATCTACGAAAAAGTCTTTGACCTGGTGTGGATTGACTACCAACTCGACCACCTGCGCCCCTACGCCCCACTCCTCAACGCCTGGGTCGACTCCAACTATCAAGATCACTCGCGACTGCTGCGGGGTCAAGCCCTACGAGAAGCCCTCGACTGGACCCAACGCAAAAGCCTCGGCGATCTCGACTATCGCTATCTCACCGCCAGCCAAGACCTCGAACAACAAGAAATTCAACAAACCCTCAAATTTGAACGACAAGAGATCCAACGCAAACTCGAACAAGAACGCCTGGCCGAAGCCCAACGACGCCTCGACTTGCAAGAGCATAACGTGCGTCGTCAACGGCAGTTTCTCGCCGTCTTAAGTGTCGCTCTGATCGGGGCGATGAGTCTCGGGATCGTCACCTTTGAGGCTTATCAACGGGCCTCCCTCAGCGAAGTCCGATCCATCATGGCCGCCTCCAAAGGCAGTTACGCCTCTAACCAGCGCCTTGACGCCCTCGTGCAAGCCCTGCAAGCCCGCCATAACTTCAAACGGTTGCAGTTTATCAACCATGAGATTCGCCGAGAACTAGACCAGCACAGCCGCCAAACCCTAGAACAAGCTATCCAGGGCAACCATGAATTTAATCGATTGCACGCCCACACCGGGGGGGCCTTAGGGGTGGACTTCAGCCCCGACGGACAACTCATTGCCAGTTCCGGTGCCGACACAATCGTCAAAATTTGGCGACGGGATGGAACCCTACTTCAGACCCTGCCCCAAGAGGCGACCGTGTATAGCATCAGCTTTAGCCCCGACAGTCAATTTTTAGCCGTACCCACCCTCAATGGTGCGATTCATATTTGGTCGGTCGATGGCCATTTAGAGACGACCCTCAGCGGCCATGATGCGGCAGTTTGGTCCGTGTCTTGGAGTCCGGATGGTCAGCAACTCATCTCGGCCAGCAGTGATCTAACTCTCAAGGTTTGGTCTGCGACGGGAACCCTCCTGCAAACCTTAACGGGCCATGAGGCAGCTGTGTGGCGAACCGCCTTTAGTCCCGAGGGAGAGGAATTTGCTTCAGCCAGCGTCGATGGGAGTATCAAACGCTGGCAACGGGATGGAACCCTACTCAGCAGCTTTCAAGAGAGTGAGAGTTCGGCGTGGTCTGTGGTCTATACTCCCGATGGAGAGCGTTTGATCTCGGGCCATGGCGATAATCAAGTGCGGGTGTGGAGTCGCGAGGGTCAGTTATTGCAAACCCTAGAGGGTCATGAGGCTGAGGTGATTAGTCTTGCAATCAGTGGCGATGGGGAACGGCTCGTCTCGGGGTCTGCCGATAGTCAGTTACGAATTTGGTCGCGCCAGGGAACCTTATTGAGAACCCTACGGGGTCATGGAAGTACCGTCCGTGGAGTGGCGTTTAGTCCCGAAGGCACTCAGGTGGCTAGTGCTGGGGAAGATGGGTTTATGCGGCTGTGGCAAGTGGATAATGAGTTTGTGCAACCGCTCTACGGTCATCAGGAGGTGGTCTGGAATGTCGCCTACGCGCCCCCATCGTCGCCTCTTTCGTCTCAGTTCGCGACGCTCGCGAGAACGGAAGTCCGTCTCTGGGATGAGGCCGGTCGTCTGGTGAGGGAATTTAACGAGTTAGGGTCCCGAGAACTGTACAGTTTAACGTTTCATCCCAAACGAGACCAGTTGCTGGTGGGTAATGCCAATGGCTTGCTCTATCAGGTGAATACGGAGACTGGGGCCATCAGGAGTTGGTCGGCCCATGCGTTAGCGATTTGGAGTTTGTCCTATCATCCCAATGGCCGGTGGTTTGTTTCGGGGGGAGATGACTTTTATCTCAAGGTTTGGCGCGAGGAGGAGTCGGGAGAGGTGACCTTGCAGCAACGTGTGATGGCTTCTGACAGTCGCATTTGGGATTTGGCATTTAGTCCCGATGGGTCTTATGTGGCTCTCTCGAATCTGGCGGGACAGGTCCAACTTTGGGGATGGGAGACGACGGCGGATGAGGAGGCTGGGTCTCGGTTACGGGAGACGGCGGATCATGTTTTGGTGGGTCACAATACGGAAGTGTGGGGTCTGGCGATTAGTCCCGATAGTGAAAAAATTGCTTCAGCCAGTCGCGATGGACAGTTGAAAATTTGGCGGCGAGATGGGACTCTACTGAGGACGATGCAGATTTCTGAGACCAGTGGTCTAACTCGGGTGGCGTGGAGTTCTGATAACCGATTGTTGGCGATCGCCCGAACCGATAGTAAGATTGATGTTTACACCGTTGACGGTCAGCTATTAACCCGACTGAGTGGCCATCAGTCGGTGGTCGGTTCGGTTAAGTTTAGTCCCGATGGTCGCTTTTTACTGTCCGGAGGTGAAGATCGGTTAGGGATTCTTTGGAATTTGGAGAATATTCTCTCGTTGGATTTAATGACGTATGGTTGTCAACGGGTGGAGGATTATCTCCGTCAAGAGTCTGATGTCAGGTATCGGCAATCTCTTTGTCAAGACTAATCTCTCTCATCGATCTAACCGCTCAAATTCCTCGGTGAATGTCTGATCGTTATCTCCAGTTTTCCTATCATGTTGGGGGAAGTGTTCCGGCACAATCTCACACCTATGTGCGTCGACAGGCGGATGAAGTCTTGTTGACAGAACTCCTCAGGGGGGAGTTTTGTTATGTGTTTAATTCCCGCCAAATGGGGAAATCCAGCCTGCGGGTGCAGGTGATGGCCCGGTTGCGGGAAGCGGGAGTGATGCCGGGGGCCTTGAACTTAACCGCCATTGGGACGCAACAGGTGACCGTGGAACAATGGTATGCGGCGATCGCCGCGATTCTCAGTAAACAATTTCAGCTCAAAACCAATCTTCGTCACTGGTGGCGAGAGCGGTTGGAGTTACCCCCCTCGGCTCGCTTAGGTGATTTTATTGGCGAGGTTCTTCTGGCGCAAACAGAACAACCTTTGGTGATTTTAATCGATGAAATTGATAGTATTCTAGCTCTAAAATTTGCCACAGATGATTTTTTTGCTCTTATTCGGAGCTGTTACAATCGCCGAGCCGATCAGCCAGACTATCACCGTTTAAGTTTTGCTTTATTTGGGGTAACGACACCTGGAGAACTCATTGCCGACAAAAATCGTACTCCCTTTAATATTGGCAAAGCGATTGCTTTAAGAGGCTTTCAATCCCACGAAGCTGCACCACTTATAGAAGGTTTGTCCACCGTTTTACCCTGTCCTGGGAGAGCCTTAGAGCGAATTTTATATTGGAGTGGTGGGCAACCCTTTTTAATGCAAAAACTCTGTCGTTTGGTCGTTCATCGCGCTCAAACCGATCCGTTGCCGCCTCTGAGAAATACTGAAGATATAGACCGATTTATTGATGGTTGTGTTGAACAAGACATTCTCCATCATTGGGAAGCTAAAGACGAACCCGAGCATCTTAAAACCATCCGCGATCGCCTCCTCTACAACGAAAAACGAGTCGGCGAACTCCTCACCCTCTACCGCCAAGTTTGGGACGCTGAACAGTCCCCGTCCAGTCCGTCCTGGATTCCGGCGAACGAATGTCCCAATCAAACCGAATTAATCCTCTCCGGGGTGGTCGAAAAACGGCAAGGCTATCTCCGAGTCAAAAACCCAATTTATCAACAGATTTTTGACCATCATTGGATTGACGAGCAACTCAATCGCCTGCGCCCCTATGCCAGTTTACTCAATGCCTGGATTGAGTCCAACTATCAAGATGAATCACGGCTATTGCGAGGAAAAGCGCTACAAGATGCTCTGGAATGGACCCAACAGAAAGGACTCGGAGATCTCGACTATCGCTATCTCAGCGCCAGCCAAGACCTCGAACAACGAGACGTTCAAGCGAAACTCGAACGAGCGCGGTTAGAAGAAGCCGCCGCACGGCTGGAGGTTGAACGCCGAAGTAGTCGTCGTCAACGTCGCTTATTGGCGGGGTTAACGGTGGCCCTCGTGGGGGCGATCGCCCTAGGAGTTGGCACCTTCCGCGCTTACCAACAGGCGGCGGTGAGTGAAATTCAGGCCATGATGGCCGCCTCCCGAGGGAGTTTTGCCTCCAATCAACAACTCGATGCCCTCATTCAAGCCTTACAAGCGCGCGAGAGCTTTCTAAAACTCCAGTTTATTCTGCCTGGAGTGGGTCAACATTTAAACCAACAGACTCACGAAAGTGTGCAACGAGCCTTATATGGTAATCATCAAGTCCATCGCATTGCCGCTCACTCAGAAATGGCTCTGGGGCTAGATTTCAGCCCAGATGGTCAATGGATCGCCACCTCCAGCATTGATGAAACGGTCAAAATTTGGAGCCGTCAGGGGATTCTACACCAGACCCTTAACCATAGTGGGATTCCCTATGGGGTAGCCTTCAGCCCCGATAGCCAGTTCTTAGCGGCGGCAAACTTCAATCATGATATTTATATCTGGTCCGTTGACGGACAGCGACAACGAACCCTTAAAGGCCATCAGGATTCCGTCTGGGATGTCGCCTGGAGTCCCGATGGTCGTCAACTGGTGTCTGTGGGGGCCGATCGCACGGTGCGGCTTTGGTCTGCGGAGGGAGAGTTATTGCAGGTTCTAGAGGGCCATCAGGCCCTGTTGCGGACTGTGGCGTTCCATCCCCAGGGGGGAGAATTTGCCTCAATGAGTGTCGATGGCGAGATTCGCATCTGGGGCACCGATGGCGAGTTACGACACCGGTTTACGGAGGTGTCGGCGTTGGGGGACTCGGCCTCGGGGTTGGCGATCGCCTATAGTCCTGAGGGAAACCGTTGGGTGACCGGCCATAGTGACCATACCGTCCGGCTGTGGCAACGAGACCAAGGTTTGATCCAAACCCTGCGAGACCATGACGCAGAAGTGGCCACGGTGGCCTTTAGCCCCGATGGACAACAGTTTGCCTCGGCGGGAGTCGACCGGCAAATTAAACTCTGGTCCCGTGAAGGAACTCTGTTAAAAACCTTTCGAGGTCATAACAGTCATCTACGACGAATTGCGTTTAATCCCCAAGGAACACTGTTGGGAAGCTTGGGGGAAGATGGGATCTTGCAGTTATGGCAGATCGAGAACCCCTTTCGCCAGACTCTCAGTGGCCATGATGATGTGGTTTGGGGGGTCCAGGCCTTCCCAGACTCATCGCCCCGGGCCGGCCAAATGCTCACCATTTCAGGGATGGATATTCGCCTCTGGGACTCGCGGGGTGTGTTACTCAAGGAGTGGCAGGAGTTGAGTTCCCGGCGTTTTTATAGCTTGGCGATTCATCCCCAAGACCCCAAGCTGGCGGCGGCTACGTCAGGGGGGGAGATTTTTGAGGTGAATGTGACCGATGAGTCGGTTCAAACCTGGCAACCTGATGATTTGGGTGTTTTGACCCTAGACTATAGTCCCGATGGCCGCTGGCTCGTGTCTGGTGGGGTCCTGTTTCCTCTCAAGATCTGGACAACCAACGAGATGGGGCAATATGGTCTCTATCATCAGCTTGAGGGCCATCAGGCTCAGGTGTGGAATTTGCAGGTTAGTCCCGATGGGTCGTTTATTGTCTCTGGGGATCTCAATGGGGTCGTGCATCTGTGGGAGATGGGCCGGGATAACCAGCAGCCGTTTTCTCGGTTTCCCACAGGCCCGAGTCAGCGTCTCCAGGCCCATGATGGGGCTATTTGGGGGGTAGCGGTGAGTCCTGATAGTCAGCGAATTGCGGCGGTGAGTCGTGAGGGCTGGTTAACGCTTTGGACTCGCCAGGGGGAGTTGATTAAAAATCTTCGAGTTCCTGATCACGAGGGATTTACACGAATCGCCTGGAGTGCTGATGGCCGTCGCATGGCTCTGGGTCGGGTTGATGGCATGATTGACCTCTATACGGCTGAGGGAGAGTTTCTCAGCCGTTTGGTGGGCCATGGGTCGGAGGTGACGACTGTGGCCTTTAGCCGTGACCATCAGGTTCTGCTTTCGGGAGGACAGGATGGTTTGGCGATTCGCTGGGATGTTGAGCGTATTCTGGAGGCTGATTTGATGGAGGAAGGCTGCGATCGCGTTCGGGATTATCTACGTTATCGGGAACAGGGAGAACAAGGCAATAGGGAACAGGGGGTTCGGGTCTGTTCTGGGAATAGGGAACAGGGAACAGGGAACAGGGAATAGGGAATAGGGAACACCGGAACGGGGAACGGGGAACGGGGAGGTCGGGTGTGTTCGGGTTTCAATCCAGGTTAGGACCTCAACCCGTCAATTGTAGGGGCGAAAAATTTTTCGCCCCTACAAAATTTTTCGCCCCTACAAGCCCGAACGCAGGACTGGGCCGGCATTGACGAGGATAGCAACGATCGCCAACAGCCACACTAGCCAATCTCCCCAACGGACATAGAGAGTGCGACTCTGGCGGCGATAAATGGTCTCTTGATGGGTGGTGTACTGGTTGATTTCAGAGATCCAAAGGGTCTCGCCATGGGGATTCACAAAGGCCGAATAGCCGGTATTGGTGGCCCGGACGGCCCAGCGATCGAGTTCAATGGCCCGCATTACGTCTTGAGCGTGATGTTGGCGGGGCATAGAGGCGTCATAATGGGCGTTGTTGGCGGCACTGAGGAAAAATTCACCCCCTCGCCGGGCCTGGGCTTGCAGATGCTGTGGAAAGGCGGATTCGTAGCAAATGCTGACAATGGCCGGTCCGAAGGGGGTCTCTAGGAGTTGGTCCCCGGACCCCGGTATCATTTGAGCTTGTAGGGGCGACAAACGGTTAATCACTCCTCCTAAGACCGATTCAAAGGGGATATATTCCCCGAGGGGGACGAGAATGGCTTTGTCGTAGTAACTGAGGGTTTCTCCGGTTCCGCTGAGGCTTAACAGGCTGTTGGTGTAGTGGCTTGGAGTTCCCCGTGAGGTTCCTAGCCAGGCGGGAACGCCGCGATCGCGAAGGGCTTGGTAGAAATGGCCGGCGGGACTATTACTATATTGGAGGCGATCGCCTTGCCACAAAACGGGTAACGCGGTCTCAGGGGTCATCACCCCATCGACTCCGCCCTCGCTCAATTCCTCATAGCCTCGGGTATAGCCTTCGAGGGCTTGCCGCAATCCGTCGGGATAGAGTTTAATCTCGTTGGGGATATTGCCCTGAATCAGTCCGACCCTCAAACTCTGGTCGGGGGAGTCATTCAGGGGTTGGCGGTAAAGATAGCCCCCCAGTCCCTGGGCCAGTCCCAGCATCAGAACCCCAGCCACAATCGCCGAGACACGGACTCTTTGACGAGATAGGTCAAATAAGTCAAACGCTGCCGCCCAACAGCCGTTAACCGCCACCAGGACGGCGGTAATGGTGGTGGTTCCTGAGAGTTGCCCCAGGTGTAAGATGGGCAAATTATGGGGACTTTGGGTGTAGGCGAGGGAAGACCACCAGAGAGGGAGCGATCGCCATAGCACTTCCAAGAGACACCAACTGGCCACACCGATGAGAATCCTCGGCCCCCAGGCTTTGGGACTCCATTGTTGGAGATAAGCCTGGAGATAGGCCCAAAGTCCCACTAAAACCGCTCCCCAGAGGGCGATGAGGAGCCAACAGGCGATCGCAATGGCCAAACTGGCCAACCAAGGAACCCCCATCCAAGTCATGGGATGAACCCCGGTAATCCAAAAAATGGCGGTTCCATGAAATCCGGCTCCCCAAGCCGCACCCAAACGCCAAGTTGGAGTCGTTTGTCGGCCTAGCAGCCACCAGAGGGGGGCCAGGGCGAACCAGGCTAACCCCCACCATTCCCAGGGGGCGACGGTACAGCCCATGAGGATACCGCTGAGGAGACTCAAAAACAGGAGTTTCACTAGGCTTTAAGCTCTGAGATTGAACAGTCAACCGATTTGTCCACGTAATCAGGACAAGGATGCAATGGGTGGGATATGTTTGTCATTGATCCATTGAATCATCAGATAAGGATGAACAACATGAAAATCATGTTGAGGAGACTGGTAAATACCATGTCGGTTTGGCATAATAACCTGTAAATTTTGAGCTATAAAGTCCTTGAAATTTGCAGTCACCAGTGCAGTTACTCGACCAGCTAAAGCAGTTTCTAGAACATGCCGGTCTTCGACATCCTGAATTGGAATTATTCCAGTTCCACCTAGGGTTAAACTTGGACTGAACTGAGCATAGTCCTGAATTGCACTGACGTAAGCAGCCGCCGTCTCCGGTAATTCCCTAAATTGGCACTGTTCCTCTAAAACCTGTTGCAAACGGTTAAGCATTCCCCAAGAAATGACTAATTCCACAGGACCAATAGCACAATATCCTTGCCGAACAATCTGCACTAACGTTTGACAAGCTGAGCCTTGACGACCTTTTGCAGAAGCTAGGAGGTAGGCACACCAGATATTAAGGTCTAAACATAATCGCACCGTCTCAGCCATTTATCGAGATCGTGTCATCTCCACAGCAGCCGCTAGGATATCATCTTCAGTTTCGAGACTGTCTAGAAAATCTGGATCGATTTGCTCCTGGATTTTTTGGGAGGCGATTTCATAGTTGCGCGATAATACTACCTTTAGCAACACATCCATGATTTGCTCCTGATTTGAGGAATTTGATAATACCTGAATAAGCTCTTGTTCGTCAGACTCTGATATGGCTTTATCTTGACAAATACTGGTCACAATTTGTCGGTAGTTTTCGCAAAAAAACAAAATTCGTTGAATCAATTCAGAAGACGATGAATTATTGAGTTGAGACAGCTCTTCTACTCGTTTGGAGAGTTTAGGATCGAGAGGAATCTCTGATGTGTTTCTACTCATTTTTGATAAAACTTGACTCACTACAGTATAAGCCAGTCTCAAACGGATTGCCCAGTCCGGCACGAGAACCGGCAACATCCATCCCATCATCGCAACAAGACCTGTAGAGACCCAATTGTGGCGGAACTGGGACTCCCCTCAGGGTCATCCTCCTCGTTATTCGCCACCTCAATCGAAACAATCACCGAATCCGCCGTAATTTGGGCGCTGAACTGGTCTTGAATCCCTTGAACCAGAAAATTAATGGCCTCAACCGTTAGTCCCGTTTCTTGCGCCATTCTCTGGTCCAGATCCGTATCTTGGAGGAAGTCTTGCAACCGCTTTTGATTGAAAATTTGAAGTTGAGTATTGACCATTTGGTTCAACAGGGGACTGAGGTCATTACTGTTGATAAAGGGAACATTGACTCGCACTTGGGTTTCTCCGGCTTCCATGTTGAGAGACCCTTGATTGAGGTTGACAAAGACTGTTTGCGAGAGTTCAAAATCGACCAGTCCAATCACTGGATATTCGATCGCCAAATTGCCCAAAATGCGAAAGCCGTCATCGAGGAGTTGGTACCGCATTCGACGAATGGTGAAGGGAAAAAATTCGTCGTTGTTGATGTCTTGTCGGGCTTGATCGAGGAAGCGATCGAGATGGAGTTTTTGGTCGAGACAGGGCCGGGGAAATTCGATTTCTAGGTGTGTCTCGTCTTCGATGTGCGATCGCAGTTCACAGGGAATCAACGTCTCCCCCGGTTGACTCATCCAGGGGACCAGAATCAGGGAGAGGGAGACGACAACAACTAAAAGCCAACGCCAAGGACTGTTCACGAGTTCACGCCAAAAGAGATCGCCTAATCGGTTAAGGTTAGGGCAAGTTGATAGAGGTCACGACGGGAGAAGGGGGTCGATTGTGCCAGGAGGCGGCTGGCCTGCGATCGCGAGTGACCTTGTTGCATCAGGGCCTGTAACTCGGATTTGAGGGCCGCTTCTGAGAGTTGACGACTCGAGGAGGAACAGCCACTGATGACTAGGGTATATTCACCCTTGGGGTCATGGTCTTGATAATAGGCGATCGCCTCGGCCAAGGTTCCCCGCCAAATCTCCTCAAAGCGTTTGGTTAACTCGCGGCCGAGGGTCACTCGGCGATCGCCTCCCAAGACGGGTTGTAAGTCTTCTAGGGTCTGTTGCAGCCGATGGGGGGCTTCATAGAACACCAACAAGCGGGGTTCATTTTGCAGTTGTTCTAGGCGTTGCTGACGTTCTTTGCCTTTCAGGGGGAGGAAGCCCTCAAAACAGAAGCGATCGCCTTCAATCCCCGCCACACTCACCGCTGTCACACAAGCACTCACCCCAGGAATCGGAATCACCGGGATTCGGGCCTCAGCACAAGCCTGAACGAGTTCATACCCCGGATCGGAAATCCCCGGCATTCCCGCATCGGTGACGAGGGCGATGGCCGTCCCCCCCTTCAGGCGAGACAGCAATTCCCCCAACCGTTCATGGCGGTTATGGTGGTGATAGCTAATTTGGGGGGTTTCAATCTGGAACTGTTGCAACAGTTTCCCCGTATGACGAGTATCCTCCGCCGCAATCAAATCCACGTCCTTGAGGGTTTGAATAGCCCGCAAGGTCATATCCTGCAAATTACCAATTGGCGTTCCCACCAGATATAAAGCCGCCATTGTCATAAGCCAATCAACCCCCCTGTGGGGGAGAATCATGATTCTCCCCTACTCCTGATTCGTCTCCGGGGACTCCTCTTGCGTCTGATGATGACTAAAGCGTTCCTCGGCGTTATCCATCACCTCTTGGAACTTCTCCAACACCTCACCGGGATAACTTTCTAATTCCTTCATCGACAGAGAGATGCGGTTTTTCCACTCATCAATCTCCGTCACAATCACCTTCAGAGGTTGTCCTTCCTCAAACAAGGTTTCCACATCGGGAATCCGGGCCTTACTAATCTGTTTAATATGTAGCAGTCCCGTCACGCCGCCCAACTCGACAAACACCCCATAGGGTTTAATGTTAGCGACGGTTCCCTCGACTAACTCGCCAGCGACGAGATACCGCATCCGACTGGCTTTCGCCGCCTGGCGGTGGGAACAGACCAACTTATCCTCATCGGCGTTGACGTCCAACAGGGCGACGGTGAGATGTTGGCCCACTAAGGCTTCTAGGTTATGGCGGTCCACGAGGTGCGATCGCGGAATAAAGCCCCGCAAGCCGCGAATATCGACCACCACACCACCTCGGTTGGTTCCCGTGACCTCAACCTCAACCGTTTCCCCAGTTTCCTGGAATTCCGCCAATTTGTCCCACGTTTCCTTAATCTCAATCTGGCGAATGGAGAGAGTCACTTGTCCCTCAGCATTGGCCCCACGAATCACGAGAAACTCCCGTTCTTCATTCAGGGGGAGGGCTTCTTCGAGATTGGTCACCAACTCTGCTGAGACTTCCTTGAGGGGCAAAAAGCCATGAGACTTGCTGCCAATGTCAACATAGACCCCATCCGCCTCATGTTGAAAGACCTTTCCGGTCACCAATTGTCCCTTTTCCGGAATCGTATCGTGGCCATCGAGGGCTTTGGCGAAGTCCTCCATAGAAAAGGGCATGTCCCGATTGGAGCGAGATTGAGCAGTCATAGGAACGAAATAAAATAGAACACGTAGAGGCGAACCCTTGTGGTCGCCCAGGGGTATCCAAACCCCAACCGACGATCCCGTCAGGGCGAACCGTTGGGGTCTCCCAGAGGTCTCAACTTCACAATATAACAGCTAAACCCCCATCCCCTTAACCCATGAAGTATAACTCAGATATTCACCACCGACGTTCAATCCGCCTCAAACACCATCACTATTCCAACCCAGGCTTGGATGACATCACCAGATGCACCCAACACAAAACCTGTCTTTTCGGTAAAATCCAACACAGAAAAATAATTCTAAACCCTGCCGGAGAACTAATCCCAACGTTTTGGCAACAGGGTCTCTAGCCATTTCCAACCATCGTCCTAAATGCCTTCATTTTCATGCCCAACTATCAGTATCGAATCATCCCAATTCAAGATAAACCCACCCTAACCCTCCAAAAAATTGGTGATATCCTTACAGCCTTTTAATCCCCAACGAACCATCACTATATGATTGGGATTAGACAACAGGGCTAGCCGGGGTTTGTTGACGCCTTTAGTCCGACTACAAGGGTTCATTTTAGAGGTGTTTTTGTTACATTTTTTCTTGTTTTTAAGCTATGACTCCGAACACCAATTATCTCGATAAATGTCTAAAAGAAAAAGCCGACAAAAATGAAAAAGACCGTCAAAAAATACTCAAAGAAGTTCAAGCATGGCTCGACGAATTTGCTTCAGAGTATGGAGTTCAGCAAGCCTATATTTTTGGTTCTCTAACCTATCCCAATCAATTTCATGAGGAATCGGATATCGATATCGCCGTGGAACAAGCTGATCCGGCGGGCTTCTTTTCTATGATTAGCTTTCTCATGACAGATTTCAACCGAGATGTGGATGTGATACCCTTAGATAAATGTCATTTTGCTGACAAAATTCGCAAAACTGGAGTGTTATGGACGAACAAAAACGACGTGTCTTGACCCTTGACTTAAATGCCCAAATGAGCATTCTTGAAGAGATTGATCAGAAATTAAAAATCAGAGCAAACTCAGTTGATCCTGATGACGAAATACGCCTAGAGAGTATCGCCTATCAAATTTACAACCTTTATGGTGCATCCGAAGAACTCTTACAGATTATTGCCAAATACTTTGAAAACAATATCAGTGATGGCAGTCAATGGCATCGTTTGCTTCTCAAACGGATGACTGTTGATGTTCCTGACATTCGTCCCGCCTTTCTGGACTCAGAGGGCTTTTTTTTACTGAATTCATTACGAGGATTTCGACATTTCTTTCGCCATGGATATGGCACCACTCTGGACTATCAACAGTTGAAGCCAAATTTAGATAAGGCCCTGATACTCCTGCCCAAACTGCAAGAGTGTGTCGGGGAATTTCTCAGGCGGTTAGAGATGTGGAGTGAGGGCTAAACAGGCGGTTCCATAAGCCGCTTCCGTGTCTTGAGACGGAGTCACCGGAACACCGAGGCGGGCCTGTCGCAGTTGTTGCCAAGGGGCATTGTTGGCGCCACCGCCGGCGGTGTAAACTCGTTGCAGAGGCGTTGCACCGAGTTCTCCTAAACGCTGATAGCCCAGGGCTTCAATCCGGGCGATACTGTCGAGAAGTCCGTGGAGAAAGGCGACGGAATCCTCGGGTTTGGGGTCTAAGTTTGGGGGATAATTGGGGTCATTGATGGGGAACCGTTCTCCCGGTTGCGTGAGAGGATAGTATTGCAGAGGACTGGGAGTTGTGGGGATGCGATCGCTCAACGCTTGTAACTCCTGATGACTAAAAAACTGCTGTAACACCGCCCCGCCGGTATTTGACGCACCCCCCGTTAACCACAACTCTCCTAAACGATGGCTATAAACCCCATAGCGGCCATCATCGACTCGCTGACGACTGAGGAGTTTTAAGACTAACGTTGATCCGAGAGAGGTGACGGCCTCTCCTGGTTGCTTGGCCCCACTAGCGAGAAACGCGGCTATGCTATCGGTGGTTCCGGCGTGAACCTGACAGTCGGGGGGAAGCCGAAACCGTTGGGAGATGGCTGATGTGATGGGTGCGATCGCCTCGCCTGGGGCCACCACCCGAGGAAGTCGGGGGCGATCTTGGGGAATCCAGTCGGGATAGACTAAAAATTCCGGATCATAGCCGAGTTTCAGGCTGTTGTGATAGTCGCTAATCCCGAGTTGGCCATGGAGTCGGAAACTTAGCCAGTCCGCTTGATGGACAAAATAGCTGTTCGCCGTGGGGGAATCGGTTTGACGAGTCCAGATGAGTTTACTAAAACTGGAGGTACTGCTGGCCGCCGGATGACGCGGGGGAACCCGCTGTTGTACCTCTGAGGCAACTGAGGCCACGGACATGGCCCGAGGGTCGTTGTAAAGTAGGATATCGGAGATGGGCTGTCCTCGCTGATCACAGAGAAATACCGTTCCCGACGTTCCATTAACGGCGATCGCCGCCATCTGTTGCCGAAATTCCTCAGGAATGCGATCGAATAGCGTCGATAAGGCCCCCCACCACGCCTCGGGGGTTTGACGTTCCAACGCCACGCGTTGCGTCCACACGGGAGTTGTCGCGGTATCAATCAGGATCGCCCGGACCCCCGATGTGCCAAAATCAACGCCAAGTGCATATCCCATTCTGATGTTCCTCCCTCAATCAAGATGCTGTGGATTTGACGATCGCCATCTGTACCTATAACGGCGAAACCCGCCTACCACGAGTTCTCGATCGCCTCTGTGACAGCCGCCAACAGACTCCCGAGTCGATTTCCTGGGAACTCCTAATTATCGACAATTGCAGTACCGACGCCACCACGGAAGTGGCTAGAGGCTACTGCGATCGCCTTCCCTTGCGAATTGTCCCAGAAACCCAGCCCGGCCTTGCGTTTGCCCGCCAACGGGCGATCGAAGCCGCCCAAGGAGAACTCGTTGGCTTCCTCGATGACGACAATCTCCCCGATGACGATTGGATTTCTCAAGCCGTGGCCTTCGGCCAACAGCATCCCCAAGTCGGGGCCTACGGAAGTCGCATTCTCCCCGACTATAGTATCGAACCCCCGCCCAACTTCGATCGCATCGCCCCGTTTCTAGCCATCACCGATCGCGGTAGCGAACCCCGACGCTACCCCCCCGAAAAGCGACTTCTCCCTCCAGGGGCGGGATTAGTCGTCCGTCGCCAAGCCTGGTTAACCTCCGTTCCCCAACGATTAACCCTAGTTGGGCGGACAACCAATCTGGCCCTGGCCTCAGAAGACTTAGAAGCCTTAGTTCACCTACAACGCCAGGGTTGGGACATCTGGTACGCCCCCCAATTACGCGTTCATCACCTCATCCCCCCCTGGCGACTCCAAGCGGATTATCTCTATACCCTGATGCGGGGAATTGGCCTAAGTCGCTACCGAACCCGGATGTTAAGTTTTTCCCCTTTACTGCGTCCCCTGGCCCTGTTGGCCTATAGTCTCAACGATACTCGTCGCATCTTGCGTCATCTGTTGCGGTATCGAACCCAGTTACGAGAGGATATCGTCGCCCAAGCCGAACTTCGCTTCTACATCGCCTGTCTCACCAGTCCCCTCTTTTTCTGGAAACAGCCGCAATCCCCCAAAAACTCCCCCGACACCGACAAAACATAACGGTAAATCTCCCCAAAATTTTACCAAACCCCATCCCCTATCCCCTGTTCCCTATTCCCTCTTCCCTGTTCCCATGGATTTCACCGTCGCCATTTGTACCTATAACGGAGAACACCGAGTTCCTCAGGTGTTAGAGGCGTTAGCCCGACAGCAAGGAACCGAGTCGATCGCCTGGGAAGTGTTGGTGGTGGATAATAATAGTGGCGATCGCACCGCCGAGGTCGTCAAAACCTATCACTGGGACGATTCTGCCCCAGCCAATAGCCGTTTACGATGGGTGTTTGAACCTCGTCAGGGAACCACTCACGCCCGTCGTCGGGCCATCGAGGAAGCCGCCAGTGAGGAGTGGGTGGGATTTCTCGATGATGATAATTTGCCCGCTGAAACCTGGGTTCGGGAGGCGTTTCAATTCGGCTGCGATCGCCCGGAAATTGGGGCATATGGAGGCATTATCCACCCGAAACTCGATGCCCCCCCTCCTGACTATTTTGATGCTGTTAAACGGCGTTTGGCAGTCTATGATCGCGGCGATCGCCCCTTTTGTTACGCCCGAACCGCCAACCCCCGAATTGTTCCTGCCGCCCCTGGTTCAGTGGTTCGTAAACGGGCCTGGCGAGAGTCAGTTCCCCAAACTCTCCGTTTACAAGGGCGAGATGAAGCGGGGAAAACCTATGTCGGGGCTTGTGAGGATTTAGAAGCCCTCTTTTATCTGCAAAATAGTGATTGGCAAATTTGGCATAATCCCAAAATGGAGGTTTGGCATCATTTACCGGAATCTCGTTTTCAGCGAGATTATTTACTGAAAATTTCTCGTACAGCAGGGTTGTCGAATCATGCGTTGCGAATTGCCCGTTTAGGGGCTAAGGTTCGGTGGTTGATGCCTCTCTATTTCCTCTCGGATGGACTCAAGTTAGCTCAATATTATCGAACGCATCGTGGCGACTTTGATGATGATATTGTGAAAGCCTGTGATTTGCAAGAGAAGATAGGTCGTTTTCTGAGTCCGTTTTATGTCTGAAAATGAAACAGGTTGCCTCTTCTGGGTTCAAAATAAAACGGAAACTTTATGGCGGATGATGTCTGTTGTCGTCGGGGCAAAAATCCCCTCCTGGGAGGGGCTAGGGGTGGGTTCCCCGACCATTGGCTGTCCACGACAACACCTCACACTCGACATCCTGAACTTCCAACATTTTTAGCCGTTATCAGAGGATTGACAACGAGGATGAAACTGGCTTATACGACGATTTATGATGTCCGCGATCGCCGCCGTTGGCCGTCCACTCAGTTAGGCTTATGTCAAGCTGGCTTATCTATCGCCCAAACCCTGGAAACATTGGGGTTCACTATCGAGTATGTGGGCGGTTTAACGAAACCGCGATCGCTCATCACCAAGCTAAAATGGGAATTTTATAATAAGGTCCAACAGCGAGACTATTATCGTTGGGCAGAACCGGCAATTGTGCGAGATTATAATCGTCAAGTTCAAAGTCAACTCAACGCAATTGACTATGACTTGATTTTGGCTGCCGAGAATTGTTTACCCATCGCTACTCTCGCCCCCAAAACGCCAATGGTGTTGTGGACAGATGCCCCTCTTTCAGCGTTAATGGACTATTATCCCTATATGAGTCACCTCTGTCAAGAGACTCGCCAAAATATCTATAAGTTTGAAAAACAGGCAATAAACCGCTGTTCTAAGGTTATTTATGCTTCCGATTGGGCGGCAAATCACGCCATTTCAACCTATAAACTTCCATCATCTAAAGTTGCGGTGATTCCTTGGGGGGCGAATTGGCAAGAGATGCCCAATGAGGCAGAAATTCAGGCTGCGATCGCGCAACGCCCCCAAGATATTTGTCAGTTATTATGGGTTGGTGTCGATTGGACTCGTAAAGGGGGAGATATCGCCCTCGCGGTCAGTGACTGGCTGACTCGAAATGGCATCCCCACTCAGTTAACTGTTGCCGGAATTGTTCCCGAGTCTATTTTGAAAAAAAATCCCCAAATTCGCTATGTTGGCTATCTCGACAAAGATAATTCTCAGCAATATCAGCAACTCAAGGAACTGTTCTTAAATTCCCATTTCTTTATTCTCCCGGTTCAAGCTGAAAGTTACGGTCATGTGTTTTGCGAAGCCCAAGGATTTGCTCTCCCTTGTATCACGCATCAAACTGGAGGAATTGCCAGTATTCTTCAAGACCAAAAAACGGGTTGGTGCTTACCCCAAAATAGCCCAATTGAACGCTATGGACAGCTTATTTTAGATACCTTTAAAAAGCCAGAACAGTATAAAACTATCGCCCAAGCTGCCTATGACAACTATCAAATGTCTCTCAACTGGAAAACCGCCTGTCATTCCTTAACTAAAATTCTCGAAACGCTGTAAAAAAAGCCACAAAAAATGCCACAAGATTGGTGTTTAAGATATAGATTTTGGACATAAAAACGACAAGAAATCGCCCCATTCCTCGTGACTTGGCTCCAGCCAAGTCATGGTCTTTGGGAGGCTCTGCCTCCCGAGTGCAGGCGGCAGAGCCGCTCAGAGTCTGTGTCACGGCTTCAGCCATGACACCAGGACATCACGAATAGCAAATCCGCAGAAAAAACAATAATTTTAAAACACTTAATTCACCCATATTTTGCCATGAAAATTGTCTATTTAACCGAATTCAACCTCAATGAATTTAATCCTAAAACCCTGCCGCGCAACAAACTGGGACATGGACAAAAATGTCAATCCATCTTCGATGCCCTCCGCCGCCATCACCGCGTCATCTCTGTCCATAACCTCAACAAACATCGCGAACAGACCGCCCTATTGCCCAAACTCAAACGTCGCTATCATAAACTTCAGCAAAACACCTATCTTTCCTGGACAGAACCTCAATTTAACCGAGACTATGGGCAACAACTCCAACGCCAATGCGATCGCATCAATCCCGATCTCATCCTAACCTCAGATAGTAACCTCATCGCCTATCTAAATACCTCCAAACCCATCGCCCTTTGGACGGATACCCCCTACGCCGGCCTGATTGACTTCTATCCCGGCTATCAACATCTTTGCCCAACCAGTCGCCGTCAATTATATGACCTAGATAAACGAGCCTTTCATCGCTGTCGCGGTCTCTTTTTTGCCTCCCAATGGGCTGCCGATATTGCCCAACAAATCTATCAGCTTCCGTCCGAAAAAATTAACGTTATTCCCTTCGGGGCCAATCTCTCAACCGTTCCGAGTTCGAGTCAAGTTGACCATTGGCTGCGATCGCGGCCCAACCCACCCTGTAAACTACTCTTTATCGGCGTCGATTGGCAACGCAAAGGAGGAGACATCGCCCTTGCTGTCGCCCAACATCTCAATCAACGGGGGTATCCCACCGAACTCACCCTCGTCGGTAGCCAACCGCCGAATTCCCCACCCTCTTTTGTTCATTGTGCCGGCTTTCTCAACCGTCAACAGCCCCAAGACGCCGCAATTCTTGACCAACTCCTAGCCCAATCTCACTTTCTCCTACTTCCCGCCCAAGCCGAATGCTACGGCCATGTTCTCTGCGAAGCCAACGCCTTCGGGGTTCCGGTTCTCGCCCGAGATGTGGGAGGAATCGCCACCATCATCCGTCAAAACGTGAATGGGCAACGATTCGCCGCTACAGCATCAATTTCTGAATCCATTTCCCACTATTGTGACTATATTGAGGCGGTTTTTGACCAAAGACAGTATCAACAATTGGCCCAATCCGCCCGCCAAGAGTTTGAAACCCGCCTCAACTGGGAGGTGGCGGCTACCAACCTGGCCCATACCCTCGAAGGGTGGGTTTGATGGCAAAATGGTTCAACACTGTCTGAATTAGGATTTTTCCATGACCATGCTTGCACGTCTGCAAAACCCGCTTCGTCGCGGCCAAGCCCTGAAAATCATTACCGGATTAACCAACTTTAACCACGACTCCGTGGCCCGAACCGTCAAAGCCGCCCATATTGGCGGGGCTACCTTCCTCGATATCGCCGCTGATGCGGAGTTGGTTCGTTTGGCGAAGTCCTTGACAAATTCACCAATTTGTGTATCAGCCGTTGACCCCCACCAATTCCTCGAACCCGTCGCCGCTGGGGCGGATTTGATTGAAATTGGTAACTTTGATGCCTTCTACGCCCAAGGTCGTCGTTTTGAGGCCCCCGAAGTCTTGGAACTGACGCAGGCCACTCGCGCCTTACTCCCTGAGATCCCCCTCTCCGTGACCGTTCCCCATATCTTGGCCTTAGATGAACAGGTGCGTCTGGCTGAGGCTTTAGTTGAGGCCGGGGCCGATCTGATTCAAACAGAAGGGGGAACCAGTAGCCAACCTCGTCATGGCGGAACCCTCGGCTTAATTGAAAAAGCGGCCCCCACTTTGGCCGCCGCCGCTGAAATTTCTCGGGCTGTCTCGGTGCCGGTTCTCTGTGCGTCGGGAATTTCCAATGTGACGGCCCCCCTCGCTATTGCCGCTGGGGCCGCCGGTGTCGGCGTCGGTTCTGCCGTCAACCGCCTCGACAGTGAGATTGAAGCCATCGCTGCTGTTCGCGGCCTCGTCGAAGCCCTCCAAGGTGTGAACCACCCCAGTTTACGAGTTTAAACGGCGAGAACCTTAAATCCTCTAGTCCGGTTGCCCCCTGAACCTCAAGGCCAGCCAACCCTCAGGAAACGTCGAATCTGTCGGCGTTTCCTGAGTTTTATTAAAATTTTTTATCTCTAAAATTACTAACCATTATCAGGCGCGATCGCCCCCTTGGTGGGGGATTGCCCCAGTGAAGACTTCAACCCATGATCCCGAATCACGAGCCTGGGTCAAATTTAGCCGTCAAAATAGATCGCCAAAGTGTGAAATATATCTTAAGATTGGTGTATTCGATGGGCTAGTTCACGAGAGACTAGCTACAAAAAGCAAAATTTAACAGGAAAAAGGAGAACTTTTATGGCATTAGTCCCCATGCGTCTGCTGCTCGACCACGCAGCGGAAAACGGTTACGGTATCCCCGCATACAACGTCAATAATATGGAGCAGATCCTGGCCATCATGGAGGCGGCTAACGAAACCAACAGCCCCGTGATTCTTCAGGCGTCTCGCGGCGCACGTAAGTATGCTGGTGAAAACTTCCTCCGTCACTTGGTGATGGCGGCCGTGGAAACCTATCCCCATATCCCCGTCGTGATGCACCAAGATCACGGTAATGGCCCTGCTACCTGCTACTCAGCCATCCGCAACGGCTTCACCAGCGTGATGATGGATGGTTCCTTGGAAGAGGATGCCAAAACCCCCGCCAGCTTTGAGTACAACGTCAACGTCACCAAAACGGTGGTTGACGTGGCTCACTCCGTCGGCGTCAGCGTTGAAGGTGAACTCGGTTGCCTCGGTTCCCTCGAAACCGGTAAAGGTGATAAAGAAGATGGCCACGGTGCTGAAGGGGTCTTAACTCGTGAGCAACTCCTGACGGATCCCGACGAAGCGGTAGAATTCGTTGAGCGGACTCAAGTCGATGCCCTCGCCGTTGCCATCGGTACCAGCCACGGTGCCTACAAATTCACCCGCAAACCCACCGGTGAAATCCTGGCCATCAGCCGCATCGAAGAAATCCACGGCCGTCTCCCCAACACCCACTTGGTGATGCACGGTTCCTCTTCGGTTCCCCAAGAATGGTTGGATATGATCAACCAGTACGGCGGTGCTATCCCCGAAACCTACGGTGTGCCTCTCGAAGAAATTCAAAAAGGCATCAAGAGCGGTGTTCGTAAGGTGAACATCGATACCGATAACCGTTTGGCGATTACCGCTGCGATTCGTGAAGCGGCTGCGAAAGATCCCTCCAACTTCGATCCCCGCCACTTCATGAAGCCTTCGATCAAGTACATGAAACAAGTCTGTGCTAAACGCTATGATGCGTTCGGTACCGCTGGCAACGCCACCAAAATTAAACAAATTCCTCTCGATGAATTTGCGGCGAAATATGCCAGTGGTGAATTGGCTGCGAAAACCAAGTCTGCGGTTTCCGCCTAGTTTCAGCGAGTTTCACGGCCTGGCTAGTTTAGCTAGGAATCCTAACTAAATCATCAAAGGGTAGTACAATCGTGCTACCCTTTTTTGCTGTGGAGGCGAAGCGGCTCTCGGCTTGACAGGATTGTCCGTTAAACAGTATAAAGTCTCAACAAGCAACACTAAATCTTGGTGAACCGTCGGAGTCAATTCAAGGCGGGGTTAGGGAGTTTGAGGCAGCTAGGTTCGTTATCTGGAGAGAAATCCGGTGACTGTCGCCCTTAAACCGCTCGATCTCGACTCGACGATTAATTAGAATTATTTCTAGTGTGGCTTGCGTCTATTTCTCGTAATGGCGTGCGCGATCGCCCCTCCCTATGACTGATACAATTCTCCAGCTTGATGGCTTAACGAAGCATTATCCCCAAACAGCCGTTCCCGCCGTGGATACCGTAAATTTGTCCTTGGAAAAAGGGCAAATTCTCTCTCTCTTGGGGCCATCAGGCTGTGGTAAAACCACCCTATTGCGGCTGATTGCCGGCTTTGAACGACCTAATAACGGTCAGATTATCTTAGAGCAACGGGCGATCGCCGGCCAGGGGCGCTGGGTTCCCCCAGAAAAACGCAATCTGGGCATGGTCTTTCAAGAATACGCCCTCTTTCCCCATCTCAAGGTCGCCGATAACATTGCCTTTGGCCTCAAGAAACGGCAACTCAAAGCCAGTGACATCAAACAGCGGGTAGCCGAGGCCCTGAATCTCGTCGAACTCGATGGACTGGGGAATCGCTACCCCCACCAGCTTTCCGGGGGCCAACGACAACGGGTGGCTTTGGCCCGGGCCATCGCCCCTCGGCCGGTATTGATGCTTCTCGATGAACCCCTGAGTAACCTCGATGTGCGGGTGCGCCTCTATTTACGCCACGAGATTCGCGCCATTCTCAAGAAAACAGATATGACAGCGGTGTTTGTCACCCATGACTGCGAAGAAGCCATGTCCATCTCCGATGTGGTAGGGGTGATGCGTCAAGGGCGCTTAGAACAACTCGATACCCCAGAAGCCATTTATCGCGAACCGGCCTCGCGCTTTGTGGCTGAGTTTGTCACTCAAGCCAATTTCTTGCAGGCCCGCCGTTGTGGGAGTCAGTGGGAAACCGAACTGGGGCGCGTTTCGGTGGCGGCCACGGGAGAAGTCTCGGGGGATGTGGGAGATGTGATGATTCGCGAAGAAGATCTCAGGGTGCAGCCCGATGACTCGGGAGCGGTTCAGGTGCGCGATCGCCAATTCTTGGGCCGGGAACATCGCTATTGTCTGCAAATGCCCTCGGGCCACTGTGTTCACGCTCGCAGTCATGAGATCCTCGGCTTACCGGTTGGCGCACGGGTTAATGTCCAGATTCCTGATGATGCAGCCCGGGTGTTTCCGCCGGCCCATCGCCCGACCCCCTCGGCAAAATAACCCCCAAACTGTGAGGAATGGCTCGGGGAGTGCGATCGCTCGATCGCAGTCGTTCCACCCCCTGAACCAGCAATTGCGTCGAGCCACCCCCATCTAACATCATCACCCCATCCGCCCCCAAAGCCCGCAACACCCGCGCCGATCGCAGTTGGGTGGCGGCGGGAGAATTGAAAATCCAGAGGGTTTCTGAGATACCGTCTTGGTTGCGATCGCCCACCCCGATGAAGGTACGCCCCACGGCCCGTTTAATGCCCTTATCAGCCCATTCATCCAAGCCCACAAGGAGATGGGGAACCGACGAAAACAGAGGATTCTCAGGATACCCGACTTCGGGAAACGGCAAAATCTGGGCTTGCTGGCCCTGAATCATCAGCATTTGCTTTTCTCCGGGATATTCCCCTAATCCCGCATAACCGCCACTGTAGATAATCCCGTCAGCCTTGAGGGGAAATGCCAGTTGTAGGGGCTGAGAGCCAAAAAACTGACCATTGGTGACGGAAAAGGCGCGATCGCCCCAACGCTCCTCTAAATCCTGCCAATGCACGTCAATCGGTTGCGGCTCAATTGAGACACTGACTCCCGTATCATATTGAGGGACGTTGCCCAACTCGTCAGCCCCCTGGCCCCAATCTTGCACATGACGAGGATCAAACAATTGCAGAGACACCCCCGCCGTTAAATCCAACTCCTGCACCCAATCGACGCCATTGCCATAAAGCCGGACTCCCGCTTCCTGGCGGACGACCTTAAACTTATAGGGAGGATCGGTTGACAAGGGAGTGGTTGCCAAAACCGTTCCGGTAAGGGCGAGAGCGATGAAAGCTGTCAATTGGGGTCTCTTTGTTTTACTGTGGTGAGAGGCACAGCCCCTTGAGGTTGTCCTGATCCGTTCCGAATCTCTCGATTGTAGGAGAGTTGTTTTGAAATACGCAACGCGGCCGAGTCCCTCGTCTGAGTTCCTTCCCTCCAGCATGGTTGACGACATTCCCGAAGCATTACGCGATCGCCCCCTAGAGCGCCCCACCGCGACCCCTAGCCCAACGCCAACAGCGGCGGGGAGTCCCCTACTTGTCTTAGTCGCTACGATGGCGAGTATCGCCCTCGGGGGACTGGGCTGGTATCTATGGCAATCTGCGCCCCAAGTGGCCCAGACGGCCCCCTCAACCCCCGAAAACAGCACCGCGTCTGAGAATAATAACGAGAGTACGGAGTCCAACAACCCGGATCTGTTGGGACATCTTCCCTACGAGGAAGCCGCCCCCGAGGATCTCAAAAGCATTGTTTCCGATAACACGATTAAACTACGGGCGGCGGCGGCTGATGCCTATTTAGAGATGGAAGGGGCGGCCCGGGCCGATGGGGTTTGGTTGATGCCTCTCTCGGGATTTCGCTCTGTTGAAGACCAAGAATATCTCTTTTTTGAGATTAAGGCCCAACGGGGACAAGTCCCCGCACAACGGGCTGAAGTGAGCGCCCCTCCCGGACATAGTGAACATCATACCGGCTATGCGATCGACATTGGCGACGCCGATGTTCCGGCCACTCACCTCTCGGAGAATTTTGAGAATACTGCCGCTTTTAAGTGGTTGCAAGACAATGCCGCTTACTATAGTTTTGAGTTATCCTTCCCACAAGATAATCCTCAAAATATTGCCTATGAACCTTGGCATTGGCGCTTTGTCGGCGATCGCCATAGTTTAGAAACCTTCTATAAAGCCCGAGAACTGTTTGAGGATGAGGAAAGCGAGGAGTTGAATTAAAACAATAATACTCATTAAAACTTCGATTTCATAAACCTTAAATGTATTATGGATGAACAATTCAAGAAACATTTAGATGCCGTCAAACAGCAGTTTGAACGGTCTCCTTATCCTCGACAACCCCTCGACCAAACCCCCAAAAACAATCCTAGTTATCTCTATAAACATCATTTTGCCAGCGCCTATTATCACCGCAATCAACAGGTGATTGATCCGAGCGATCGCGTCATTCTTGATGCCGGCTGTGGGAGTGGCTACAAGGCACTAGCTTTGGCTTATGCCAATCCCGGCGCGAAAATTGTCGGCATTGACTTCTCCGAAGAATCCGTGAAGTTAGCCCGCACTCGCTTGGACTATCACGGAATTGAAAATGTCCAGTTCGAGGCCATGGCGATCGAAGATATCGCCAGTCTGGGGATGGAATTTGATTACATTAACTGTGATGAAGTTCTCTACCTCCTCCCAGACCCTGAAGCGGGACTTCAGGCTCTCAAATCAGTCCTGAACCCCCAAGGGATTATTCGCGGCAACCTGCACAGTGCCTTACAACGGGTCAACTACTTCCGCGCCCAGAAGCTGTTTAAGATGATGGGCTTGATGGAAGATGATGTCAGCGATGAGATGGCGATCGAACTCTCTCAAGAGACGATGGAGTCCCTGCGAGACTTCGTCGATCTCAAAAAGCGAGTTTGGTCCGCCAAAATTAAGGGCAATGAGGAAGCTCTCTTAGCCAATTACCTGTTACGAGAAGATCGTGGCTATACCATCCCCGATTTGTTTGCCCTCCTCGAACGAACCGAACTTGAGTTTATCAGTATGGTCAACTGGCGACAGTGGAATCCCTTTAATCTCTTTGTCGAGGAAGACAAGTTACCGGCGTTCCTAGGGATGAGCCTACCCGAAACCTCCATCGAAGAACGACTCCATCTCTATGAACTCCTCCATCCGGTTCACCGTCTCCTAGACTTCTGGGTGGGACATCCCGATGACGGCCAGGACTGGACCCCCCCCCAGGACTGGACTGAACCGCAGTGGCACACCGCAGAGATTCATCTCCATCCCTTGCTACAAACCCCGGCAGTGCGTCAAGACCTCGAAGCCTGTATTCAAGAACATCGTGGCTTCGCCATCAGCCAGCACCTCTCCATCCCTGGTGTGGCTCAAGTCTTAGTCGAAAGCGTCACCGCCACCTGTTTACTGCCCTTGTTCGAGCAACCCCAGCCTATCTCCACTCTGACGGACTTCTTTGAGGAAACTCGTCCTCTTAACCCGGTGACGGGCCAAGCTACCTCCTCCCAGGAGGCGTTTCGGGCCGTGCGGGATTTACTGCAAAGTCTCGAATCCCTATCTTTTGTTTTCCTGAGCCAATAAGCCAGCCATGCCTCCTGGGGTGAGGAGTTGCGCTTTCAACCGCCAGAAAACCGCCCGATCAAATTTTTTTTGGGCGGGGGGTGATATGAAATCGGTTCAACCTGGGTACGTTATATCCAGAAGCGGGAAAAGCATTCACCCCAAGCCTGAAGGAGAAGCAACCATGAAAACTGAATTTCAAACCAAGTTCATCCAACACCTGAGCAACCGCAAAGGGAAAGACGAAGGTTTCACTCTAATTGAACTCCTGGTCGTTATTATCATTATCGGTATTTTGGCAGCCATCGCTCTGCCTTCATTCCTGAATCAAGCGGCAAAAGCCAGACAGTCCGAAGCGAAAAACGCCGTTGGTGCTGTGATGCGTCAACAACAAGCCCACCGTCTCGAAAATGGTGCGTTTGCAACGGACTTTGAAGAACTCAAAATTGGTCTGCCCACTCAAACCGACAACTACGAGTACGCCATCACCGACGGTGATGATGCTACTCAAGTTGACGCAAGCCCTCGTGACGATCAAGCCAACGTCTTGTTAGCCTATGTCGGCGGCGTCTTCGTCACCGATACCGGTCAAACCGCTGCTGGTGCTTGCCAAGGAACAGCTCCTGGTGAAACCCCGGTCGTGGCTGAAGGCGGTGACCAAGGAACTGAATGTACGACTGGTGAACGGATGAAATAGAATCTTAGGCAATGGCCTGAATTCGATCACCACTTAACTTAAACGCGATCGCCTCTTGTTTCGGGGCGATCGCGTTTTGCGATGGCCCCTAGAAATTTAGGCCCCCTAGAAATTCCGGCCAGGAATCTGCCAAACTAAACTGTGCCACCTCTGATGGAGTTTCTGCCGGCGATGACAGATGAGACGACGTTTCCTCAACCCGATCCGAGTACCCTAACCGCCTTACGAGAGGGGGACTATGAGGGGGCGATCGCCATCCTGGAAGAACAGCAAAACTTCGCCTATCTCGGTATCGCTCATCTCCTCAGTGGCGATGAGATGACGGCTCAACTGGTCTGGATGGCTCCCTTAATGGAGGGCGAGGATGAGGCGGCCTGGACGCATCATCTCACTCAAGTCTTAGCTCAGGAGAGTTTAGCACTTCCCGACCCCAGCTTAGCCTGGCAACTGCGGCAACAGCTACGACAATTTAACCCCGACCATCTGGAAAATCTTCTACACCTGATTCAACTGTCTGGACAACTCCATCTCTGGGATGATGACGCTCTCCTCGAAAATACGGCTCTGCTGCTGGAGTCAGACGCTTCAGCGCCTCAGGATCTATTGCAACAAACCTGTCAGGCTCTACTCTCGCAAAACAACTGTCCCCCCGGAAGTGAGCGGTTTCTCAAAACAGCTCTCTCTCGCCTCCCCGAGAATTTCTCTCTACTCCTCGGGATGGCTCGATTTCTGCAAAATCGTTGGCAAAATCTGGCTAGTCTCGACTATCTCCACCAGGCTCAAGCCTACGTGGAAACTCCCGGCCAGGAGATTCTGCGATCGCACCTGCTGTTACGAGGCCTCCTACGCTCAGGAGGACGTTGGCCCGAAGCACAACAGGCCTTTGAGCAATATCGTCAGCACCTCGAACAGCTGATTTCCTCGGAGACGGCGTTATCCCTGGAGTTAGCCTCGCAACTGATTACGGCTGGGGGGATGATGGCCTATCTCAGCGATGATTTACCGGGATATCGCCAACTACGCAACCGGGTTGGCCACCGCTGTCAGGCGGCCATCCAACAGCATCTGGCTCAGGTGACGGAACGGTATCAATCCCAGTCTCCCAAAGGGTCTGGAGATCAACTGAAAATTGGCTATCTCTCGGAATGTTTCCGCCAACATTCGGTCGGTTGGCTGGTTCGCTGGCTCTTGCGCTATCACGATCGCCAACAGTTTGAGATTCACCTCTATTCTCTCTCTCAAACGGGCGATCGCCTACAACAGCAGTTCGCCCAGGATACAACACTCCAGTTTCACCCTCTCCCCTATTCCGGGTTAGCGGCGGCGCAGAGGATTCACCAGGATCACATTGACATTCTTGTGGATCTCGACAGTATCACCTCGAATGCGGGCTGCTCTACTCTGGCCCTGAAACCCGCTCCCATTCAAGTCTCCTGGCTCGGCTGTGATGCACCGGGTTTACCGGCGGTAGACTATTTTTTGGTAGACTCCCATGTGTTAGGCCCCGAGGCTGAGCAACAGTATTCTGAAAAACTCTGGCGCTTACCCCACAGTTATATCGCCGTGGATGGCTTCGAGATGGGGATTCCCAGTTTAAGACGGGATAACCTCGATATCCCTAGCGATGCGGTCGTCTATTTCTGTTCCCAAACTGGCTATAAACGCAATCCCCAGGATACCCGCCGCCAACTGCGGATTTTAGCTCAGGTTCCCAACAGCTATCTCTTGATCAAAGGGGTGTATAGTGATGCCACCTCTCTCCAGCAGCAGGTTCAGGCCTTGGCTGAGGCGGAAGGCGTGGACCGCGAACGCCTCCGCTTTCTTCCCATTACCCCCTCCGAGGAGATTCACCGGGCCAATCTCACCCTTGCCGATGTGGTTCTCGATACCTACCCCTACAATGGAACCACCACCACCTTAGAAGCCCTCTGGGCTGGCATTCCGGTGGTGTCTCGGGTGGGGCAACAGTTCGCGAGTCGTCAAGGCTATACGCTCCTCAACCATGCGGGAGTCGAGGCCGGGATTGCTTTTAGTGATGAGGACTATCTCGACTGGGGGGTGCGTCTGGGGCAAGATGTTGCCTTACGTCGCCAAGTCTCGGCGCAACTGTTGCGTAATCGTCGTACCGCCCCCCTCTGGAATGCAGGTCAGTTCACCCGAGAGGTCGAACAGATGTATCAATCTATCGTCAATCGTTAAAGGAGTTAAAACGGGTGAGTGAGGAACGAGGGTTTCCAGTGCTGTCGGTGATTGAGTTGATCGAATCCGGCCAGGTTGATGACAAGTTGTTTAAGAATTGTGTTGAATACTTGTCAAATAACAAAATCAGTGATAAGCAGAGGTCGCAACTGTTAAGTCTTCTCTGGCCGTTGGATTTTGCCCGCGAGGGGGTGAGTGAGTTAATTCAAACCACCGTAGAGACAGCGCCCCCTCGATCGCCGCTATTGCGCCAGTTTTTTCAGTTGGCGGCGGCGGACTTGCAAGGCACACAACGCCCGAATGAGAGTTTAATTGCGATCGCCCAACTTTGGCATCAGCTACAACCGGACAATATCCCGGTGTTGGTGGCCCTGATTAATCTCTATCAGCAACAGGGCGACTATGAACGGGGCAGCGCTTACGCTGAGATATTTTGCGATCGCGCCCCGGATTTAGGTAAAAAAATCGCGGCGCATTATCTACTACTGCGCTGTCTACTCACTACTGGGGACGGCTTTCAGCGAGCGTTAGAGGTTCATCGGTCTTTAGAAGAGTTACTCGAGGAATTAGTGGCAACACAGCCCCAGTTAGACCGTCCTGACATGATCCAAGGCTTCGCCGTTACCTCCTTTCTCCCCTATCTCCAAGATAATCCTCAAAAATTGCATCGTCTGCGTCGTCAGGTGTCGGGATTTCTGCAAGGGAAAGTCCGCGAACAGTTTGGATTCACGGAACCGCCACCGCCATCGGGCCAGTTGCGGCGAATTGGCTATCTCTCGGCCTCGTTTCGCCGTAACTCCGTGGGCTATTTAGTGCGTTGGCTGCTGAAGGCCCATCATCCCCAGTTAGAGGTGTTGGCGTATTCGCTACGACAGACGGGAGATACGATTCAACAGGAGATTGCTGAGTCGGTGAGCCAGTTTCGTGACTGTTCTGCGCTTGAGATTCCCCAAATTGCCCAGTTGATTCGCCAGGATGGGTTAGATTTACTGATTGATCTCGATAGTCTCACCTCCTCGAAAGCGACGGCGGTGTTAGCCCTCAAACCCGCCCCAGTTCAGGCGACGTGGTTGGGGTTTGATGCGTCGGGGTTGCCGGCCATTGACTATTTCTTGGTGAGCGATCGCCTTCTCCCCGATTCGGCTCAAAATGACTATGGGAGCCGCATTCAACGATTACCCGGCAGTTTTATCGCCGTGAAAGGATTTGAGGTGGGGGTTCCGACGCGACGACGGGAGGATTTGGGGATTCCCCCGGAGGCGGTGGTGTATCTGAGTTCCCAGACGGGGGCCAAACGTCATCCTGAGAATGGGCGATCGCAACTTCGCATTCTCAAACAAGTTCCCAATAGCTATTTTCTGATTAAGGGCCTCTACAGCGATCGTCATTCCTTGGAACACTTTTTTACGGAACTGGCCCAAGCCGAAGGGGTCAACCCTGAACAGTTGCGTTTTCTCCCCGATGATCCTAGCGAAGCCAGTCACCGGGCTAATCTTAGTTTGGCGGATGTGGTGTTGGATACGTTCCCCTACAATGGCGCCACAACTACCCTCGAAACCCTCTGGATGGGCATTCCCGTGGTGACGCAGCGGGGGGAACAGTTCGCCAGTCGCCATAGTTATGAGTTTCTGCAACAGGCGGGAATTGCGGAGGGAATTGCTACCAATGGGGCGGAGTATGTGGATTGGGGGGTGCGCTTGGGCTGCGATCGCGCTCTGCGGGAGGAGATCGCCTGGCGTTTACGTCAGTCTCGTCAGACCTCCCCACTTTGGAATCCTGAGCAATTCGCCCGTGAGATGGAAGCGACGTTCGTTGAGATGGTGTCCCCCAACCCGAGATGATGGCAACTCTAGTGGCTCTGTGCTCTAGCCACTCCGGTATTAAGTGGTTACATTGGAGGAGAAAGTTTTGTTCAATGTAACTGGAGATGAGTCGGTTGGAGTTTAAGGAAGACTTGACCGGGGCCTTAGAGCAAAGCCTAACGGACTATGAGCGTATCCTACAAGAGCTTGAAGAGAGTGAGGAGAAGGAGCGATCGCCCTCTCCCGAAACCTGCTTGCAGATTTTGCTGCTACGGGACAAGATTCAAACCCAAGTCACCCGAGAGCATCCCCCCTCCACCCAGGCGGCTCTGCGGCTGATTTCCCTCGATGAACGCCTCAGCGAACAGGGGAGACTCATTGCCAAAACCCTGCCCTTAGACAAATTTTGTAACCTTATTGATCCCCCCGAGTCAGCCTGGTGGTGGTATGTTCAGCCCCCCGAGGAGACTCACCCCTGGGATACCTTTAATTGGCTCTGGGAACTCTTAACGGTTCCCATCCTGACCTCAAATTTTGCCCTGGTTGCGGCGATTTCCTCTCGCTTCTTGGCGGGTGGGCCTGATGCGATCGGTGCCTTTGCCACCATCGGACAGGGCCTGATTGCCCTATTGGCAGCCGGTGCACCCTTGAGTAAAGTGGGGCAACAGATCATCGAGCGATCGCTGACGGGGTTCAATCTGCCCAAATATTTATGGCATGAAGCTAAATTGACACTAGCTCTGGCTGTTTTTTTGGGATTATTGGGATTCCAAGCCTATTTACCCAACATCGCCCGGTTTTACGTCCGACGGGGGATCACCGCTCAACGGCAGTTTCAAACCACCCTCGCCTTAGCTCAGTTCCAACGAGCCTTAGAACTCGATCCTAACAATATGGAAGCTCATTTCCGCTTAGGAAACATTTATGAAGACTTACTCGAATTTGATAAAGCCCAAGCTGAATATCGGGTGGCGTTGCTTGGAGACTGTATCGAAGCCTATAACAACTTGGCTCGTCTTTATATTGTTCGGTCTGAAGATTATGCGGGAGCGGCGACGTTGTTGAAACAGGGACAGTTAAAACTGGAAAATCGCGACAATATCGAGATTAAATACTGTTCGTCAGGGAGTCTTCAGGCGATCGAATATGTCTTTTTAAAGAATCTTGGCTGGGCGCGGTTGAAGCAAGATCGACCCCTTGAAGCGGAGAGCGAACTCAGGAAAGCTCTGGAGATCAACCCTCAAGCGGCCGCCCCTCACTGCTTGTTAGCTCAAGCCTTAGAAGACCAAAATCAAAATCCTGGGGAAGTTTTAGAGCAATGGCAACAGTGTTATGCGTTGGCTCGGGGACTTAATTCTGAAGAAGATATGTGGCTCAACCTGGCCCGCCAGCGACTGTCTCAAGCCGAGTCTGACGACGCTGATTCCTCTGCCACTCCTGAGGAGGAAACGACTCTCGATGAGAGTGACCCCGACCTGTCACCTTAAACCAGTGCTAGGTTTGGCAGGGCTGGACTCTTTTGAGGGCGATCGCAGGCATCGCAATTGAAGATTGGCTTAGAAGACTCTAAGTTGAGAGAGAATCCCCGACCTCTTGTCTCTTTATCCCCTATTTTTTGTCCGATTCAGACCAACTTTTGCGATAGGATATAAGCTCAACTCAACAGGTTGATTAAAGATGATGAACACTATTTGGTTTAATTTATCCGGAATTTTTAAGTCTCAATTGAATTTAGAAATTGATCATGAGACTGGGCGGCAATAAACAAGTCCAAGAATTCACTTGACACTTATGATTTATCGGTTATAACAGAAAATAACTAGATACAAGAGGCTAATCTATCTAAACATTTGACCTGGCCTCGGGTCTTTCTCAGACCTGAAACCGCCCCGACTCGGGCTGTCCCAGATGGGGGGTCTCTATCTAGGGTCGCGCCCCCTCCCGAAGCAGAAGGAGGGTGCTGCTGGGTCTGACATTTTTGCTCGTTTTCACCTCAAAAAGTTGCTAAAACGCCATGAAGTTGTACGGATATGTGACCTTTGCCTCAACTCTGTTAGCATTGGGGCTTTCACTACCAACCCCGGCGCGGGCTTCAGAGTTTTTACTAGTCGACGTGAACGGTTCGGCTCAAATCAAACGTTCAGGACAATCCCAATATCAGTCCGCTCGTGGGGGAATGCGCTTGAGCACTGGCGATCTCGTGCGAACAGAAGGGGGCGCTCAAGTCCGTATCCGCTGCTCAGACTTGACCACCACCTGGACAATGAACTCCAACATCGAGCGGGGTGTAGTTTGGGGCTGTCCTCCCGATGGCGGCTTCAGCTTGAGGGTGGGACGCCAAAGCGATAATACCCTCGGCGGTATTGATCCGACTCTTCCTTATGTCATCACGCCACGCCGCACCATCATTTCAGACTCGCAACCGATGCTGCGTTGGAATTCAGTGGCCGGGGCCAGCCGCTACACCGTGCAAGTGATTGGCTCTGATGTGACCTGGGAAACCGAGGTGAGTGGGACTCAGGTACAGTATCCGGGGACTCCCCCCTTGAGTCCAGGAGTCGACTATCGCGTCATCGTTGAAGCTGATACCGGTGTCTCGTCCCAGCTCGATGTGGGGTCTGAGACGGCAACATTTGAATTATTGTACCCCGAGGATTTATACCTGGTTGCAGCTGATGTGGCTCAGATTCGTGAACAAGGGTTTCCTGAAGAAACTGAAGCTCTAGCCATTGCCGATATTTATATTCGAGAAGACTTACTCGCCGAGGCGATCGCCACCTTAGAGCCGTTTGTCGCATCAGGAACCCAAACCCTGGAAGTGTATCAGGTGTTAGGAGACATCTATCGTTATATCGGCTTGAACCTGTTGGCCCAGGAGCGGTATGAACAGGCGATCGCGATCGCCACCAGCAACGAGGAGATTCAAGGATTAGCGGATGCTCGCTCAGGCTTGGCAGAAGTCAACGTCCTGTTAGAGCAGCCCCAGGTGGCGATCGAGCTGCTCATAGAAGCCCAAAGCGGTTACGAACGCCTCAACGACACAGAACGCATCCAAGAATTACAAGCTCGCATTGACGATTTAACCTAATCCTTGACCGCTCAACCCTGCCCAAACCAAAAGGACTACCATTCATGATCGCTTCTCAAGCTGGGGGCTGGTTTCAACTCGGGCTAGTCGTCTTGACCACAAGCCTGGTGAGTTCCCCAGTTGACGCGGCATCTAACCGCAAAATTGACCCAACGGCTAAGGGCCTCTCCCAGACCCCGGAGGAGCCTTGGCTGGTGCAAATCATACCGGATAGCACGTTAGGCGGTGACGCCTCTATCGTGACCCCCGATATTGACAGTGGCACCACCCTAATTGAAGGTGGGGCCAGGCGTGGCTCCAACCTCTTCCACAGTTTTCAAGACTTTAACATCAATACCGCCGAATCCGTTTATTTCGATAACCCAGTCAACATCGAGAACATTCTCACACGAGTGACTGGGGACAATCTATCTAACATCGATGGGGAGCTTGGTGTCAGCGGTGCGGCGAACCTATTTTTCCTCAATCCCAACGGCATTGTCTTCGGGCCAAACGCGAGTTTAGATGTCAGTGGGTCATTTTTTGCCAGTACCGCCAATAGCTTGGTGTTTCAGGGTGGCAATCACTTTAGCGCAACGAGCCCAGAAGCGCCTCCTCTCTTGACCGTCGGCGTTCCCGTTGGCGTGCAATTTGGCAACAGTCCCGGGAACCTTGAGGCAACTGGGGCCTTTTTGACAGTTCCCAAACAGGCAACTCTGGCGTTACTCGGGGGTGCGATCGCTCTCGATGGCGCTCAACTAGAAGCCCCTGGAGGACGAATCGCCCTTGGAGGAGTCAACGAGACAGGAACCATTACCTTGTCCTCTCATCAGTCAGGGCCGATCTGGCGTCTGAGTGGATGGGAGTTTCCTGACAACCTGGGGCGATCGTCAATTTCCCTCACCAACATTGGCATCAGCGTCATTGATAGAATTGGCGGTGAGATTGCGATCGATGGCTCCGACATTAACATCAGCAGCAGCAGTTTTATAGAAGCTGGCATTGCCGAAGGATTGGGAGTTGCCGGCGCAGATTCAGGAAATATCGAACTCAACGCCACCGGACAACTCACCCTGTCTGAGAGCTTCATGACCAATTCAGTTCTAGAGAATTCCTTGGGAAATGCTGGGGATATTCGCGTCGTTGCCGACACCGTAGAATTACAAGACGAATCTTACCTGTCTTCGGCAACCTCAGGAGAAGGAAATGCCGGTAACATCAGTATCACCGGTGAGACCGTGACAGTGCGAGATGGTGCATTCCTCGATTCGAGTACCTTCGCCCAGGGCAATGCCGGTAACATCAGTATCACCGGAGACACCGTGATCGTGCGAGATGGTGCATTCCTCTCGTCGAGTACCTTCGCGCAAGGCCATGCCGGTAACATCAGGATCACCGGAGACACCGTAGAAATCAGCCAAGAGGCACTCCTCTTTTCAGACACCTCAGGAGAAGGAGACGCTGGTAACATCAGTATCATCGGCGAGACCGTAGAAATCAGCCAAGAGGCACTCCTCTTTTCGGGTAACTTCACATTGGATGAGGGAAATATCGGGAACACGAATCGCAAAGACGGGACAGGAAATGCCGGTAACATCAGTATCACCGGCGAGACCGTAGAAGTGCGAGATGGCGCTTTCCTCGATTCAAGTACCTTAGGTGAGGGAAACGCCGGTGAAATCAGTATCACGGGTGAGACTGTAGAAGTCAGCCAAGAGGCGTTCCTCTCTTCAAGTACCGAAGGTCCGGGAAATGCCGGTAACATCAGGATCACGGGTGAGACTGTAGAAGTCAGCCAAGAGGCGTTCCTCTCTTCAAGTACCTTCGCTGAGGGAGACGCGGGAACTGTGACCGTAGAAGCCAGTGAGCGAGTGGTCTTCTCCAATGGACAGGCTAACACCGATGTAGAACAAGGGGGACGAGGCAACGCCGGAGACATCCGCGTCACAGCCGCGATTGTAGAAGTGCGAGATAACAGCCAACTGTTTTCGAGGACTTTTGGTGAAGGAGACGCGGGGAGAGTGATTGTAGAAGCGAGTGAGCGAGTCGCGTTCTCCAACAACGCCAGGGTATCGACCAATGTTGAGGACGGTGGACAGGGGAACGCTGGAAACATCGATGTTATCGCCGACTTGGTTGAAATCAGTGCCGAGGCTTCTTTATCCTCAAGTATTTCCGGTCTGGGAAGCGCGGGAAATGCCGGTAACATCACTCTCAGGGGCGAGACTGTGATCGTGCGAGATGGCGCGTTCCTCTCTTCAAGTACCTTGGCTGAGGGAGACGCGGGAACCGTGACCGTAGAAGTCACTGACCGGTTTGTGTTGTCCAACGGACAAGTGTTCACTGATGTTGAGGAAAGCGGACGAGGCAACGCCGGAAATATCAGCGTGACGGCTAACCTCGTGCAAATCAGTGAAAGGGCTGAACTCTCTTCGAGGACTTCAAGTGAAGGAGACGCGGGAACCGTGACTGTAGATGCCACTGACCGAGTGGTGTTGTCCAACAACGCCAGGGTATCGACCAATGTTGAGGAAAGTGGACGAGGCGACGCGGGAGATATTAGCATTTTTGCCAACCAGGTGGAGGTAAGTGAAGGCGCTCGACTCTCTTCAAGTACTTCAGGTCTCGG